>CAZCOP010000010.1:0-20781 GCA_964499825.1 uncultured Candidatus Bathyarchaeia archaeon
CGATGAGCTCTCTCCTGTAGGCTTCGAGTTCCTCCTGATTGTTTATCTGGGGCGGTCCAGCCTGCTCGATGAACCACTCTTGGACGGTTGTGGTCTCCTCGTCGAATGGAACCTTATCGAAGACTCTTAGAGTCTCCAAGGTCTCCTGGACTTCTGGTCTCTCATCTATATCGCCCACCTCCTCCAGGGGGATATCCACACCCTTTAGGTGCTTCAGGAACCACTTGAATATCATGCATCTAGACTTCTCATGGTAGGAGTGTCCGCCGGGCGTCTCGACTAGGGCTATCCTGTCCGGGTGGCCTAAGGCCTCGTATAGGAGTCTCAGCCTGTTGTATATCAGCCTAACCGATTCTATGTCGAATATCCAGTCCCGCTTCGCCGAGGCTATCAGGAGGGGTCTCGGGGCTATTAAGGCGCCGACATCCGTCAGGTCCCAGAGGTAGGTGTTTATCCAGAACATGCAGTCGCAGTGTCCTTCTATAGTCCTCTTACATATGTGTGAGGCTATCGTGGCCGTTCCGCATACTGGGGCTGCAACCTTAACCCTTGTGTCAACGGCTGCGAGGAACCAGCTCATCGCCCCTCCACCCGAGATTCCGGTTACGCCTATTCTATCCCCGTCGACCTCGGGGAGCGATTGGAGGAGGTCTAGGGCTCTTATGCCATTCCAGACCTCAACTCCGGCTGGGGTGTAGCCTAGGCTGTACCAGTTGAACCATCCGAAGCGGTATGTCCCGTGGTGGTAACCCGGTATCTCCCCCATCTGTATGGTCTCGGTTATCAGGGCTACGAAGCCGAGTTGGGCGAACTTTCTCGGGTGTGGTTGGTAATGGTGCTTCTGGTTTGGTGAGTGTCCAGATAGGTACAACACAGCTGGCGCTGGTTTATCTAGGTTTTTTGGGATGTATAGGTTCCCAGTCACGTAAAGTCTTGGTAGGCTCTGGTAGTGGAGCTTCCTTATCGTATAATCCTCTCTCTCAACTGTTCCCGTAACCTTCACTTCCACTGGAGGTCTCTTCTCGACCTTTAGGTAGTTCGTCAATCCCAACATATCGATGAACTTTAACCTCCTCTCCTCCTCGGTCTCAACCCAATACTCTGGTTCCTTAACCTCCCTCAGTGATGACTCAGTTATCTCCCTCGACGCTCTACATAAATACTCCACTATGTTCATCTGGGCTCCCTCTAAGATAGTTGGGTATTCAAAATATATTGCTTACCGTCATGGCAACCGATATATAGGCGAAGATTACATCAGTATCATGAGGGTTGAGGATGAAGGGTGATCTAGAAACAGAAACCTAAAAGTTCATTCTCAAGAAACCGAAACGAGATATACCGTGAAAAACCCTTCAAGCCTTCTAAGGACCATCGAGTTCTGGGACGGATGTTAGATCTATTCTCAATAAGTGATGCGGTGGGCGTAGGGTTAGTATTATGGCATCCGAAAGGCACGTTGCTACGTAGGATAATCAGGGACTTCTGGGAGAAGGAACACCTAAAGAACGGTTACCAGCTCGTCTGTACACCGCACATAGCACGCGCAGAGCTGTGGAGGATGTCTGGGCATATAGAGTACTACGCCGAGGGGATGTATATCCTTGAGAAGGGTGGGGAGACCTACGTGGTTAAACCAATGAACTGTCCATTCCACATCCAAATCTACAAGTCTAAACCTAGGAGTTATAGGGAGCTACCGATAAGGTACGCTGAGTGGGGCACCGTCTACAGATACGAGAGGTCTGGAACCCTACACGGCCTACTCAGGGTTAGAGGCTTCACCCAGGATGACGCTCACATCTTCTGCACAACCGAGCAGTTCAAGGGGGAGATACTGAGGCTCCTGGATTTCACTGAGCATATCCTCCGAAGGTTCGGCTTCAAGGAGTATAAAATTGAGCTCTCAACGAGGGACCCCAAGGCTCCCGAGAGGTATATGGGCTCAGATGAGGACTGGAGTTTGGCTGAGGACTCCCTAGCTGAGGCCCTCGAGGAGAAAGGTATACCATACACCGAGATGGAGGGTGAGGCCGTATTCTATGGACCGAAGATAGACTTGAAGATAGTGAACTCATCCGGGAGGGAGTGGCAGTGCTCAACGATACAGCTCGACTTCAACCTCCCTGAGAGGTTTAACCTAACCTACATAGGGCCCGACGGCGAGGAGTATAGACCCCTAATGATGCATAGAGCCCTGTTGGGCTCCATCGAGAGGTTTGTAGGGATACTGTTGGAGCATTATGGGGGCAGCCTTCCAGTATGGCTCGCTCCTGTCCAAGTGAGGGTTATACCGGTCAGCAATAAGTATGACAGCTATGCGAGGGAGGTCCACAGGAGGCTCTCGGCAAGCGGCGTTAGGTCCGAGTTGGACGACAGCCCGAGGACGGTGAGCTACAAGATAAGGGAGGCTGAGGTTCAGAAGGTTCCATATATGGCTATATGTGGAGGAAGGGAGGAGGAGACTGGCACGGTATCGGTTAGGGCCCATAGACGTGGAGAGGTGGGCACACTAACATTGGAGGGGTTCATAAAACTCATCAGAGAGGACGAGACTGGATCATGACGAGACTTTTAAGGTTTTGACGGTTTATCATGAATCATTAAGTTAAAGGTGACGACCGGGATGGGTGATTTTAAACTCAAATCCGGCGAGAAAATAGTCCTAATCGGTGATAGCATAACAGACTGTGGGAGGAGGGATCAATTCCCGCCCCTAGGAAACGGATACGTCTCGATAGCAGCTAACCTCACAACCGCGAAGTACCCCGAGAGGTTTATCAAGTGGGTCAATAAGGGGATAAGCGGAGATGTGGTCCAGGGTTTAGCCTCCAGATGGTCTGAGGATGTGATCAATGAGAAGCCCGACTGGGTCTCAATAGCTATAGGGATAAATAACGTAGCGAGAGACTACACATCCGGTAGAAGTCTAGACGAGTCCGTGAGGGAGTTTGAAGGCTATTACAGGCAGATCCTAACCAGAACGCGGGAGGAGACGGCGGCTAAGCTCATCATGTTCGAGGTCTTCTACATACCCGAGGAGGACGAGATGAAGAGAAACTCCAATGTAGAACCCTGCAACGAGGTCATCCGCAGCCTCGCCGATAAGTTCGATGCCCTGCTAGTTCCGGTGAACTCAGCCTTCAGGGAGGTCGTCTCCAAGAGGCCCGGCCGCTTCTGGACGAGGGGTGATGGGGTTCACCCTCTCCCGGTCGGTCATACGTTGATGGCTTTGAAGTTCCTTGAGGTTTTGGGTGGTGAATGAACCGGGGCTCCAGTCCTACCGATCTTCGGTTATTGTCAACTCAGCCTGTTCATTTCATTCCTTAGAAGTTTCATGTCTCTCTCTATATACTTCCTGAGCCCTATGTTATATAAGGCTGCGGCTGGATGGAAGGTTGGGATTATCTTAACCCTCTGACCCCAGAGCTCGGCCTCATATATCTTACCCCTAACCCTGGTTATTCCGCTGACCTCTACGCCTATCTTGGATAGAATATACATCGCCGAGTGTCTGCCGAGAGTGACTATAAACCTGGGCTTGATCACCTCCAGTTGACGGTCTAGGTAGGGTGTGCAAACCCTGACCTCCTCGGGGCGGGGGTCACGGTTTCCAGGCGGTCTGCACTTGAGTATGTTCGTTATGTAAACGTCCTCCCTGGAAAGGCCTATTCCCCTCAGAACCTCGTCTAAGAGCCTACCAGCCGCACCAACGAAGGGTTTACCCTTAACATCCTCCCAGTATCCTGGAGCCTCACCCACAAAGACGACTGGCGAGTTTAGGCTTCCATCTCCAGGAACGGGGTTTCTACGGCTCTTCCATAACCCGCACTTGCGGCAGTTCTTTATCTCCTCTATAATCGAGGCCATTAACTCTTCCTTTGACATGGCTCTTCATCTCCAGATATAAACTTAGTCAGGGTCTCCTTGAAGATGTTGAAGGTCTCATCGTCGTATAAGCAGAAGATCACGCGTTCTATCGATGTTCCCTCCCTTATGTATGAGATGGCGGCTGAGAGCATGTTCCTTGCGCATCTATCTTTTGGGAGGCCGAAGTATCCGGTTGAGATCGCCGGGAAGGCTATGCTCCTTATCCTATGTTCATCGGCGAGCTTTAAGCTGTTCACGGTTGCCCTCCTCAACTTCTCATCCTCCTCTCCCTCGCCGTAGACTGGGCCGACCGCATGGATCACGTATCTAGTTTTGAGCTTCCCACCGCCGGTTATGACGGCCCCACCCGTTTCAACCCTGCCAATTCTGGATATTATCTCGTTGCATTCCCTCTGGATCTCAGGTCCACCCTTCCTCCTTATAGCTCCAGCTACACCCCCACCAAGCCTCAGTTGGCTGTTGGCCGCGTTGACTATGCAGTCTACATCCAAGTCTGTTATATCGCCCTTGACGAGTTCAAGAGTTCTCCCTCCAATCTCAACCTTCAAGTCAACTTCACCCTCCACCGATACATCAATCTCTATTACCTAATTGCTAGATATGAGATTTTATGGTTCAGCCTAATGCGGAGGTTAACGCTTATAAATGGAAAATCCGTTCAGTAACTGCATAAGGCACGTCGTGTGGTGGAGTGAAGAAGGGATATGCCGAAGTTTAAGGTTGTGGTCTCTGATCCGGAGACTGGGAACGCCAAGTCCGTTGAGGTTGAGGGGAGTAGAGCGGTACCCTTCATCGGCAAGAGGATAGGCGAAACCATCGACGGCTCCATAATAGGGCTCTCAGGATACAAGCTTCTAATAACCGGGGGATGCGATAAAGACGGCTTCCCCATGAGACCAGATGTCCACGGGGGAGTTAGGAAGAGGGTCATCCTAACCGGTGGAGCGGGTTTCAAGCCGAGGAGAAGGGGTGAAAGGAGGAGGAAGATGGTCAGAGGCAACACGATAACCGAGGAGATAACCCAGATAAACGTTAAAGTGGTTGAGAGGCCGAAGGGCTCAGGGAAGCCCAACCCCTGATTTACCCAACCAATGAAATTTTTAACGACTAATCAAAGGGTTTTCTTAGCTTTCTATCCACTCTATGAATTTCCGTGATCGAGCAATCTCAGCGATTTATAATAGGGCGAACTTGGGGTTTGAATTTATACGGAAACCGCAGGAATGGTCGGCTGGGAGGCACCTTTAAATAACTGTTGTTTCGGATTTGTCTCGGTGGTGTTTCAGCTGTTCGACTGGTCAGGATGGGGAGAGGCCTTGAGAGACCTAATAGATCTAGTTCTCGATTCATGTAGCAAGTTTAAGTCTGAGTTTATGGATGTGAGGGTCACATATCGGGTTGTGACGGCGATAAGGGTTCAGGATGGGAGGGTTGATAGGGTTCTAGGCTATGAGACTTATGGAGCTGGGATAAGAGCCCTAATAGATGGCTCATGGGGTTTCTCCTCGGTGAACTCGGTTGAACGAGACGCTCTTCTTAAGGCGGCTGAGGACTCTGTGAGGATGGCTAAGGCCTCTAGGAGACGCTCAAAGAGAAGGATCAAGGTTGCGGAGATTAAACCGGTTGAGGCTAAGGTTAAAGCGGATTTTAAGATAGACCCAAGGGAAATCCCGGATGACGAAAAGGTTGAGGATGTGATGGAGTTTGAGGAGGCCGCCAGAGGGTACGACCGAAGGATAACGAACACCATGGTCAGCTACATCGATACCTACACGGTTGAGGTTGTAGGGAACACCCAGGGAACATACGTTGAGAACGAAACTATAAGGACGCTCATCCGAGCCTTTGTAGTGGCCAAGGAGTGTGGAAATAGGCAGAGCGCCCACGAGGTCAGAGGGAGGCTGGAGGGATACGAACTCATCAAAGGACTAAAACCCGAAGACATCAGCGTAAAGGCCGCCGAGAAGGCCGTCTCACTACTCTCAGCCAAGGCGGCTCCAGCCGGGAAGTTCACGGCCATACTGGACCCAGCCGTCGTAGGTCTACTGGCCCATGAAGCCTTCGGACATAACAGTGAAGCAGACCATGTCATATCAGGGGAGTCAATAATAGCTGGTATGGTGGGCAGGAAGGTTGCAAGTCCCCTCGTAACATTACTGGACGACCCAACGGTCAAAGGAGCCTATGGCTCATATAGATACGACTCCGAAGGGACGCCGGGCGTAAGGAAGGTTCTAATCGAGGATGGAATATTAAAGGGATACTTACACAGTTTGGAGACCGCCGCTATGATGGGGGTGGAGCCGAACGGTTCGGCGAGGGCGATAGAACACCTCCACCAACCGCTGGTGAGGATGAGCAACACGTACATAAAACCCGGAGACTGGACCCTCGACGAGATGCTCGAGGATACTGGAGAGGGTGTATACCTGAAGGGTGGCTACTGGGGATACGTCTTCACCGAACGTGGACAGTTCGCATGTAATGTGGAGGAGGGCTACACCATACGAAACGGCGAATTGAACGAGCATGTCAAGAGTGTATCCTTCGGCGGACTGACGCTGGAAACCCTAAAGAACATAGACGCCGTAGGTAAAGACTTCAAGCTGAAACTGCCGGGGATGTGTGGGAAGGGTGGACAAGCCATGTACGTCGATGGCGGCGGTCCGCATGTAAGGGTTAGGGAGGTAATCCTGGGAGGGCAGGGATAGGAGGGGAAAGGGATGGAAAGCCTCTTAGGGCTCGCTGAGAGGGCTGTTGAGGCCGCGGTCAGGGAGGGTGCAGATCAAGCTGACTCCTTCTCGCAGAGAAGGAGAACTGTCTGGGTTGAGATCGAGAGAAACTCGATCAAGTCCTGCGGAGTCACGGTTGACCATGGGATATCCGTTAGAGCTTTCGTCGATGGTGGTATGGGCTTCGCATACACCCAGAGGCTTGATCCAGAGTCGGCAAAGAGAACGGCTGCGAGGGCTGCTAGGTTGGCGGGGAAGGCCCAGCCAGACCCTGACTTCAAGAGCTTGGTAGAGCCTAAGAAGGCGGGGAGAGTCCCAAATCTGTACGATAAGGAAGTGGCGGAGATGCCCATCGAGTCCGTGGTGGATATGGCTGCTGCATCATTTGAGGCTGCAGAGTCAGTCTCCAAAGATGTCATAATAAACGGAGGCATATCGGCCTCCTTGAACATCTATGCCCTATCGAACTCCCTCGGCGTAGCAGTTGAGGAGGAGAAGACAGCCCTCAATATAAGCGTGATGGCGGTAGTTAGGAGGGGATCAGATGTCGGCTCCTACTACGAGTGGGATGTCGGCAGGTCGCTGAGGGACGTCAAACCCGAGGATGTTGGGGTCATAGCGGCCGAAAGGTCTATGAGGTATCTCGGCTCAAGGAAGGTGAAGACGGGCACTTTACCGGTAGTCTTCGGCTTCACACCGGCCCACTCCTTGATGGCGTCAACCATAGCCGGCGCAGCGAACGCGGAGAACATCCAGAGGGGGAGGTCCTACTTAATAGGGAAGTTGGGGGAGAAGATAGCTTCAAGTAACCTAACCATAGTGGATGACGGGACTATACCCGGAGGTGTAGCCTCCTCAACTTATGATGGTGAGGGGTCACCGAAACGCCGCCTAACAGTGGTCGAGGATGGAGTTTTAAGGATGTATCTCCACAACTCCTACACAGCGAATAAAGCTGGCGTTGAGACGACCGCCAGTGCGGTTAGAGGGAGCTACCGCTCCACAGTTGGAATAGGGACATCAAACATCCAGATCTCAACCGGGGACTGGAGCCTCAACGAGATGATAGAGGAAACCCGGGAAGGGATATACTTCGAGCTGGGCTGGATATCAGGTGACCCGGTGACAGGCGATATATCAAAGCCTATAGACTTCGGCTTCAAGATAGAGGATGGTGAACTGGCATATCCTGTTAAGAACGCCTTGATAGGCTCCAAAGTCCTACATATACTAGAGAATATAGATGCTATATCCAAGGACTACCGTGAGGAGCCGGGTTTGATCATGCCAGCGATCAGGGTTAGGGGAGTTAGGATAGCTGGGGCTAGGTGAGAACCATACTTCATGGATACTTGAAGGTAACCTCCAGTATGATTAGCTCTTCATTCCCATCATTCACGACTTGATGCTTTACATTTCTGGGGGTGAAGACGACATCCCCCTCCTTTAGTAACTCGGTCTCATCCCCTATGATGACCAAGCCTTTACCCTTAACTATGTAGTAGACCGTCTCAAGGTCCTCATGGGAGTGGAGTTCATTCTCAGTTCCGGGCGGATAATAGATGAAGACGACATTCCCCTTATCGGTGAACCTATTCACCTTCATGAAGAAGCCAGCTGGGTTCTCGATTACCCCTCCCTAGCTCTCCCAACCTCGAATATGTTAACTCTCTCCAAGCCGAACACCAGAAGGGATGTGACATCTAAAAGTTAATTAAAGTTTCAGTTGTCCCCTCCACCCATTAGATACTCATGGATGGCCTTGGCAGCCTTCTTAGCCGCGCCCATCGCCGAGATGACCGTTGCATTCCCGGTAACTATATCCCCACCAGCGAAGACCCCCCTCCTCGTCGTCTCATAAGTCTCAGGGTTGACGACTATCGTTCCATGGCTCGTCAACTTTATGGACTTCTCACCCCTAACGGCGATCGGGTTGGGCCTCTGCCCTATAGCAACAACCACGGTGTCGGCCTCAACCTTAAACTCCGACCCTTCTATCGGTATGGGCCTCCTCCTCCCAGTCTCATCCGGCTCTCCAAGCCTCATCCTAACACACTCAACAGCCCTAACCCACCCCTTATCATCTCCTATAAACCTGACAGGGGTCGCTAGGAATAGAAACTTGACGCCTTCCTCCTTCGCGTTCTCTATCTCCTCCCTCCTAGCGGGCATCTCCAGCTCCGTTCTTCGGTATATCACCGTGACGTCGCCTCCAAGCCTTAAGGCCGATCTGGCTGCATCCATGGCAACGTTCCCGCCGCCTATAACCGCAACCCTCTTGCCAACCTTTACTGGAGTGTCATACTCCGGAAATCTATAGGCCTTCATTAGGTTTATCCTTATCAAGAATTCGTTCGCTGAGTATATCCCACAGAGGTTCTCGCCCGGAATCCCCAGGAACCTGGGCAGTCCAGCCCCCGTACCTATGAACACCGCGTCGAAGCCCATCTCGAAGAGTTCGTTAAGGGTTATGACCTTGCCGATTATAATATCGGTCTCTATCTTGACGCCGAGGCTCTTGACGTAGTTGATCTCATCTATAACTATATCCTTAGGCATCCTGAACTCCGGTATGCCATACATCAGAACGCCGCCGGGCTTGTGGAGGGCCTCAAATATCGTAACATCATGGCCGAGCTTTGCGAGTTCGGCGGCGGCGGTCAACCCGGCTGGTCCAGAACCTACGACTGCAACCTTCCTCCCGGTTGGTGGTGCAACCTCAGTTTTTATCCTCCCAGTCCTTCTCTCCCAGTCGGCCACAAACCTCTCTAGGGCACCTATATTTATGGGCGTCCCCTTTATACCCCTGACGCATCTTCCCATACACTGGGTTTCCTGTGGACAGACCCTTCCACATATCGCTGGGAGGCTGTTCTTCTCCCTAACCTTCTTTATGGCCTCCTCGAACCTCCCCTCGCTTATGAACTTTATGAAGGCTGGTATATCGATGTTCACTGGACATCCCTCAACGCACCTTGGAACTTTACACTGTAGGCAGCGTTTAGCCTCAGCTATGGCCTGTTTCTCCGTATATCCCAAGGCGACCTCCTTAAAGCTGTGTATCCTCTCCTCTACGCTCAGCTTGGGCATGGGCTGTGGTGGGGGAAACTCCTTCCTAGACACCTCGAGTTAGCACCTCCCCTCCGTCTTCTCTAGGTGCTTCAAGGCCTCCTCCTCCTTGTCTATGTATGCGTGAAGCCTGTTCATGAGCTCTCTGAAGTCTACTTGGTGGGCGTCGAACTCCGGTCCATCTACACACGCGAACTTAACCTCACCCCCAACCGTAACTCTGCAAGCCCCACACATCCCGGTTCCGTCAACCATTATGGGGTTCAGGCTTGCAACCGTCTTTATCTTGTAGGGTCTTGTTACTTCGGCTACAGCCCTCAACATGGGTGCTGGGCCGACGGCGAAGACGTAATCGAACCTCCTACCCCCCTCGAGCAGCATCTTTAGGACGTCTGAGGTGAATCCCTTGAACCCCTTCGTTCCGTCATCAGTTGAGATATACAACTCGTCGCTTATCTCGGCCAGCTCCCTCTCTAGGAGTAATAGCTCGGCGGTTCTGGCTCCAAGGATCGTTGTGACTCTATTCCCGGCTTCCTTCAATGCTTTGGCTTGGGGGTATACGAGAGCTGTCCCAACTCCTCCCCCAACTACAGCCACATCGCCATAATACCTTATCTCCGACGGATTCCCTAGGGGGCCGACTATATCCCTGATCTTGTCTCCAACCTTCAAGCTTCCTAGCTTCTTCGTTGAGACCCCGACCTCCTGGAATATCACGGTGATCGTTCCCTTCTCCTCGTCCCACTCGACGAGCGTCAGCGGGAACCTCTCCCCATACTCGTCAACTCTGAGTATAACGAACTGTCCGACTTTAGCTTTCTCGGCTATGAGTGGAGCTGAGATGACCATGCGTTTAATTCCCGGCGCTAGGGTCTCCTTCTCAAGAACCTGAAACCTTCCCAACATGTCACATCCATTCTTCAGCTTATATCATATTTCCTAAGTAGAATTGGGTTCTGGGATATAAAGTTACACCCTAACCTACAGCCACGCATTCCGGTTAGGTTAAATTAGCCGATGAGGTTTACCTGTATGCTCCAATCACGGTATGTGTTGGGGCTTGATCTCTCAACTTGACTCGATCTTCGCTCTATACTCCCTTATCAGGTCTTCAGTACTCTTTATGCCAAGTGTGGTTATCATATACTCCCCCTTAGATGTCCTCTTAACTAACCCCTTCGCGACTAGACGCGGCATCTCATTCATAACGGTCTTTATCGCTTTACCGGTGGCCCTTGACAGCTCCTTGGATGAGAGCGTTCCCTTAGCCAACTTGCCGAGCCTATTCCCAACCTCGGCCCCAACCAACGCGAGGCAGATCCTATTCCTCGCCGACAATTGCTTACCAGAGACCAG
The DNA here is from genome assembly GCA_964499825.1 of uncultured Candidatus Bathyarchaeia archaeon. Taxonomy (GTDB): domain Archaea; phylum Thermoproteota; class Bathyarchaeia; order Bathyarchaeales; family B26-1; genus B17-G17. The sequence goes on from CAZCOP010000010.1 coordinate 11,049, forward strand.
TATCGGGCCTTCGGGTGTCAGCTCTACTATGCCGGATAGCTCCTCAGACAGCTCGATAAGGTCAGGCGTGTAAGTTATGTTCCTAACAACCTCCAGGTCTGGGTATATCTTGGTTATGAATCTGGTTAAAGCCTTGAAGACTTCGTCAGCGTCACCCTCCATGTCAAGCTTCGCATCCCCAAATTCAAGGTGGACCCTTAATTTACCCTCGTTACTCACGGCCTCTCCTCTCCCTTAGGTTTTATCTTTGGCAGTATATCATCTATGAAGGACTTAACCCCGAGGGTTGTTATGCGGTACTCCCCCCTCCCAACCCTCTCAACCCATCCCAAGTTCGTCAGTTCGCTGAGGCGTGCAGCTACTGTTCCAGGCTTGCCGCCGGTGAGTGAGAGGAGTTCAGCCGTCGATAAGGTATCCCTGTCAAGTTTTCCAGTTTGGTAGCCTAGGAAGACCTTTATGAGGTGGAGGAGTATCACGTTTCTCTCACCGCCAAGCTTCTCCCTCGGCACAGTTATTACAGGTCCCTCCGGCGTGAAGGCTACCAAGCCTGTTACAGCCCTCATCAGCCTCTCCAAGTCCACGGTTAGGGTTAACTCCGACATCAACTCGTAGGCTGGAAGTATCCTACCCATGAAGCCCAGGAAAGACCTTATCACATCATCCGGCGTCCCGGAGAATTTAACCTCCATATCCCTATACCTAACTGAGAGTTCAAGCCTATCCTCAAGACTCATCAGACTACTCTCCTCCCTTCAACCTGTTAATTAAGTCTTCAACCCACCTCTTCCCAACCGGGGATAACCTGTAGGCGCCATCCTCCCTAACCACGAGGCCCTCACGCCTCATCTCGCTCAGCCTAGCCCCAAAGCCGCTGGAAGGCCTACCGCTCAGTTCGAGAAGGCGGCCGATCCTCTTCGGCTCAACAGCTTTCGAGTCCTGCGCGTATAGGAGTAACCCTATGGCCTCCTTATCGCTGAGTCTCCCCCTAGGTAGCGTTATTAGTGGACCCTCCTCTGACATGGAGATTACGCCGGAGAGCATCTCTCTTTCGCCTGGAAACTCTTGGGGCGCCGCTGTCAGGACAAGCTTGTCTATTATATCGAGCCACTCCGGGAAGGACTCTAAGCTCTCGATTATCTCGTCTAGGTTTCCCCCCTCGAGTTCAACCCTGCCGAAGGGCCTCTCGATGACGACCCTGATCTTCATGGAGGTGGCACCAAATCTTGTTAGATTTCACAAGTTTTAAGTCTTTCGATTTAACGTTTAATTGACGTAAAAATCCCGTAAACATTTAATAGTCCTACGCTTATATTAAGGTGTTGGCGTATCTGGTCCTTAAAGGTTGAGAAGTGGTTCGGTTTGAGTGTTGAGAGGTTCTTCCCAAGGCGTCTAAGCTTCCCAAAGATATGTGAGATACTCGTCGCATACCTGAACGCCGGAGCCGATAGGGAATACGTCGGGGTTAACGATGTGGTCGCCAAATCGAGCGTGAACCTCTACAACATAAGCAGAAATAACAACTTCCTCAAGAGTTGGGGCTTCATCGAGGAGAGCGAGAAGGAGCCGGGCAAGTACATGCTTACGAGGGAGGCGGCTGAGTTCGCCTCAGCCTACAGGATAGACCCAAATAGTGAACACACGAAGAACCTGCTGAGGAGGATACTCTCGAAGGATGAGGTCATAAGTAAGCTTATGGAGCGTGTTGTACGCGAGGGGATGGACCGGAATAGGCTGATCCTAGAGCTTCCGGGGATCCTGGGAGACTTAAGGGCGGACAAGGTTGGGCTGAACGCCTTCGTAGACATGTTAGCCTACGCCTTTAAGGTTGAAAGCTTAGCTGAAGCCGTTAAAGCTGTAGCCCCAGTGAGGAGGGCTAAACCAGCGAAGCCGAGGAGGAAGGTCCAGAGGGTCACAGTGGGGAGGGTTGAGAGAACCCCCCTTGGGATAAACCTCTCCGTAACCCTAAGTATAGATCCAAGAACTCCACCGGAGAGGCTTAAGGAGTATATAAAGGCTATACTTAAGGCCTATGAGGAGTACAGCGAAGAATAAACCTCCCACTATACAGCGATCAAGAAGGATGGCTTGGCGGTTAAACCCTGCTGAGCCTCGGTATCAGATTCTCCTCCAGCCACCTCTCACCCTCGATTGTTAACTTCCAGTAGGCCTCCGTAGGGTCAGGCTTGTAGACCAGCCCCCTCTTAGCCATCTCGTTCAACCTAGAGGAGACTTGAGCCCTTATCCCACTCCTCTCAAGGAGCCTCTTTATCTCGGATGGTGTATTTATCCTCCCATTTGAGGCGTATAATATGAGCCCTATAGCCTCATAATGGGTGAGCCTAGCTCTAGTCATTATGACCGGTCCATCATCCGTGAACCTCACTATTCCACGTATCTGGGTTTCAACCTCCCTGAACAGGTTGTCGGATATCAGTGTCTCCAGTTCACTCATGAAGCTTGAGGGTATCGTCCTTAGAACCCCTAGAACCTCCTCTGCGGTCTCACCCTCGATGGCGACCTCCCCAAAGAAGGTCTTCACATGTACGCGAATCTTGCCCATCTCCCCGGTTCTCCCTAGATATAAAGATTTCCATTAAACTCCTTATTAACTTTCACACTCATTAATAGAATTTGCTTTGTTGCATAATCTACCGTTTTTACGTTAATTCTGAACTTTCCCATAAGCTATAAAATAGAAATTTTTACATAAAAATGGCAAAACCGGGATTATGCAACAAAGCAAAAATGGGATAAAATAAGCGTAATATTATGAGGATTACATAGCCGCGTCTTCTCCCTTAACCCTGCTGATTCTCTCTCTTATAATCTCGCTGACAACCTTGGCTTCCGCCCTCCCCCTAACCTTCTTCATCACTATGCCCATCAACCGGCCGAAGGCTCCCATCCCCCTCTCCATCACAAAGTCCCTATTCTCCTCGACCACATCATCTATGACCGCTTCGATCTCATCTCTGGAGAGCATGGTTAAGCCTAGACTCCTTATCGCGGACTCAACATCCTCGCCCTCATGTTTAGAGAGCCACGTTATCACCTCGGGTATAGACTCCTTAGCTGTTTTACCTGAGTCTACCATCTCGAATAACCTCATCAACTGTTCATCAGTCACCTTGTTAACCTCGACTCCTTCCCGTTTTAGGGCTTTGACGGTTTCGGTTAAGGTTGCAGCTATCACAGTGGGTGAGACCTTAACCCTCCCAGCTATCCTCTCGAATAGGTTTAGGTACTCGGAATCTAAGAGTTGCTCAGCCAGCTTCACATTTATCCCGTAACATTCCGTTAGGTGTTTCACAACCTCATCCGGAAGCTTTGGAAGTCTGGAGGAGAGTTCTCTCAGGTAATCATCTGTTATCGGGACGGGTGGTACATCTGTCTCCGGATACATCCTGGCAGCTCCAGGTCTCGGTCTCATATACCTCGTGGTTCCATCTGGATTTGCAGCCCTAGTCTCCTCCGGTACCCCTCTCAAAGCCTCTCTAGCCCTCTCTACGACAGCCCTTAGGGCATCAGTTGAATTCTCAATTGTATCCGCAACTAAGACGACTGCGTCATCTGGGCTGGCCCCCATAAGTCTCTTGAGCTTCTCCACCTCACCCCTCGTGATTCCGTAGGCTGGCAGCTCATCTGTGTGGAATATCCCCTTGACCCTACCCCAGAAACGGGCTCTATCAGCCATCTCCCTCCCCAGCCTCATGCCGGGTGCTATCTCCATGCTTAATAAACCGGAGAAGCCCCGTAGCTTAACGGCGAATATCCGCTTTCCATCCTTTATCGCCCTCCTCAACACTCGGCATCCGGTCTGTTCGAAGACTTCTGTCACATCCATAAACTCCTCCTTTAGGTCTTCCTCCACCACTCCACGCCTCCTCAGTTCATCCCTCACCTTTAGTAAGCCCAGCTGCCTCTGTACCTCATACTCGACGACCTTTGAGATCAACTCAAGCTCTTGAACACCCTTTATCTCGATTAAAGCTCCATCCCTGATTGATATGTTCAAGTCTTGGCGTATCGTTCCTAACCCTCTCTTCACCCTCCCCGTCGCTCTGAGTATCCTACCTATAGCTAGGGCTACCGCCTCCGCCTCCTTCGGCGAGTGTATGACTGGACCCGTTGTAACCTCTATGAGGGGTATGCCCAGCCTATCTATCCTGTAGCGTACTGTATAGCCATCCTCACCTATCTTCCTCGCGGCATCCTCTTCTAGGCTTATATGTTGTATCGGAACGGTCTTACCATCGACATCTATTTCACCGTTCAAGGCTACAACGCATGTCCTCTGGAAGCCCGTCGTATTCGATCCATCGATCACGGTCTTACGCATCACGTGTATCTCATCCACCGGTTTCGCCTTCATCATCAACGCAACAATCAAAGTAGTCTCTAAGGCTTCTCTATTCAATTCGTGTGGTGGCTCCTCATCCATCTCCACGAGGCATGAGGTTTCACCATCCGCCTCGTAGAGTATCCTGACACCTTTCTGGAACTCGAAGTAGGCTGCTGGGTCAACTTGGCCTAACTCACTCTGGGTGGGCCTCAACCTGCGTAGAAATGTTACCTTCGGCTCCCCCTTGAATAGTTGAGGTTTACACCCACAGAACAACTTGCAACGTGTAGCGAGCTGTTGATGGCATTCAAGCCCAACCATCAATCCGATCTCCGAGTAGTCTACTCCCATCCTTCACCACCCGACTACCTCTACATGTAAAGGGTTCTCTCAGAGAACTCATGGGCCAGGTTCGTCCTGAGTAGGGATTTAACCTCCTCCCTATCATCCGTCTGTCCGAGGGCCCACATTAACTTCACCAAGGCAGTTTCGGCCAGCATATCCCCGAGGGGGATAACCCCCATAGCTAGGAGGTCTCTTCCGTTGGCGTAGACGTTCATATTAACACGGCCCCAGATACACTGTGAAGTCATGGCGACTATCAGTCCGCTCTCGACGGCCTTACGTATGGCCTTGAAGCAGTGTCTGCCGACATGGCCTAGGCCGGTGCCCTCAAGTATCAACCCCCTGTATCCCCCATCGATGCAGAGCTCTATGAAGGCTGGATCCATACCTGGATAAAACTTGACGAGGGCAACCCTATCATCGAATCTGGCCTTCAAGTTTAGCTCTCGATCTGGTTCTCTCCTGTAGTAATCGTCGGTTAACATCTCGATTCGTCCATCCGTAACCCTGGCTAGGAGCGTTGTGTTCACCGACTTGAATGCGTCCCTGCGGCTTGTATGGCACTTCCTAACCTTCGTCCCCCTGTGGAGGGCTATGGAACCGTCGGATATGGTCTCATGCATCGCAACGGCGACCTCGGCGAAGGGGGCTTTAGCCGCGGCTAAGACCGCGCCTATCAAGTTCGTCGCGGCGTCGGAGCTTGGTCTATCCTCAGACCTCTGCGCTCCCACGAGTATGACTGGAACCGGCAGGTCCTGCAGGGCGAAGCTTAGGGCTGCGGCTGTGTACGCCATGGTGTCGGTTCCATGGGTTATCACGACGCCTGACACGCCTTCCCTTATCCTCTCGGCCACCGCCTCGGCTACAGCTGTCCAGTGTTTAGGGGTTAGGTCCTCACTGAATACGCTGAACAAGATTGCTGTATCTATCATGGCTATATTTGAGAGCTCCGGGACTATGCTGTATAAGTCACTTGCCGATATGGCTGGGCGGACGGCTCCGGTTCTATAGTCAACCCTGCTCGCTATGGTTCCACCCGTGCTGAGTATTGACACCCTCGGCAGGTTGGGTCTCTCCTCTGGTGGTGGCGGAGGCTTGAAGGTAGGCTTAACCCTTGAACCGGTCTTCTCTATCCTCGTTGTCGGTGTCACCCTCACCCCTATATTGTATCCAGACCTCAACTTAATGACTATATGCCTGTCATCTCCATACTCAGACCTGGGCATCAATATGCCCTCGTAGGTGACATCCTCCCTAACTATCCTTATGGAGTCCCCGACCTCCACCTTGGCTTCCTTTAGGACCTTTAGGGCTCTCCCCCTATAACCTGAAAGTTCCATGAGTTTGCCCACCATTTTACTAGATGGATATCTTTAATGGTTGCAGTTGCGATCTACAACTCATAATAATGTAATTGAATGTATATTCTTTCCGTACTTAATAACCAGTCTTGAAGGTTATGTCCATATCTAGATCAATAAAGGTGGTTAGACCTATGCCTAGAAGCTGGAGTTCCGTTGCATCTCCGTGATCAGGAGACTATCTTGTAGACTCTATCCCCCTCTCTAACCCTCTCCTTCACCTTTAAACCTATCTTCTGTCCAGCCGTGGCTGTCGTTATGTTCTTATGTTCTATCTGCATGGACTCAACGGTCTGCTCAAAGTTTGTGGTATGCCCTTGGATTAGGATCCTGTCTCCAACGGAGAGGGTATCCTTAAGCTCGACAACTGCCACGCTTATCCTCGTGAAGTAATGGGTGACCACCCCGACCTCCTTCAACTCCCCCTCAGACAACTTATATCCCTCAAATTTAAGAGTAGGTTTTTCACTTAAATGGTTTTCCTCTCTAATAAGCGGATATCGGCCTGCCGTAAATCCCTAAAAAATTTTATAGCCTCACGTTGTGAGATATGAATACGACTACCGGTGTTCTGGGATGGGTGAAAGGGAAGAAGGTGACATCTCCAAACGGCTTGAGGAGCTGAGTAGAAAGCTTGACAGGATAATGGATCGAATTCAACTCCTAGAGATGATGCTCCTAGATAAGCCGGAGTACGCTGGCTTGATCCCCTACCTAAGGCTCGCCAAGATTGGTATAAGCCTCTACGATGAACCGTTAAGGGTTATCTCAAGATTGAAGGCGGCTGAGCTCTACATAAAGGAGCCATCGATAGGTAGGGACGAGATCAACAGATGTATAATCCAAGCCTTGGCTCTAAAGGGTCCATTAAATATATCGGCGATAGCGCGTGAGGTGAGGTTGATGCGTGGTAGAGCCTCGAGGAGGATAATCTGGGATAGAGTTAGGAGGCTTGAGGGGAGGGGCATACTGAAACGAATAGATGGTCAAGGGAAGGTATATGAGCTGACCGGGAGCGGTCATAAAGTGGCCACTTCTCACCACAAACCATAACTTTAATGATCACCCTCTTAATATCATAGAGCTGATGGAGGCGTATTTGGCATAACCGAAGATGAAAGGAGGAAAAGGTACGAGATGAGGCTGAGCGACATAGAGGAGTTCCAGAAGGTTATGAGCATAATCTCCAGGGAGGTACCCGTCATGATAAAGGGGATAGTAGGCTCAATCTTCTCCGAGGAAGCTGGGAGGGAGATGGGCCGTGCAGCCGCATCCTTCTACGCCGAGCTGAAGGCCGGCGGGATACCTGAGGAGACAGCACTCAAGATGACCGAGAATTACGTGAAGATATTCACGGATATGGGTGATCTCATAAAGGGCGTGATGGAGAAGAGAGGCTATAAGGGTGAGACCAAGAGGAAGGAGATGAGGGAGCTGGGGGAGGAGATAAGCCGCCTCGTTATGGAGAGCGTCAAGGAGAAGCTATCCAAGGAGATCAAGAAGAAGGAGAGGTAAAGAACCGGCGCGGAAAAGGGAAATATACGAATGAACAAGGTTCTGGCCGTCCTCTTAATCTTATACTCAACGCTCCGCATATCGGTAAGTTTAACCTGGGTATGGTTGACCATAAACTGGAGGGTGAGGAAGGCTAGGAGAGCCTTCGAGTCGGAACTGATCAAGGCGGGTGTATCGGAGGATTACGCCAGACGGCTCAGCACAAACTATATCGTCTTGAAGGGTCGGCTCTTCAGCCTGAAAAGGGGGTTCTTCAAGCTACTTAGGGGGTAGGGAAGGTATAAACAAGACTCACCCCTCTTTTATCTCCTCCCTTATGCTCAACCAGGGCGGATAGGAGCGCTTATGCCTCGTCGATTTGAACCTACTTATAACCTCCTCAACCATGCTGGTTGGGAAGCCGAACCTGCGGCTCACCTCCTCAGGGCTCATGCCTAAATCGAAGAGCCCATGTAGTATAAGGTCCAACTTATCGTAGTCGGCTGGTATCTCATCTGTGGCCTTGTGGCCTGGGTAAAGCTGTGGGCTGCTGGGTTTGTAGGCTATCCTCTCCGGAATGCCTAGATACTCTGCCAGCTCCCTAACTTGAGTCTTGTAGAGGTGGCGTATTGGGAGGAAGTCGACCCCGCCATCGCCATACTTCGTGAAGTAGCCTATAAGGGCTTCGCTTCTGTCGCCCGTCCCGACGACGAGGTAGTTATTGACGTTTGCGTAGTAGTAGAGGATTACCATGCGTATCCTAGCCCTTATGTTTGCCATTGGTATCCTCATCTTTGGGTCGCCTCGGTCGATCCCCAAACTCTCGAAGAAGGCTTCAGCGATCTTATCAATATTCACCACCTCGGTTCGAACCCCAAACTGCTCAGCCAGGCTTAACGCATCCCTAACGTCCTCCTTTGGCGTGAAGCTGGTTGGCATCAGAACCCCCAAAACTCTCTCCCTCCCCAAGGCTCTGACGCATAGCGCAAGGGTGAGGCTGCTATCCACGCCGCCGCTTAGGCCCAATACTACACCTGATGCGCCAGCCTCCTCGACAACCCTTCTTATGAAGTTCGTTATCTTCTCGGCTTCCCTCTCAAAATCCAACCTTAGGAGCTCCTTACTCATTGGGGTTCTCTCCCTCTCGATGTAGAGAGGCCTAGCCGGATAAATCTTTCCCCTAAAATCCCACGGTCTTAGAATGGTTCCCTACTCAAGCTGGTGATGAAGGGGTTACTCTCCCTCTCCCTCCGGATGGTTGATGCCGGTCCGTGTCCCGGATAGATCACAAACCCATCCGGGAGTCTCATTATCTTATCTCTTATTGAGTGTATGATCTCCTTGAAGGAGGAACCGGGTAGATCAGTTCTACCTATCGAGCCTTTGAATAGAGTGTCACCTGTGAATACGGCGTCCTCCCCGACTATGGATATGCTTCCCCTCGTATGGCCAGGTGTATGGAGTACCCTAAGGGTTAAGTCTCCAACCTCTATATCCTCACCGTCGTGGAGCAACCGGTCAGCTGGGGGTGAGGTCACGTTAAGCCCCATAAACCTTGAGAGGTTCCTCTCGGGGTCTCTGAGTAGGTTTTCATCCTCCTCATGGATGAGGATCAGGATGTCCAGTTCACGCTTCATTATGCCATTTCCGCTTATGTGGTCGAAGTGTCCATGTGTATTGACGATATACCTCACATGTAGGTTGCTCCGGTCGACCTCTCTCATAATGAGCCTATACTCCTCCTCCCCGAATCCAGGGTCGATCATCACGGCCTCCCCAGTCCTCTCACATCCCACTATGTAACAGTTTGCCTCGAGGATTCCGACTGTAAAAATTTTTACTATCAGCCGTGTAGCCCTCCTCACCCAACCATCTAACGTAATACAATCATCTAATTATGGTTTGCCGAATGATATATGCCGCTTGCATGATGAACCGGTTGAGGTTGATGGGCTGGTTAAGACCTTATCAACTGGTGATTTCCATAAGCCTCTCAGGAGAGGGTTGTCAGTATGGGCGGATCAGCTGTCTTTAGGTGCGGCAGGACCGAGAAGCCGACAAGCCAGGTACATCCAGCCTACTTTGAGTCTGTGGATGGACTAAGTGGGAAGAGGGTTATATTCGTCAAGTCCGCCCACCACTTCAGGGTTGGCTTTATACCCTTAACCAAGCCGGGCATGATACTAGAGGT
>CAZCOP010000010.1:20881-22713 GCA_964499825.1 uncultured Candidatus Bathyarchaeia archaeon
ACCACTTCAGGGTTGGCTTTATACCCTTAACCAAGCCGGGCATGATACTAGAGGTTGATACACCTGGAGTCTCAAACCCTGACCCTAAGAGGTTCAGCTACAAGAGTGTTAGGAGACCGATATTCCCCTAGACCAGTTATAGAAGATGCGAATAAAAAACGAGTAGATTAATAAGATACTGCGCTATCCCTTCCCTTGGAGTTAGGCTAAACCCTTTGGCATTTGTGAAAGGTTCAAGTGGATAAGGGTTACTCCTTCATCTTTATGAACTCACTTAGAGATGAGGCCTCAACCATACTCTTAACTATCACAGTCTTGCTTTTCAACAGCTCGAAGAGCCTCCTAACGTCACCCTCCTTGAGCGTTGCCAAATTTATGAAGAACATCATAGCGTAGTATTGGGCGAATAGGAAGGGGTCTTTACGTATCACTAGGGGGCTCTGTTCAGCAACTCTAATGAAGGTGCTCAAGTCGTCTATCTCAAGGAACTCACGGACCAAACCGCGCATCACCTCCCTATAATCATAAACCCTTCATGCCTAAAAGTCTAATCTCAAAGGTGGTTGACTCTACGTTCATAACTATGCAGAGTTTGTCTCCAACTCCTCCTTGATCTTATACGCATCGTTTGAGTCTCGATTGGGCGGGCTGAGGTTAACCCCTCCACATTTGAGTCCCTATAGTTTATGATCTACACCCTCCAATCCTAAAATGTTAGATTTTAAGTAACCTTTCCACATTCTTGTGATATATGTTCTCACGCTCTCCCTCTGTTAGGTTCTCATCCAGTAACGCCATCAGTGAGTGTTCAGGGTTGAAGAAGCACTCCATATCGGTTCCGTAGAGGAGCTTGTGATTAAACCTTCTAAGGAAGGTTCTAGCGAACTCCAGATCTCGGGATAGGGCGTTATATCCGGAAAGGGCCGATAGATCGCCATAGACGTTGTCGTAATCCTCTAAGAGCTCGACCACCCTACCGGGCTCCTCAATCTTCCCGGTTGGGTAGGACTCCATCGGGTTCTCTATCCTAGCCGAGATGGACCTCCACCATCCGGGTCCATGCATTATAAAGTCCACATCGCTGAACTCCTTCAAGACCCTCTCGAGGCCTTCCAGTTCTGGTGTGTCGAGGGCTCCATACTCGTCTGAGGGTGATATAGCCATGTGGATCAATATTGGGAGTTCAAGCCTCCCGCAGGCTCTGTATAGCCTTCGGTTTAACTCATGGTCTATCTCTATCTTTGATGTATGTTCCCCAACGCCTAAACATCCCATATCCCTATACTTGATTAGCTTATCCTCAAACCCCTCTTCCCTCACCTCAACTACGCAGAATGGTAGGAGCCTATCTGGGTATTCGTTACATATATCGACCGCTTGTTCCGTTGGGAGCTTGTTCTTTATGTCCCAACTGTATGTTGGAAGGAGTATAGCCTTGTCCACCCCTAGATCATCGAGGAATTTTATAAGTACCTCAGGTGTGATCCGATTCCAAGGAGCGAACTCGCTACTCCATTCGATATCTTTATACTTACCAACATGGGTGTGGCAGTCGATCTTGGAGACCAATCAAATCACCCAGACCGAAGATTAGGAGAATCCACCATTAAATATTTAACTCTTTCCCAAGAAAGATGGGATACTGTTAAGATAACGGGTTTTTCAGCCTGTCTCTCCCCGTTCTCAATCTTTTGTTAAACAAAGAAAAAAGTTATTGTTAAATAAATCAGGAGGCTTGGATGGTCGAGAGCCTACAGAAGGAACCATCATTTAAAATCTCAAAAGAAAATTAAGGCTCAAAGGGGCAGGCCCCTCTAAACCCTATCTTAACA
>CAZCOP010000011.1:0-22232 GCA_964499825.1 uncultured Candidatus Bathyarchaeia archaeon
AGGGTGAAGAGCCTCCGTATCCTCTCTAACGCTATCTCCCTGACGCCCATGTGGCACCTCTTCCTTTCCCTCAGTTATAGATAGAGAGGGCGGTTTCACAATTAAAGATTTTGAATGGTACAGATTTATTAAGCGATACATTTTTATGTAACACTATACTTTTATGTACTTCGAGGCGGGATGAAGGATTTCATACTGATTAAGGATCCAGAGATTGCCAAGCTCTTCGCCGACCCAACTAGGAGGAGGATACTGCATAACTTAAAGCGTAACGAGATGACAGCTTACCAGCTGGCTAAGGCCTTGGGGAAGAGCGTGTCATCGATCGTGTACCACTTGAATATGCTTGAGAAGGCGGGTTTGGTGGAGCAGAGTAGGGTGAACGTGAAGGGTAACCTGATCGAGAGGTTTTATAGGGCTTCAGCCAAGATGTTCATAATCTCCTATGTTTTGAGTGAGGGCTTGATACCCGGTTCTGAGGATATAGCTAAGTGGTCGAGGAAGATCTGTGAGCGTGCAGTCTCAAGCCTGAGTTCCTTCGGTTATCATATACCACCAGAGGAGGAGGAGAGGTGGGTTAAGCTTATGGAGAGGTATATGACCCTCGAGAAGATGGCCTATGAGGAGGTTATATCGAGGCAGATAGCCCCGGCGAACGTGAAGTTTCCATCCCTCCAGTTAGTCTTAAACTTCCTAGCCCATGCAACCTTACACAGGAATCCGGAGTACATCGAGTTGATGAATGGGATATCAGAAGAGTTGATTAAGAGGGGGAAGAGGGTAGCGGTAACCAGGGGGGAGAGTTAGGCTTCTTGAGCTTCATGAGGCGTCTATTCAAGTATATGATGCGAAACTGGCATGCATTAATGCTCAGCATACTCTGTATGGTGGCATCCACATACTTGAACGTATACCTCCCAAAGCTCGGCGGGATGGCTATAAGGGAGGTTCTCGAGACACAGGACTTCAACGCTCTGGTGTCGATAATCCTCCAGATAATACTCTTCACCGGGGTTCTGGGAGTCTTCACCTTCATCCAACGCTACGCAAACACGTACTTCTCCCAGAAGGTAATCTATGATGTTAGGAACGACCTCTTCAGAGCTTTACAGAGGCAGTCCTTCGCCTTCTACGACAGGATGCAGACCGGCCAGTTGATGAGTAGGGCTACAACCGACGTGAACAGGATAAGGTGGTTCCTAGGCTTCCATATAATGGGTCTCATAAGCTCCCTAATGCTCTTCGGCGGCATAGTCACGTCGATGATATCCATAAACCTAACTCTAACCCTGATCGTCTTCGCCATAAGCCCCTTCTCAACGATCCTGTTCGCGATGTTCGGGAGGAAGATACGCCCTATAATCCATCGTTCCCGTGAACACTTCGGAGTTCTGACGTCGGTCTTGTGGGAGAACCTCGTCGGGGTACGCGTTGTGCGCTCCTTCGCGATGGAGGGCTTCGAGGTTAAGAAGTTCCAGAAGCCGAATAGGGATTACTACGACACCATGATGGAGGCCACGAAGGTCAGGAGCATATTCCTCCCCCTAAACAGCCTAATCGCCTCCATAGCAATGGTGTTAACCTACTGGTATGGGGGTTTAGAGGTTATAGCTGGACACCTAACCCTAGACCAACTCTTCGTCTTTAGCACCTATGTCGGCATGCTGATGAGGCCCTTTGTCATGCTGGGCTTTATATGGTCTGGATATCAACGCATGGTTGCGGCTGGCGAGAGGGTCTTCGAGATAATCGACATAGTACCAGAGGTAAAGGATAAACCGAACGCGATAACTATGCCCCCGATCAAGGGGCATGTGGTCTTGGAGAATGTAACCTTTGGATACAGTAAGGATAGGCCCATCCTGAAGGGTATAAACCTGGAGGTTAAACCGGGTGAGACTGTTGCGCTTTTAGGGCCAACAGGCTCCGGGAAGAGTACGATAATCAGGCTGATCCCCAGGTTCTACGATGTTACTTCGGGGAGGATATTGATCGACGGGTACGACATCAGGGATGTAAAGTTGAAGTCTCTAAGGAGGCAGATTGGTATAGTCTCGCAGGAGACATTCCTCTTCAACACAACGATAAAGGAGAATATAGCCTTCGGCAAGCCGAACGCGACGATGGATGAGATAATAAGGGCCGCAGAGATGGCTAAGGCCCACGACTTCATCATGAAACTCCCTAACGGCTACGACACGATAGTCGGTGAGAGGGGTGTAACCCTATCAGGCGGGCAGCAACAGAGGATAGCGATAGCGAGGGCTCTACTCATGAACCCGCGGATACTGATACTCGACGACTCAACATCCAGTGTCGATGTAGACACCGAGTACGAGATACAGCAGGCATTAAGCGCCCTACTTAAGGATAGGACCACCTTCGTCATAACGCAGAGGGTCTCCACGATAAGGAACGCCGACAAGATAGTTGTCTTGGAGGATGGACGTATAATCGAGGAGGGAACCCACGAGGAGTTGATGAGGAAGAAGGGTGCATACTACCGCATCTACCAGACCCTATACGAAGCCCAAAAGGAAGCCCTAGCGGCGGCTGAGGTAAAGGCATCCCAATCCTCCGATGTCGAGAGGAAGCGGCCGGTTGGGGAGGAGAGAACGAGCGGGAGGAGGGATACCTAGATGGGATGGGGCCACCACCATCACTTCCATCGCATGTTCGAGGGGGAGAGCCGTGAGAGGAGGATACCGGATAGGGTCCTAATCCTCCGCCTATTGAGGTATATACTCCCATACCGGAGGAGGCTAGCCGTAGTCCTCCTAGCAATCACCGTCACCTCCATAACCGGAGTTCTGGGGCCATACATACTCGGTAAGGAGGTTATAGGGAAGTACATAGCAACCGGCGACACAGCCGGACTGCAGCTTATAGGCTTAATATACATAGGTTTAATACTGCTCAGCGTCTTCTTCGATGGAGTTAAGCGCTACGTGATAGGCCTGATAGGTCAGGATATGCTGTTCAAGATGAGGAGTGAGATGTTCTCCCACCTGCAGAGGTTGTCACTGAGCTTCTTTGAGCGGTCTAAGAGTGGGGACATCGTATCCCGCCTGACCAACGACACAGACGCTATAGGCGAGACCTTCATCTCAGGGGTGATCTCAGTCATAAGCGACGTAATGAACCTGGCTATGATAATCATATTCATGCTCAGCATGAACGTCCAATTAACCCTCGCCTCGATGCTTGTAATCCCCCTCCTAATCGGGGTGACAAGGCTGTTCCACACGAAGTTTAAGGAGGCCTACAGGGCTACGAGACTGAAGATATCGAAGGTAACCTCAACCCTCGAGGAGAGCGTCTCAGGGATAAGGGAGATACAAGCCTTCTCGAGGGAAAGGGAGGCGATGAGGGAGTTCAGGGAGGCAAACCTTGAGAACCTACGGGCAAACCTCCAGGCGACTAAGGTATGGGGGATGTTCTCACCAACCATAATGTTAATCAGGGCTATAGGGAGCTCGATAGTGATAATCTACGGAGGTATGCTGGCCTTCAGCGGAGCTCTAGGACCAGTAGAGACGGCCGCGGGCATAGTTATAGCCTTCCTGCTCTACAACCAGATGTTCTTCGGCCCGATACTTGACCTCACAAACTTCTACAACATGGTGCAGTCAGCCCTCGCAGCCGCCGAGAGGATCTTCGAGCTTATGGATGCCCCACCCGAGGTCAAGGATAGGCCCGGCGCCGTTGACCTTCCACCGGTAAAGGGTGAGATCGAGTTTGAGAATGTAACCTTCGGGTACGACCCTAAACACCCCGTGATACATAACGTAAGCTTCAAGGTTAAGCCCGGTGAGACTATAGCCCTTGTTGGGCCAACTGGCGCTGGGAAGAGCACAATAATAAAGCTCCTAAGCAGGTTCTACGAGCCGCAGTCCGGGGTTATCAAGATAGACGGCTACGATATAAGGTATGTGACGCAGAGCTCACTCAGGAGGCAGATGGGAATAGTCCTCCAAGAGAACTTCCTCTTCAACGACGCCGTAATGGAGAACATTAGATACGGGAAGATAGATGCAACCGACGAGGAGGTTATAAGGGCGGCGAAGATGGTTGGAGCCCACGAGTTCATAATGAGCCTACCGCAGGGATACAACACAAAGGTTGGTGAGAGGGGCTCAAACCTATCGGTCGGCCAGAGGCAGCTGGTAGCCCTAGCCAGAGCCTTGCTGAGGGATCCACCGATATTAATATTGGATGAGGCGACATCGAGCATAGACCCCTACACGGAGCTGCTGATAAAGAGGGCCCTAAACATACTCCTGAAGGATAGGACCTCCATAGTTATAGCGCATAGGCTCTCAACCGTTCGGAATGCGGATAGGATACTCGTCATAGATGATGGCAGGATAGTTGAGGAGGGAACCCATAGGGAGCTGATAATGAAGAAGGATGGGCTGTATAGGCATCTATACGAGATGCAGTTCAGGGAGCCGGCGGTCTCCATCGCAGAGCCTGAGGTAACCCCGGAGATGCGTGGCATACCAAGGTTCAGATGTGGGTCGAGGGCGAACCCAGACCCGGGGGAGAAGTCAGACCGTAAGTGACGGATTCGAGCCGCTCTTATATCTGCCTTTAAACTTTAACCTTCTCGGCCTCTATGAGGTATATCCTCTCGAACGGAACCTTCTCCTCGGCGATTACGCCCGCTTTCAGTGACCTAGCCCTAAGCCTTTGAATAGTCTCCCTCACATCTGTTATATCCGACTGGATGAGGAGTATTCTCCCCCCTCCCTTAAGGTGTTGCGGTGCCTCCTCTATGAACCGGTCTATGAGTTCCCTCCCCGTTCTACCGCCAGACCATGCGAGGCTGAGCCATCCACGTCCTGCTGGCCCCGCGTTCTCCAAGTCGTCGGAGGGTAGATAGGGCGGGTTAAACGTTATGAGGTCGAACTTTAAGTTCTCCCTCACAGGTTTGAAGAGGTCGCCGCAGACAACACTCAATCTATCAGAGACCCCGTTAAGTTTCCCATTAATCCACGCGCATGTGGCTGCATGGGGATTCACATCGACAGCCAAGACCGTCCTAGCCTTCCTCGCGGCCAATATGGCGATTATCCCGCATCCCGTACCCATATCAAGAACGAAATCTCCAAGTCTAACTTTTAGGTTCTCGGCTAGGAGGAAGGTGTCCTCAGCTGGGTTATAGACGTCTTCCGGTATATGCAGAGTTAAATCCCTATAGTAGACCTTCCTCACGTAGCCTTCTGAGTAGATCATCAGATATCATCCCTAAGTCCTCTGGTGGTAGGGTGAAGACCCTTTTATCATGGAAGGGCACAGAATCCATGAACTCCACGAGCTTACCCTTTGGTATTCCAAGGCTGATCAGGAAGGGCTTAACGGCGTTCCTAACCTTCTTATTCCTCTGGGTGAAGATGGCCTTAACCATCCTGAAGAAGAAATCCTCATCCTCAACCTTGAAAGGTGGATTCTTAGGTTTTAGGCGCACTATTTGGGATTCAACCTCAGGTTGGGGCCAGAAGCTATCGCTCGATATGAAATCCAACAGGTCGACGTAAGCTTTATAGTAGGCCATTATCGTCAGTATGCCATACTCCTTACTCCCCACCGGTGCGGTGAGCCTCTCAGCGAACTCCCTCTGGAAGGTTAGAACGGAGCATTCCGGCCTCCTCTCCAGAAGCCATAAGAGTAGAGATGTGGAGATCGAGTATGGGGGTGTAGCTATAACCTTATCGAAAGGTGGAAGATCCATTCTTAATATGTTCCCCTCTAGAACGATCACGTTCTTCCTCCCGCGAAGCCTCCTCTTCAAGATCCTTACAAGCCTGGGGTCAACCTCAACGGCCACTACACGCCTACACCTCTCAGCCAGAACCTCCGTTAAGAAGCCTAAGCCAGCCCCTATATCGAGCACGGTATCTTCAAAGTTTAGGTCTGCATATGAGGCCATCCTCTCCATAACCGCCTCGTCTATGAGGAAGTTCTGTCCAAGCCTCCTCTTCAGTAGTAGTCTATCGGCGCGCAGTATGCTTCTAACCCTCCTCTGCAGGTTCATATTCAACCCAACCGTCAGTTCAGGTTGGAGAAGAGGCAGGTTCACCGTGAAGGTTTCTTCTAAGGTTAGGAATCTATCTAGGAGGGCCTTGTGAAAAGTCGGTATTTATCTTTACCCATAAGCTCCTCGATTATCCTCTTCGTCAGGAGCTTAGCTGGGTTTGGTATGTTGGCCCTCCTCTGTAGATCCTCGAAGCTCTCGAAGGGTTTCCTCTCCCTCTCATCTATTATGTGCCACATGTACTTCTTGCCTATTCCCGGTATGAGCTCTAACGCGTGCATTCTTGGAGTTATGGCCCGCGCTGTGTTGAAGAACTCGACGAACCGCTCCTCATTATTTAGGACTATCCTCTCTATTACGTTGGTCAGTTCGGCCTTTGCGTTTGCCGTCAATTCGTCGTATCCTATCCTTCCGAGTATGTATGTTATCTCTTTCCGGACATTCTTCCCGACGTAGACCCTGTTATGGACGCTGAGCGTTACACCTTTCCTCACGTTTGCCTCTAGGAGGGTGAAGTAGCTCTCACCGACCAGCTGGACCACCGGGTTGGTGCGGTATCCAGGTCTAGCCCCAGGCTTCCCATATGGTAAGAAGTCCAGAACATAAGCATACTCTTCATATAGTTGCTGCGAAGACCTTCCTCTCCGTTCTACCATATGTTATTCCTCCCATAACGAGCTGTAACTCTCTCCGTCTTTGTGGAGGGCGGTCTCCCTAAATCCTCCTCACTGAACCGTTTAAGATAAGGTTCATATTGCCCCATAGCTGGGAAGACGAAATCCTCCGAGGATTCACTCCCGTAATGTAGCCTTTTAACAGGGTCTCTCCAACTCTACACATCTTAATGACCGCCCCTTTAAACCCTAAAATCTGATTAGAGAAATACATATCGAAAAATATTAATAAGTATTACCAAACCGGGGTTTATCCCCTACTTTTTCTCACCTCTATACTCGTCTAGAACTTTGAGTATATTCTCCAACTTGGAGGTTTCTATTATCCTCCTCCCAGCGGCTAGGAAGATTCTGAGCTCCTCTATGCTCTTCGGCATGCAGTTCACTATCTGGACAGCCTCCTCCCTCTCTATCCCAAACCTCTCGATGAGCACGTCCACGATTTTCCCAGCCTTTTCCGGATCTACCTTCGAGAATTTGGTCACATAGTTCAGGGTTCTCCTCTGGAACTGATCTAGATTCTCCTCGCCCAGCGACTCCAAAATCGCCTTTGCCTCCGGGACTGTTACCGGCTTAACGTTCAGCACCTTCCTTGGCATTTAGGCTCCACCCTCCCCCTTAACCTCGAGGTGCGGGGTTAAATGTTCAGGTTTTACTATTATCTCCTTTACGGTATTTCCTTGCGTTACGTTGACTATGTAGGCACGTCCCCTCCTCCCGACTATCACCCCAACCCTTCCGTGGTATCTCCGGTGGGGCATCCCCTTATGGACGCTTGGGTCTATCTTTATCACCACCTTGTCGCCTGGCTCATATGCTCGGAGTATCCTGCTTAAGCCCAGCTTACCCCTCTCCCTAGGCCTCTTCCTCAGTAAGGATCGTGTCTTGGAACGGAAACCCCTCGACTTAGGCATCCATAACACCACCAAACTTACACTATTCCATTATTATGTCAAGTACATCCAGCTCTAGGGGTGTTGCCTTCGCGTTCACCACCTCTGATACGCTTGGGCTTGTTCTACCCTCATCGCCGGTTACCAGCTCCTTTACGTAGAGCCCACCCTGACATCTTATCCTCATTTCGACGCGGTTCCGCATCAACCTTCTTACATCCGTCTCATATATGTACTTTTCTCGAACCTTATCTGCCCTTCGATGTAGTACCCTAAGTGGGGTTCTCTGGGCTATCTTCATATTAGTGAAGGTTCTCTTTATCCTCTCGATCTCATCGTCGGAGATAGCCCTCTCAAACTCAACTACAACTCTATATATCTTCTCGGCCCCCTCCATCCTCTTCAGCTTCCTAACCATATCCTTACCGACAAGGTGTAAGTCTGATACCTCTATCTTCCCCTCTGCCTCCCCATTTATTGCCTCCTTGAGGGCTGTCAGGTCTATCCTTCTCCTCCTAGGCTTCTTCACCTCTATTATGAATGGTCTCCCCTCCCCGAGCATTCTGGCGTCTACATCCTCCCTCCCGGCGCTGTGGAAGGATGTATCCTCGCCCTGGGTGAACCTCAAGACCGGCCCGGCTATCAGTTCCTCAACCGATTCTGGGTACATCTTCCCAGTCCAGTTGCACCTTGGGCATCCCTTACCCCTACATTTCGTGCATATCCACTTCGATTGGGGGATCCCTCTCACCATCTTCCTGTAGCGGCCCATTATGTAGAGTGGGTTTACCTGTATTCTCACCCTACCAGTGAAGGGGTTTACTATCACCGTTAACTCCGGCTTTCTGTAGTCAACGGTCTTCCCGGTGTTCTCCGAGATGGCTTTTCCTATCGTTCGGCTGAAGTCGTTCCTCATCCCCTCGCTGTATTCCACCCCGAATTCCGCCTTGAACTCATCCTCACGCTCCTCAACCTCGACCGGTAGCTTTACGCCGACGAGGAAGGATTCGTATTCGTAGCCGTCCAGCTTCTTCATGATCTTGTCTACGAGTTTCGGTAGGCTCTCGAAGCGCCCTTCACAGAGGAAGCACCTTCTCCCATCCTCAACCTGGCGGCCCATCCGTCTAAGTATGTCCGCGGCCATCTTGAAGGATCCATTCGCGGCTAGAACCCTCAGCATGGTAAGGCCTCTCCCGTCTCCTTGGAGGGTTAATCTATGTCCCTCCATAGTTAGGGCCGTCTTTATTGTTCTACCTCTTTCGTCGTCGTCCATTCCGTAGCCTAGTAGGGCGAACTGTCTCCCGAGGCAGTGGTCGCATAGAGGATACCTCTCAAGCATACTCCACGCTTTATTTATTATCTCGGCCATGGTTCGGCTCCTCCTTTAAGGGCTTTCACCTTATCTTAAACTTCCTGCCGAGGAAGGGTAGCCTTTTCCTCCTCAGAGACCTCATCATCCTCCGCATCATGAAGTACTGTTTAATTAGACTCTTTACATCCTTCTCGCTCGTTCCTGAGCCCCTAGCTATCCTCCTTATCCTTGACGCGTTCAGTATCTTCGGTTTCTCCCTCTCTTCTGGAGTCATCGATTGGATTATAACCCGCCATCTATCCAGTTGTTCCTCAGCTACCTCCATCACGTCGTCCGGTATGTCGTAGCCTAAGCCTGGGAGTAGCCTTACAACCCTACTGAAGGGACCCATATCCTTCACCGCCTTAAGTTGCTCATACATATCCGCTAGGGTGAACTTACCGCTCAGTATCGCCTTAACCCTCTTCTCCGGTATCTTTATCTCTGCCTCCCGTACCTTCTCGATTAGGCTTTGGAGGTCTCCCATGCCTAGGAGTCTTCCAACGAACCTAGATGGGATGAACGGTTCGATGTCGTCGAGTTTCTCTCCCGTTCCGATGAACTTTATCGGTGCACCCGTCGCCGCCACCGCCGATAGGGCTCCCCCACCCCTAGCTGATCCGTCCAGTTTGGCTATGAATATGGAGCCTATCGGTGTTGCTTCGTGGAAGGCCTTCGCTTGGCTTGCGGCTTGTTGGCCTATCGTTCCGTCTATGACCATCATCACCTCGTCCGGCTTAACGGCCTCCTCCAGCTTCTTCATCTCCCTTATCAAGTTCTTCTCGTCCTTGTGCCTCCCTGCCGTGTCGATTATGACCACGTCATATCTCTTGAACTTCTTCAAGCCTTCTAGGGCTATCCTGATCGGGTCCTTACCCTTCGGGTCTCCGTATGTTGGGATCTTCACCCTGCTCGCTAGTTGCTGGAGTTGTGCATAGGCTCCAGGCCTGTACGTGTCGGCGCAGATCAACGCGGCCTTGAACCCCCTCTTCTGGAAGTATCTGGCAAGTTTTGCGGCCGTCGTGGTCTTCCCGGAGCCCTGTATACCCACAAGCATGAGCACGTTTCTCTTTCCGGGCTTTATCCTTACCGGGATGTGCCTCTCACCTAGGAGGCGCGTCAACTCCTCGTATACAACCTTTATTACATGTTCTCTCCTCGGTATCCCCGGTGGAACCCTCTCCTTTAGAGCCCTATCCTCTATACGCCTCGATAGGTCGAAGACGAGCTTTACGTTCACATCCGCCTGCAGTAGCGACCTCTGGATGTCCCTAACCAGCTCCCTAACGGTCTCCTCATCAACCACCGATGCTCTGATCAGCCTCCGAAGGGAGTTGTACAGCGAGGAGCCGAGTCTATCTAATACCAAATCCCTCTCTCCAACCTCAAACAGTAACCGGTAGCCCTAAAGGAATTATCACCTCACCCACTTTAATCTTTACCTAACCACATCCTCCCTGTTTTAACAGAGGAATAGATTGGTGTGATCACCTCTCAAATGTTATGAAACCTTCAAATACCGCATTCAGCCATTTATTCCTAAATGCGATTCACAGTCATCGGGGAGGAATAAACCTCATGGGTGGGAGGAATCTTATCGACCTTAGAAGCGACACGGTTACCCTCCCAACCGAGGAGATGCTTGAGGCTATAAGGAACGCGGAGCTGGGTGATGACGGTTACGGTGAGGACCCAACTGTAAATAGGCTTGAGGAGATGGCCGCCGAGAAGATGGGTAAGGAGGCTGCTCTACTCGTCCCAAGCGGGACACAGGCAAATCTCATCTCGATAATGACCAACACGAAGCGGGGGGACCGCGCAATCCTTGAGGCTGAATCCCACATATACCACTACGAGTTAGGGGGAATCTCATCGATAGCCGGAGTCCTCCCATGGCCCATAAAGGGGGAGATGGGCATACTGAACCCGGAGGATGTTGAGAGGGCCATAAAGTCTAAGAGCATATACCTCCCGGAGGTAACCCTGATCTGCATCGAGAACACCCATAACAGGTATGGAGGGACAATAGTACCCCCGGAGAATATTAAAGCCCTAAGCAAGGTTGCTAAAGAGTATGGGTTAAAACTATACATGGATGGAGCGAGGATCTTCAACGCAGCCGTGGCCCTAAAGGTTGATGTTAGAGAGTTCACAAGGTATGTAGACAACCTCATGTTTTGTCTATCAAAGAGCCTAAGCTGCCCGATAGGCTCACTAGTTGTTGGGGATGAGGATTTCATCGAGAGGGCTAGGAAGGTTAGGAAGATACTCGGCGGAGGAATGAGACAGGCCGGTATAATCGCAGCCCCAGGGATAATAGCCCTAGAGAAGATGATAGACCGCCTAGAGGAGGATCACAGAAATGCAAGGTTCTTGGCGGAGGGCCTAGCCTCCATGGACGGCATATCCGTAAACCTCAAGACTGTCCAGACGAATATGGTCCTCTTCGACGTTGGAGGTCTAGGAGTCGACTCGAACACCTTCGTCTCCATGCTGAAGGAGAAGGGCGTCCTCGCACTACCCCGTGAAGGTTCTCTCGTAAGGATGGTAACCCACCGCGGTATAGAGAGAGAACATATAGAGAAGACCCTAACCATAATGGAGGAGGTCATTAGGGAGATAAGGCGAAGGGGCAAATAGGGCTGAAGCGCGTATCCAAGCCGCTTCCTCATCTGTATAGATCAGAGCAGCCCCTTAACCCTTCGTTCTCATAATCTTAGTTCTGCCGAGTATGCGCCAATATTCAACCTCAACGCCGGGCGTCAGCCTACCCCTCACCTTCTCATCCTCGGGTAGGGAGGTCTCAAATATCTCGTAGGTCTCCAGGTCCATTATCTGAACCGATGAGGGCATGGTGGCTATAACCTGTCCACTCCTCTTCTCTATTATCGGAACTTCAACCTGGGCGTCCACGGGCTTGACGAAACTCCGTTTAACCCCATCGAAGACTCCTATAGCGACAACCCTAGCCTTCGCCGAGCCGTGCTTCCCAGGTTTAGACTTGGTCAAGTCAACTATCCGACACGGCTCATTATCAACTATCACGTAGCTACCAACCTTCAAGGTGCCAAGGTCCACAGGCTTACTCACGACCACCACAACCTTCACATTAACCTAACGGCTTAGACACTTTTATAATTTAATAAGTTAGACACGTATTATTTAAGTGCGGTGGATAACTTGCCCGGAAGGGTCGGTGTAGTCGCCAGAACAGACCGCGACGAAGCCCTAGAACTGGCTGCACGCATAGCTATATACCTAGAGTCTAAGGGTTTGGAGGTTCTACTCGAGCCGACCCTAGCGAGCTACGCCGGGAGGATGGATGAGTCGACACCGCTCGAGGATATGGAGAGCGACCTCATAATCACGATAGGCGGCGACGGCACAATACTCAGAACATGCCTCCGCGTACCCAAGCCTGAACCCCCAATCCTAGCGGTCGATATGGGCGTAAGGGGATTCCTAACCGAGGTCCAGCCGGGAGATGCCATAGCAGCTATAGACCGTTACCTAGAAGGAGACTACAAAATCGAACGATGCAGCAAATTAGCGTCATACGTTGGGGACAGAAGGCTCCCAGACGCACTTAACGAGGTCTTCATAACATCAAGAACCCTAGCTAAGCTCTTACATGTAAACATATGGAAGGACAGTTCGTTCGTGACCGGTTGCAGGAGCGACGGGATTATAGTCGCATCTCAGGTTGGCTCAACCGGTTACTCCCTCTCCGGGGGTGGGCCGATCCTAGACCCCGATGTAGACGCCTTCGTCCTAACCCCGGTCTGCCCCCTCACCGTCATAAGGCCGATAGTCTTCTCGATGGATTCTGTTTTGACTGTCAAGTTAGTTAGGCCTAAAAGCGCAACAGTCGTTATAGATGGTCAACACCAGGTTGACATCGGGAGGGATGAGCCGGGCATAGTTATAAAGAGGTCTGAGTATGAAACATCATTCATCCGCTTCAGCGAGAACTTCTACCACCGCCTGAAGACGAGGCTTCTATTCTATAAGGGGGAGGAGACCGCTTGAGTAGGGGGAGAAGAGCCGTCATACTTGACTCCTCAGCATTCATAGCCGGATACGACCCATCCTCAGTTTGGGATGAACAATACTCAGTTCCCTTGGTTAGGGGGGAGCTAACTGAAGGTTCACTCCCAAGGTTGAGGTTCGATGCAGCCATGAATGAGGGGAGGCTTAAGGTTATGGAGCCGGAGTCGAAGTTTATAGATGAGGCCAAACACCTCTCAAGTGAGGTTGGAGATATGACATACCTCTCCGATGCCGATCTCCAAGTTCTAGCGCTAGCATTACAGATGAAGAGTTCTGGATACTCAACCTCCATAGTCACGGATGACTACTCCATACAGAACGTTGCCAAGAGGATGAACATAAACTTCATACCCCTAACCACCCTGGGCATACGCTTCCAGCTCCGCTGGGTCCTATACTGCCCAGCATGCCGCAGGGAGTACCCACAAGACTACAAATCCAAGGTCTGCGAGATATGCGGAACAGAGTTAAGGAGGAAACCGCTAAGTAAGACCCCAATAAGGAGAGGAACCGGTGAGGAGCATCAGGGTTAGGAGGTTGAGTAGGATGTCCTCACACGGATTGATGGAGAGGCTGAGCAGGTATATAGAGAAGAATAGGGAACTTTTCATAGAAGATCTGAGGAGGATATGTAGGGAACCAAGCGTATCGGCTCAGGGTAGGGGCATAGAGGGATGCGTCAGGGAAGTAAGCAGGCTGATGAGGGAGGTGGGCATAGAAGCTGAGACCATACCAGTTGAGGGCGGAAACCCTGTGATTCTAGGAACCGTAAAGGCTGACCCGGATGCGGGTTGCATAGGCTTCTACAATCACTACGATGTGCAGCCTCCAGAGCCTCTGGAGCTTTGGGAGACCCCGCCTTTCGAGGCGGATGTAAGGAATGGGAAGATATACGCCAGAGGTGTATCAGACAATAAGGGGGTTCTAGTAGCCAGGATAGAGGCTGTAAGGACGATACTTAACGTGATGGGCAGGATTCCGGTAAACCTAAAGTTCATGGTTGAGGGGGAGGAGGAGATTGGGAGCCCAAACCTACCCTCCTTCGTTAGGAAGAACATGAACCGACTGAAGGCCGATGGATACCTATGGGAAGGGAATGGGGTGGACGAGAAGGGAAGACCCATAATAACCCTGGGGGCGAAGGGTATCCTATACGTCGAGTTTAGGGCTAGAGGGGCAAACAGAGACCTCCACTCGTCGATGGCCCCAATAATACCGAACCCGGCATGGCGGATAGTCTGGGCGTTGTCATCAATGAAGGGGCCGGATGGCAGGATAAGGATTGAGGGCTGGTACGACGATGTGATTGAACCCGCAGAGGTGGAGTTGAAGCTCCTCAGGGAGGCGCCCTTCGAGGAGGAGGCGAAGAAGAGGGAACTCGGATTGAAGAGCTTCCTGAATAACCTAACAGGAATAGATGCCCTAAAGGCCCTATACCTAACCCCAACATGTAACATATGCGGCTTAAACTCTGGGTATACCGGACCCGGATCGAAGACGGTCTTACCCTCAGAGGCGATGGCGAAGGTAGACTTCAGGCTGGTTGAGGCGCAGAGACCTGACAGGCTGATAGTTAAGTTGAGGAGGCACCTAGAGAGGGAGGGCTTTGGGGATGTCGAGATAGTAAGCTATGGAGGCTATGAACCCGCTAAGACCCCTCCAGACAATCCCTTCGTCAAGTTCGTCATAGAGACAGCCGAGCGCATCTACAAATCGAAGCCTGTGGTCTGGCCTACAAGCGCAGGTACGAGCCCAATCTACACCATAAAGAACTGGATGGGCATACCTGTAGCGTCAGCCGGCGGAGTTGGATATCCAGGCTCTAACATACATGCACCGAACGAGAACATCAGAATAAGCGACTACCTAAGAGCTATAATGTACACCGTGGCCCTAATAACATCTTACAAACCGTCAAAATAACAGTATTTTCGGAAAACAGTTAAAAAGAAGAGTCTTCCAAGAAGGTCAACCGCTTCATCGGGAGATGGGTAAATCGGCGGTTGAGCTTCTTGGAAGAGACAACTATCATACTTCGTGAAGTTATATAAATTTTTCGAATCATCCCCTCACCATCCTCTGGTTCCATCAAACATATGTGTGCCTAGATGAACTAGGATTGAGAACTTGATGGAACGTAAGTGTTATCTTATATCCTAAGATAACCCTTTATAGACATGTCGATCTCACTCTCCATCCTAGATTACGAGCCTAGATTGAGGGAGGAGTTCCGCAGCCCCGCGGGGAAGGCTAGGTTTCTACTCAAAATAATGAGGCTTGTGAGAGTTGGGGCCCTAGAGGGCGTGCACATCGACCTTATGAGACCCCCACTGATACCGGGCAGGTTTAGGTTTCCAGTAGAGTTGATGAGGTGGCTCTATGATAAACTCCACCAAGAGACTATGGTTGAGATACACCTCATGACGAAGAACCCTTATGGGATAATAAGAAACTTCGGGAGGAGCATCCCTAGAGGTGAGAGGGAGAATCTAACGTTCATAATTCAGAGGGAAGCCTACAAGTCTGAAGGTGAGGTTCTCCACGACATTAGGGATATAGAGGCCCTAGGCTATAGGGTTGGGATAAGCCTAGACCTGCCGACTCCTTTGAGCATGCTCACGGAGAGGATCGTTAACAACTCCAGCTTGGTCCTCTTAATGACCGTACCGATGGGTAGAGGGGGACAGGAGTACTCACCTAAAGCGACGAGAAGGATAAGAACGTTCTCAAGGATGTTCCCAGAAGCCTTCATAAAGGTCGACGGCGGCATAAGGGATACAAACATAAGACTGGCTAGGGATGCTGGAGCGAGATCCTTCGTGGTAGGCTCCTTCATAACTAGGAGTGAACGGCCTGAGGAAGCTATAAGGAGGCTGAAGGAGGCCTTAAGCAACGTTAAACGATCCGGAGAAAGTTCCATCAAAATATTTAAAGGTTGAGGAGATAGTATTCAATGCTTAAAAGAACCGGAGAAGGAGGAAGAGTTTTGAAGATAGGAATCTTCACAATTCTGTTTAACGAGTGGAAGCTTGAGAAGGTTCTGAAGTACGTCTCGGGGCTTGGATACGAGGCCGTCGAGATACCCGCGTGGAAGGGGAGCAACCACATCGATATAGACAAGATATTGAAGGGTGGGGCAACAGCCTACAAGAAGACGATTGAGAAGTACGGCCTCTTCATATCGGGTTTGAGCAACCACCTTGAGGGTCAGCTTGTACTTGGACCCCTAGACGAATCGACCGATGAATTCTATAAGGGTACGCCAGATGAGAAGGTCAAGTACGGGATGGAGAGGATGAAGAAGACAGCTGAGGCCGCAGCCGCACTGGATGTCCCGGTGGTAAACGGCTTCATAGGGGCTCCAAACTGGGGTGCATGGTACATATTCCCACCGGCCTATGAGAGGATATTCGAGAGGGGATTCGAGTTATTCGCTGAGCGTTGGGGTGAGATACTTGACCACTTCGCAGCCCACGGGATAAAGTTCGCTCACGAGGTTCACCCCCAGGAGCAAGCCTACAACATTGAGACAGCTGAACAGGCTATAAAGGCCATAAATGGGAAGAAGGAGTTCGGCTTCAACTTCGACCCTAGCCACCTGTTATGGCAGGGGATAGACCCCGTCATCTTCATCAAGAGGTTCGGTGACAGGATATACCACGCACACGCGAAGGATGCTGAACTCGTCAAGGAGAACCTACCAATCTCCGGCGTTATACCAACCGGTTCATGGCGCAGACCAACTCGGGGTTTCAGGTTTAGGGTTGTCGGTTGGGGTGACATAAACTGGAAGAGGATAATGACGGCCCTACTCGAGGTCGGCTACGACTATGTGCTCAGCTATGAGCATGAAGACCCCGTGATGAGCAGGGAGGATGGATGCGAGAAGTGTATAGCCTTCCTTAAGCCCTTGATAATCAAGGCTCCACTTGAGAAGGTCTGGTGGTGACCGCGTCATGTCAAAGAAGGTTGGCTTCATCAGGATGGGCGAGGTTGAGGCTGCCAAGGAGGAGAGGGAGATAGGGGTAGGCCTCCTCGGATACGCCTTCATGGGTAAGGCCCACACAAACGCCTACATAAAGATGCCCATATTCTTCTATCCGCCACCGGCAAAGCCTAAGCTCGTAGCTATATGCGGGAGAACCGAAAAAGCCGTCTCAGAGGCAGCTAGGAGATACGGCTACGAGAAGTACTACCTAGACTGGAGGGAGCTGATAAAGGATGGAGAGGTCGAGTTAGTCGACAACTGCCTACCGAACAACATGCATGCACCCCCAAGTATAGCAGCAGCCGAGGCTGGCAAGCACATCCTATGCGAGAAACCCCTAGCCATGAACGCGAAGGAGGCAGAGGAGATGTATAGAGCCGCCGAGAAGGCTGGGGTTAAACACATGACGGGCTTCAATTACAGGTTCATCCCGGCTATAAGGCTTGCGAAGAAGCTGATAGATGAGGGCTACATAGGCAAGATACTCCAGTATAGGGCTGTATACCTGCAAGAGTGGATCATGGACCCAAACTTCCCCCTAGTCTGGAGGTTGAGGAGGAGCGTGGCCGCCTCAGGAGCCCTAGGGGACCTTGGCGCCCACATAATAGACCTCGCAAGGTTCCTGGTGGGCGATATCTCATCGGTCTGTGGGATGACTGAGACCTTCATCAAGGAACGGCCACTACCTGAGGATCCAACCAAGAAGGGGAAGGTCGATGTGGACGATGTCTTCATAGCCCTCATCAGGTTCAAGAGTGGTGCTGTGGGGAGCGTTGAGGCTTCAAGGTTCTGCGCCGGAAGGAAGAACTACCAGAGGGTTGAGATACACGGGACGGAAGGCTCGATAGTCTTCAACCTTGAAAGGCTGAACGAGTTGAACGTTTACTCAAGGAGGGACCCGGAGGATAGGATGGGATTCAGGAATATACTCGTCACGGAGACTGTCCACCCATTCTTCGAATACTGGTGGCCCCACGGGCATATAATAGGTTGGGAGCACACCTTCATACATGAGGTCCACCACCTGATAGACTGCATAGTTAACGACAAACCTGTCGCCCCGATGGGTGCAACGTTCTACGACGGGTTGAAGTGCCAGGAGATACTGGACGCCATACTCAAGTCGTCTGAGGAGGGTAGATGGGTCTCAATCCCCTCCTAAACCCTTTTTATTGGCATGGAAAAATTTATGACGAGGCTGCTTCCTGCATCCCCTTTTTGCTGATTAAAAGAGCTCGTTCATGTTAGATTATGAGTATATTATTTGGAGAAGATTGGTCAATACGCTTTCGGCGAGGGTTTTTGCTCCCGCTACCGACGTAGACTGGGTCGCCATCCAACGTTAGGACAGCTAATACTACACGTCACACCAGTTGTGCCTGCTATGAGCTTCCCATAACGCAGGAACTTAAGGGTTCGAGGACTTACATCCCTCGGTCGCTCTCACCCTCATGGGACGGCTCCTCGACGCTTCCGGTTGAGGGAGGGAACTTGAAAGGAACCTCAAACCTAGCCGTGAGGTATAGGACGACTGAGAGTTTCAGTATGGGCCCCCACACTAGACCTGTGAGTATGGCGAGGAATTCCCCAACGGTGGGTATGTAGGCCGCCATGTTTAAGGCGAGGTTGACCAAAAACACAGCTATGAGGTATGTGGGGTCCATACTGAAAGCTTCGGCCACCATGGAGACCGACCTCTTCAGGGAGGTTGTGACAGGCCAGTCCGTAACCACGACGAGGGGTATGAAGAAGAGGAGGAACAGGCTGATGATCTCGGATGGCACGTCTATGAGGAGCCTTACATACGTCTCGAAAAGCCTTACAGCAAAGATCGGGGCGACCGCAACCCAGTACAGGGCGGTAGCCCAGAACGGTGAGGAGATGAAGAGTAGGATGGCCGAGGCATAGATCACCGCCCAGAACCTTCTCAAGACCATCCTCAAGGCGGCACCCCCTATCACAACCCTCCCTAGGAGGAAGACCTGCACGGATGCAGCCGTCTGCCACCCCCCGATTAGGTTGGATAGGAAGGAGGAGGCGACGCCTAAGGAGATTCCTAGGAGGAGCCCGACGCGGGCGATCGCGTTCATATCCTTACACGCGAGGCCTATGACCATGGCAACTATTACGAACCCGGCGAGTATGCCCATGAGGAAGAGGATGCCCATCTCCACAACCTGGGGGACGCAGAGAATAAGGTTCTTGGAGAAGATCGCCGCGGCCCTACTTATGAAGGATAGGCCGCTCGGAGCCGCCATCACCATGGGAGGCGCAGCATGAAGGCGTAATCCGCAGTGTGGGCAGAAGGTGTAATCTTCTGGAAACTCCCTCCCACAAGCTGGACACTTAACCACGAAGACACTCCCACAGCTATAGATGAGAGTTTTATTACCCTCAAATAGACCATTAAGGTTCATGTAACCGGGGTTTGTTAGGGATGGATTCACCCATGTTTATATCCAGTTCTGCCCCGGTCTCCTCTGGAGGATCACCCTCTTAATATAGTTACGTCTAACCCTAACCTTTGGAGGCTTGTTCTTCTTAGGTCTGGGCTCTATCTTCGGGGTCTGCGAACGGACCTTACCAGCCTTCGAGAGGCTGCCGTGCGTCGGCATGTTAACTCACCAAAGAATTAAGTTGAGAGGTCTTATTTATCTCTTCCTCCATCCACAAGCTCCCTTTCGATCTAAAGGCGACGGTTACACCCTCCACGCATAGGCGTTGAAAGAAAAGATTTAAATAAAATTGGGCGTTTTTCGTAGATAACCTAGAAAGAAGAGAACAGCGGATGGTTCGGTATGTCAGGGGAGTTCAAGCACATCGTCCGAGTCCTAAACACCGACCTGGACGGAACTAAATGCGTAGCCTACGCCCTAGCCCGGATAAAAGGGATAAACCTCCGCCTAGCCAACGCGATATTGAAGAGGGCGAACATCGAACCAACCACAAGGCTTGGCTTCCTCTCAGACTCGGATGTCAGGAGGATCGAGGATATAGCTAGGAACATGAAGGATTACGGCATACCGACGTGGCTCCTAAACTACAGAAAGGACTTAGAGACCGGGGAGGATATACACCTCATAGGTTCGGATCTAGAACTCAGGGTTAAGGCAGACATAGACCGCATGAAGGCCATAAAATCCTGGAAGGGATACCGTCACGCTTACGGTTTGAAGGTCCGTGGGCAGAGGACACGCACAACCGGCAGAACCGGTAAGACTGTTGGGGTAAGGAGGAAGAGGAGGTAGAGGAGGGAAATGGGCGATCCCAAGAAGCAGAAGAAGAAGTACACAACTCCGAAGTTCCCTTGGAGGTCCGACATCCTACAGAGCGAACTTAAGATTATGGGGGAGTACGGCTTAAGGAACAAGAGGGAGCTTTGGCGGCATAAGACCATGCTCTCAAGGTTTAGGGGGATCGCCCGTTCACTCCTAGGTAAACCGGCTGAGGAGAGGGTTAAGCTGGAGTCCCAGCTTCTGAGGAAGCTCAAGAGGTATGGGATACTGTCCGAGAACGCGGTTCTCGATGACGTTTTAGACCTCACAGTTGAGGATATACTCGAACGTAGACTCCAGACCCTAGTTTTCCGTAAGGGCTTGGCGAAGACCATTCACCAAGCCCGCCAACTGATAACCCACGGCCACATCGCGATAGGGGATAGACGGGTCTTCTCGCCCAGTTACCTAGTTCAGGTTGATGAGGAGGATAAGATAACCTACGCTCCACTGAGCCCATTAGCAAACCCCGAACACCCGATAAGGTTGAGCATAGAGGTTGAGAGTAAAGGGGCTGAATCCGCATGAGCAAGAAGGAGGAGAGGTGGGGTATAGCCCACATCTACAGCTCATACAACAACACGATAGTCCACATAACCGACATATCGGGCGCGGAGACCATAGCCATAGCCTCGGGCGGACAGTTCGTAAAGGCTGACCGCCTGGAGTCCTCACCATACGCAGCCATGAGGGCCGCTGCGCACGCAGCGGCGATAGCCAAGGATAAGGGGATAACAGCAATACACATAAAGGTTAGGGCTCCAGGTGGGTCTGGGGCGAAGACCCCGGGTCCAGGTGCACAGGCAGCGATAAGGGCCCTAGCACGCGCCGGCTTCCGCATGATAGGCCGGATAGAGGAGGTAACACCGATACCACACGACGGGACTAGGCGGAAGGGTGGGCGGAGAGGGAGGAGAGTATAGGTCGCTATAAAACACCGATGGATGGTTAAGATGAATTCCAGCCTGTTTCTCGGGAAAAGTTGAAATAAGTCGGTTGCATCTCTATGGGAAGGCGAGGAAAGGGTGGCACCAACCGTAGAAGGGAAGACCCGCATGCAGATCCGCATAATCAATAAGGATGAGAACTTCATCCGCTTCATGGTTGAGGGGATATCCCCAGCCATGGCTAACACCCTGCGAAGGATCATGCTAGCGGAGGTTCCAACCATGGCGATAGACGAGGTCGTAATACTGGAGAACTCCTCAGTCCTCCACGACGAGATACTCGCCTTAAGGCTGGGCCTGATACCCCTCAAGACGGACTTGGAGGCGTACAACCTACCGGAGGAGTGCAGCTGCAAGAGTGAGTTCGGCTGCAATCTATGCAGAACAACCCTAACGTTGAACGTCGAAGCTGGAGATGAGGTCAAGACCGTATACTCGGGAGACCTCATACCCGAAGACCCGAACGTAGCCCCGGTCAGCGAAAAGATCCCGATAGTCAAGTTGGCGCCGGGTCAGAGCGTGAAGCTTGAAGCCTACGCTAGGCTTGGGAAGGGCAGGGTCCACGCGAAGTGGCAACCGGTCTCCCTCTGCATCTACAGGTATATGCCTGAGATAAACATAGACGAGGAGAGGTGTGACGCCTGCGGCGAATGCGTGGATATATGCCCCAAGAGAATCCTGAAGATTGAGGATGGAA
The DNA here is from genome assembly GCA_964499825.1 of uncultured Candidatus Bathyarchaeia archaeon. Taxonomy (GTDB): domain Archaea; phylum Thermoproteota; class Bathyarchaeia; order Bathyarchaeales; family B26-1; genus B17-G17. The sequence continues at coordinate 21,913 of CAZCOP010000011.1, forward strand.
GGATGAAGGTTGAGAGCCTCATCAACTGCACCCTATGCAGAGACTGCGTTGATGCATGTCCAAAGGAACCCCCAGCCATAGAGGTAGACTGGGATGATGAAACATTCATCTTCGATGTTGAGTCTACAGGGGCACTACCTGTTGAGCGGATCGTACTTGAGGCGTCAAAGATCCTTGAGGAGAAGTTCTCAGAGTTCATAAACATCCTGAGGGAGAAGAGGAATGAGCCCGAGGAGGAAACTTAAGACGACGAACCCTGAGTTGGTAAAGCTGATACGGCTGCTGAGGAAGAAGGCCCGAGAGAATAAGGCCGCCATCTG
>CAZCOP010000012.1:0-15558 GCA_964499825.1 uncultured Candidatus Bathyarchaeia archaeon
CCTCAAGGAATCTATCGATCAATGAGCAACCGGTCGGTATTAGGAGTCTCTTAACCCTTCCCTGGTTCACATTAAAGCGATAGTGTAAGGTTGTATTTCTTTCTTTAGCCATCGCCCCGTGAAAGAGGACAGCCGCATGGGACCTAGAAGACTTAAAAATGGGTAGATGTATAACATTAGAGGGAGGATGGAACCGCCAACCCGGTTTGGTTAGTATATTAGAGTGAAGTTTATGAGGGCTAAGATAGCCGTTGCGACTGTCTCAGGGAAAGCCTACTACAAGCTAGTGAAGGAGTTGAAGGAGAGGAACCTCATATTCTTAAGTTTACTCCCCTCAGACAAGATTCCACAAACCGTTAAAGTCGTATTAACCACGAGGGAGGAGAGGGATAAGGTAGACCACCCAAACGTCCTAGTTTATGATACTGAGGAGGAACCGACCGAGGTAATAGATGAAGCTATAAGGATAATCCAGGGTAAACGGTTATACGAGGATGTAACGATCGGGGTAGACACCGGGAAGACCTTCGGCGTAGCCATAATATGCGACGGAAACGTCCTAAGAGCTGAGGACGGGTTAACCCTAGAGAAGGCTATAGACATGATAATAACGGCGTTGAAGGAGAACCCCGCCCGCAACCAGACCGTTAGGATAGGGGGTGGAGTGCCAACCATCGCCGAGGAACTCCTAAACCGCCTAAACAGGGCGTTACCGGAAAGCGTGAAGATAGAGATAGTCGATGAGGTTGGGACGAGCCGCATCAGGAGCGAGGAGGGGAGGAAGAAGCTCACAGATGCAGACTCAGCCATAAGGATAGCCAAGAGGAGGAGAACCCATGAGACGAGCGGTCAAGGCGGGTAGAACCCTCCTAATAGACGGCCCGGCCTCGGCCATGCTAGTCTCGGGTGAAGCCTCAGCCCTCGGGGCCCCAATAACAGTCGGCAAACAAGTTGTGGTCAGATACGGCAAGCGCATACCCTTCAGGGCCTCGAGGGATTCGGAGTTTGAACTCTCGCTTGGAAACTCAGCCTCGATCTCGGAGGTTGAGGGAGACACGATACCGGAGTTATGGTGGAGAACCATAGAGGGGATAATATCGAGTGGTAGACCGAACTCCGTCCTTGTCATAGGCGGGGTTGACGCCGGAAAGACGAGCTTCTGCACATGCTTGGCGAATAGAGCCATCAAGGAGGGATGGAAGGTTGCGGTAATTGACGGGGACCCCGGGCAGTCCGACATAGGACCACCTGGAACCATAGGGTTATGCTGCTTGGAGAATTACGTAGTGGACCTATTCGAGACATGCCCGGCAAGCCTGATATTCCTCGGAGTTATAACGCCGAGTCGAGCTTTAAACGCAGTCATAGAGGCGGTCATCAGCCTCACGGAGAGGGCCTCAAGGATGGGTGTAGATTTAACTATAATAAACACTGACGGCTGGGTCGACGGAGATGAAGCCGTAAACTACAAGGTCAGGTTGATAGAGGGCATCGCACCGAACGTTGTAGTCGGCATACAGGGGGAGGGGGAGCTCAACCCAATACTATCGAGGGTTGATGGGGATAGGGCAATCACGATTAACAAACCAGACGCCGTGAAGAGGAGGAACCGTGAGGTTCGGAGATCCCTCCGTGAACTAGCCTACAAGAGGTATCTGAGAAGGGCGAAGGTTCGGACATACCCGATCAAATGGGTTAAGCTTGAGGGGGGATTCATGAGCCTCCTAGAGGATGAAACCCTAATAGGATTCTACACTGAAGGTGGAGAACTGGACAAACTCCATAGGTTGAACCCAATATACATGGAGGAGACAAGCGGGAGGGTTCTACTGATCATAGACGAGAATCAGGTGGTCAGCAAGGAGCAGATGAGGAGGATCGAGTCCTCCACAGGGAAGAGCGTCACCTTAGTCAGGGGGAGGTGTGGAAGCGGCCCCCTAGTAGGTTTAAAGGACTCGGATGGAAATCTCATGGGGATAGGAATCATACTCGGCGTAGACTTGAAGAAGAACGTGGTTAAGTTATACACTCCGGTTGAAGGTGTGATATCGACAGTCCACGTTGGCCAGCTTGTACTCGACAAGATGGGAAGAGAGGTTGAGGTCATCTGCGAGCATGGGGGAGGGCTGAGGGACAGAGCCTATTAACTGGACAGGCACCACAGAGGGGGTTCCTAGCCCTACAATACCTCCTACCCAAACTGATGAGCAGCATGTGCACATCGAAGTAATCTTCTGGCTCGTATAAACTCTGGAGCGACCCCCTAACACCCTCATAGTCTGCATCCTTGGAGGCTAGACCGAGCCTCTTAGAGACCCTAAATACGTGCGTATCGACTGGTAGAGTCGGCTTCTTGGCGCAGAATAATAGGACTATATCGGCGGTTTTATGTCCAACACCAGGTAGGCTCATCAGGATGCTCCTAGCCTCATCAAGCGGCAACGAGTAGATGAAGTCCAGCGAGCCGTTGAACTCCTCCAAGATCCGGCTTGAGAGCTCCTTCATTATGCGTGATTTATTCCGGTATAGGCCAGCGACCCTTAAGGCCTCCTCTATAACCTCAATATCGGCCTCGGCTAGGCTTTTTGGGTTTATCTGGATCCTCTCAGAGAGGTTTCTGTAAGCCCTCCTTGTGTTAACCTCAGCTGTCGATTGGCTTATGACCGTTCTTATCAGGACCTTGAAGGGGTCCCCCACGATATCTGAGAGCTTAGGTACTGAGAAGTTCTCCCTCAGTATCCTCAGGATCTCCTCAGCCCTCTCTCTATCATCCTCCAAGGCCTTAACCCTCTTTAATGTCCAGTTTAACCTCAACAAACTAAGCTAGTATTCCTCCAAAGTTTTATATAACGTTCAATAGAATGCTTTGTCGGGGTGAGGTTGGATTTGAGGGAGAATAAACTCAGGGAGCTCCTTAGGAAGGGTGAGCCGACCCTGGGAACACGCATGCTCATCCCATGGCCAGGAGTAATCGAGATAATAGGCTACACCGGATTATTCGACTACGTTGAGTTCCTAGGTGAGTACGCGCCGTACCACCTTCACGACCTGGATAACTTCGCTCGGGCATGTGAACTGGCCGGGTTGTCATCGATGATCAAGATAGACCAGGAGCCGAGGGTATTCATAGCTCAAAGGGCCATAGCCGCCGGGATACAGAACCTACTCTTCGCGGATATAAGAACGGTTGAGGATGCGGAGCAGGCTGTCAAGGCGGTCAGAGCCGAGCCGAAGGGGATCAACGGCGTTAGGGTGAGTAGGGGTTTCGGTTACCTGTCCGGCGAGATAACGGTGGGAGACCTAGTTAAGATATACGATGACGCAGTCATAGCTATAATGGTCGAGAAGAAGTCCACAGTTGAGAACCTAGAGGAGATACTGTCGGTTGATGGGATAGATATGGTCCAGTTCGGGCCAGCCGACTACTCGTTGAGTATAGGCCTGCCTGGGCAGAGGAACCACCCGAAGGTCAAGGAGGCCGAGGAAAAAACCATAAAGACCGCCTTAAGGATGGGTGTAGCCCCGAGGGCTGAGATAAGGACCCCGGAAGAGGCGGATTGGTATATTAAACTCGGCGTACGGAACTTCAGCTTGAATACGGATATTAGAATCCTGCAGGGCTGGTTGAGGGAAAACGGCGAGAGGCTGAGGAAGACTCTCTCCCAACTCTAACAACCGCACAAATTTCATCAACATCCCCTATGGCGGCCCTAGCCCACCCATCGGGATAAAGGAGTAACGGGTATGACTCCGGCCAAGATCATACAGGAGAGCGTTGAGGCGTTAGGGACAAAATTCTCAGCTATCCACATCGATGCTGGGAATGCCTCTGTGGTATTTCTTAGCGAGGGGGAGGACTCGCTGGGAACAGTTGCCGTCTCTATGCCGAGGGGGAGGTTGATGCTAACCCAACCGTTATCCTCGGTTTTACTCGGGGACAGGAACACGACATTAGCTAGGTTGATCGCTGAGAGGACGGCTATGAGGACTGGGAAACTGACCCTAATATCGGTTTACCTCAAGAGTGTGGATGAGGGGAGGGCTGGACCCATACTCCTAAAACTGCTCGACAAAGTCATGAAGAAGAAGGGAGAGACGCAGCGATGAGCCTCAGAGAGTTCTTGGAGGAGATGGAGAGGAGGGGGGAGGTAATCCGCATAACCGAACCCCTATCGACACGCTTCGAGATCCCACTGGTTATGAAGAGCCTTGAGGGTGGACCCATACCCATATTCGAGAATGTTGAGGACTATGAGGGCGTAACCATAGCTGGGAATGTATGCGGAACTAGGGATAGGATATGCTCAGCCCTGAACGTATCCGTGGAGGAGCTCTACAACAGGCTTATAGATGCATCTAGAAACCTAAAACCGCCAAGCGTCATATCAAGCTCACCGGTGACCGAGGTTATTGAGGAGCCGGATCTGCGGGATATACCTATCCTAACCCACTACGAGGGGGATGCTGGAGCTTACATAACATCGGCTGTAATATCGGCTAAGAGCCCGGACGGCTCGGTTGAGAACGTCTCGATCCACCGCCTCTTAGTACTGGACGAGAGACACCTAGCTATACGGCTGGTTCCTAGACACCTCTATAAACTATGGAGCATGGCGAGGGAGGAGGGGAGAGACCTCGATATAGCCATAGCCGTAGGGGTTCATCCAGCGGTCTCCCTAGCGGCAGCCTCATCTCCACCCTTCGGCGTTAACGAGTTCTGGATAGCCAACGCCTTACTAGACGGAAGACTTCGATTGGTCAAGTGTAGAAAGGTGGATGCATATGCGCCAGCTGACGCCGAATTAGTGTTAGAGGGGAGGATATTCCACGATAGGGAGACGATTGAGGGGCCGCTCGTCGATATAACCGGAACCTATGATATTAAACGCTCACAGCCGGTTGTCGAGGTTGTGAACGTCATGCACCGTAAGGGTTACATCTACCAGGCCCTCCTACCTGGGGGAGCTGAGCATAGACTCCTGATGGGGTTACCCCGTGAGGCAGCCATATACGAGGCTGTATCGAGGGTTGTCCCTAGGGTTAGGGCTGTAAACCTCTCTATGGGGGGGTGCGGGTGGCTCCACGCCATCATATCCATCGAGAAACAGACCGATGGAGATGCAAAGAACGCGATACTCTCAGCCTTCTCAGCCCATCCAAGCCTAAAACACGTCGTGGTCGTCGATGCCGATGTAGATGTCTTCAACCTCGATGATGTTGAGTGGGCTATAGCAACCCGCTTCCAAGCGGATGAGGACCTTGTAATACTGAGGAATGTAAGGGGTTCAAGCTTAGACCCCTCAGCCGACCAAGAGAGAGCTATAACCTCAAAGATGGGGATAGATGCGACGAGACCCCTTTCCAAGCCTCGTGAGGGTTTTGAAAGGGCTGAGATACCCAGAAGCGGAAGAGCTAAGGATATAATAGATAAGTTGATGGAGAGTTTGGGGGAATCCGGATAGTTTTAGTAGGCGTATAATCTACCGTAGGATCTGTGGGAGGTCAGCTTAACCTTCACAAACCCGCTATCCATAACCTCATCTGGGTTTTAACCTAAAGTTTTCACAGAACCCCTCCGTCAACCCTAAATCGAGTCTAGGCCCCTTCATCGGCCTTCTCCACCTCAGCTCCCATCCCAACCAGCCTCACCCCGTAGGTAGATGACCCTACAATCCAGGCGTATTCGTTGGGAACCTACCATGGCATATCCCAGATGTAGCCCTCATACTCGTCGAGGCAGAAGTATTCGGCTACGTCCTCCGGGAAGCCTCAGCTCCTTAAGCCTTAAGGCTTCGGCTCCACGAGGTACATGAATAGTAGGGTGAGGCATAGGAGCGCAACTCAACAGCATTAAGCAACCTTAGGTGTGAATCTATATTTTTTATATAAGATTTCAAGAATTATCTATATACAACGAGGAGATCAGTGGATGGTATATGAAATATATGGAGATCGAGGGATCGGTTGAGCGGGATTTAGGGTATAGGAGGATGCAGTGCACTGGGAGGGGCTCCTACGTCATATCTCTACCTAAGGAGTGGGTCCTAAACCTGGGGTTGGAGAAGGGTAGCCAGATAGCTTTCAGGGTCCTAGAGGACTCCTCCCTCCTTCTCACACCGAGGAGCATACTTGAGGGTAGGAGGAAGGCTGAGGAGAGGTCGCTGAGGAGATACTGCATCATCGTAGATGCGAGGGATGATCCGAAGTCCATCTGCCGTAAGATAATATCACTCTACGTTATAAGCGCCGAACTTATACGCGTAAGGTTCAGGGAGGGTTACAGCTCGAAGTTTAGGCTCCCAATAAAGAACCTCGTGAAGAATATGCTTCTAGGCTCCGAGATAATAGAGGAAACCCCAGAAGAGATGACCATACAGATACTGATAAACCACCCCGTATTCCCGGTTGAGAAGGCTATAAGAAGGATGGCTATACTAGCCCTCTCAGCAGATAGGGACTCAATAATCGCGTTGAAGGATATGGACGGGAAGCTCATAGAGAGCGTTATAGACTCCTGCAGCGATGTGAACCGCCTGAACCTATACGTGCTTAGACAGTTGAAGTATTACTTAGAGAGGAACCTATACAAAGAGTTGGGCTTCAAGACCCCGAAGGAGTTCCTCGGCTACAGGATAGTGGCCAACAACATAAAGGGTATAGCCGATAACGCCGTGAACATAGCTAGGAACGTGAAGAACCTAAAGAGGCTGATACGGGATCAGGTTCTATTCTTGAAGGAGATCCTGGACGAGGAGGTCTACTCCCAGATGCTCGAGTTCAACAACTTCGCGCATCAGCTCTTCGAAGACTCGATGAAGGCCCTATTTAAGAGGAACTATAACCTAGCAGACTCAATCATATCGAAGATAGAGAGCTCAATCGGGATAGAGAACGACCTGATCGGGCTCATCTCGAGCAAGAGGCTGGACCCTAACATATCATCCATCATGAGGTTGATCCTGGACAACTCTAGGAGAATAATGGAGTACAGTCGGGGTATAGCTGAGGTAACCCTAAACCGTTCAATAGAGGAGGTAGTCATACCGGAAGCTCGGTAAAGATGAAAAATGAAACAGGCGGGTCAACCCCTACAAGCAGCCTCGATGCACTTCCTTAACGGCGCCAGGCTTGCCTCAACCCTGTTCAGTGTGGGAACATAGTAGGCCGTCTTGGCTGAGTTCGTCATTAGGCTTTCCACCCCCATATCCCTCAGCCATGTAACCACGGCGCACGTATCGCATATTACCCGGCCGCCAGAGGCCTCTATCATCCCAACGTATTTCTCAGCCTTACCCCGTATGTATCTGGAGGTGCAGACCCAAAGCTTGACGTCATCCCTAACCTTCCTCCCCTCCACCATCCTAGCAACGGTCTCCAGCTCTTTGAGGGAGCAGTGGGGGCATCCTATGAAGACGAGATCCGGCCTATCCATGGACGCTGAGAACTCCTCCATGGTCTTCTCTATATCCCTCCGCTCAACCTTTACCCTTTCAAGCTCCTCCATAGTCTTCCCTCTCTGGTTGTAATGGAAGATCGGGGTCATGCCGCTTGAGGCTAGGGCTGCCCCGAGCTGTTTCAGCCCATCTTCTTCAAGGTCTTGTAGACCTGAGAATAGCGGTATATCCTCTCCTAGGATCCTTCCCACGTAGATACCTAACGCTCCATACTCAGCCATATCCCTAAGTTCGGCCTCAACCTTAACCTCAACTGTCGGTTGGCGGTTCTCGGCCTTGTGTATCCCGTGGTTTGGAGTCTTCCCTATCAGAGCTGATGCTAGCGCGCTCGGTCCACCCTCCCTGTTAGTCCAAGCTCCTAGGATGGAGTTTGCGTAGATTACGGCTGAGGACTCGGCCCATGCTAGGTGTGAGCCAGCTTTTGGCTTCTCAATGTAGTAGGGTGTGCATGTCAGCACCGGCTTGACCCCCATCATCTCGTATAGCTTGATTATCAGGAACTGCTTCTCCCTAACCTCACCCGGGATCCCCATCTCAATAATGTGATCTGGATCGAAGCTTGAGGGATTCATTGTTGAGCTGACCCTCACCTTACCATCTCCCCTCACTAGTTCGTTGAGGAAGTCTATCGCGGCGTCTCCGATGGTCTTGTATGAGACTCCGGAGATGTGAGCCGAGCTTATCGGTATGAGCCTGTCAGCCCCGTAGAGGTCTCCGAGCTTGACGAGTATCCTCATCGCTACTTGGTAGGCCCATCCCATCTCCCCATCGTATAACTTCTCCTCATCCGGTGTCAGATACGTACGGCAACCCCCTTCACTTCTTAACCCTCAACCTTAGGACCCTAACCACCCCCGTCTCGCCGTCAACCTCCACGAGGTCTCCGGTTGATATCCGCCCTATATCGATACGGTCGACCATCGGAATCTCGGAGATTATGGCCCCCACAACCACCACTGGATCCGCCGTGACGTTCACTATAGCCTTCGGCCCTAAACCCTTCTTCACCAGTGAGTAGAGCACATAACTCCCAACGGTTGAGCCGTGTCCGTGGGGGAAGCAGAGTACCCTATCCCTTACGCACTCACCCCTCAAGTCATGGTTCTTCTCAATTATGACGCCTGTTTCAGGATCTACTCCCCCAAGGAAACTTAGGGGGTTACGTGAGACTAGGGCTACGCCCTCAGCGTGGCCGGGGGATATAGGCCTGCCATGCATCTCCAATACCACAGGATCACCGCCATCCCGGTTGTAGCTTGCATCCAACTTTAATATGAGATCCTCATCTCCGTTGGTAGGTCTCCGAACAGCTTCTCAGCGGCTGCTTGAACCTTTCTCCTATGCTCCTCCTCGGTATACACTCTAAGGATGTTCATGAAGCCCCTCATTACGTTGAAGATCCCGGATATCTCGCTTAGCCGTCTGACGGCCTTTCTGCCGTTCCTCATCTTGTGGAAGACCGGTATCTCCATGGGCTCCATCAGGACTGAGTGGTAGTACGGAACTGATGGGAGGGTTGGGACGTCTATTATCACCATTTCCGGGTCTACTCCGGCTTCCTCGGCTATCTGGTCTCTAATCCTGTTCCTTATGCCCTCAACCTTGAATATGGCTGAGATTATCTTATCCCTGATGTAGAAGGGAGGTGGATCATAGGCGCACTTTATGAGTTGCCTCCTCTCCAGCCTCCTAATGATACTCCTAGACTTCTCGCACTCCTTCAGCATAACCCACATCGTATAGTCGTCTAGGGCTAGGTAGTCATCCACCGAGTTGAAGTCAACTATGTTCAGCTCCTCGTTTGCGCGTTCCATAGCCATTGCCAGCATTATCTGGACAGCCCTCCCAACCCTGTGGAAGTATATGCTCTTGAAGGACTCTATCCTCGCGAGCATGAAGGACTCGAGGGCTGAGAGGGCTCCAATATCAACGGCCAGATTCTCATCTATAACGTCGAGCATCTGTATTAGGCGGAATATGTCCACATGTCCATACTCGGCGCCCGTATGGTAGGTGTCGCGGATCACGAAGTCCAGTTTATCAACGTCCACTGCGCTCCGGATAACCTGATCCATGAAGGCCATGCCAGGCTTGTTGAGGGAGCCCACAGCCAGTTTACCGACAACCTTCGGGTCATATCCGATATCGTTTATCACATCCCTCAATTCAGAAGCTTGTATAACCCACGTGGTCATGTCCTCATGGGTCTTATTTAGGAACTTGTCTAGCAGGTGTTCGAATATGTGGGAGAAGGGTCCATGCCCGACGTCATGTAGTAGGGCAGCTATCCTTATCATCTGGGCCGTATCCTCATCTATTATCTCAGAGAGTTGTGGGTTGCTGGTTAATAGCTTGGCGAGGTGCATAACCCCTATGGAGTGTTCAAACCTGGTGTGGTTCGCCCCTGGGTAGACGTATTCAGCCCCAGCGAGCTGCCTTATACGCCTCAACCTCTGAAAGGGGAATGAGTCTATAACCATCCTCTCAGCCTCTGTTATGTATACGTAACCATAAACTGGATCCTTAATCTCACCCCAGAATTTACTCGAAACCATAAGCCACCAGCCCACAAGATTTAATTCCCCAACACAGCTATTAAACGAATCGTTCCTTAAAAGGGAAAAATATTACCCTTGGTGGTGGTCAACTTGAAGATAACGGTATGGGAGGGCGATCTCTCGGAGGATTACCTCAGGCGGGCTTCACAGGTGGGGGTCGACGGCATAGATATACGTGATCCCACAAAACTACCGGGTGTCAAGGAGCAGGGATATCTAAGCCTGAAGGGGCTCCTAAGGTTGAGGAGGCTTAAGAGGTATGGACTTGAGATATTCAGGGTGTCGCTCCCAGAGCCGTATAAATTCCTTGTTGAGGAAGCTGGAGGAGGAGCTTGAGAAACTTTGTAAGACGATAGAGCTGCTCGGTGAGGCTTCGATCCCCATAGCTAGGCTGATGCTACATGGAACTCCGAAGGTCTTCATAACTCACATGGCTGAGCATAGGGGAGGATACAGAATGCGAGCGTTCAACCTAGAAGCGATGAAGGCCATGTTAAGGGAAGAAAGGGAGACAGCTGTAGATGTCGCACCTGATGAGCACATTTCCCGTTGTATAGAGGTCTATAGGAGAATAGTCCCAGTCGCCGAGGACTCCGGGGTTAGGCTGGCATTACACCCATCAGACCCCCAATCTCGGAGGCACCCTTCTCAACCCAGGGTTGGTACAAAATGATAGAAGCCGTTCCAAGCGAATATAACGGATTACTGTACTGCGTCGGCACCAGGTATGAGGCTGGGTTTGATGGGACCTATAAACCCGGATCATGTCCCGGTGGTCACGGATACGCCGGACCGGAAGATAGCCAAAGCATACGCCGTCGGATGTATAAGGCCCTTCTTAAGGCCTTAGAGAGTTCACCTTAAAATTAGCTTATTGGAAGTTTTCATATTAGGTAGCTCTTCTGCTTCCTCTTTCTGGATGACTCCACACCCCTCAGGGCTTCGTAGTACTCGCCGGTCTCTATCTTCCTGCATAGGTTTCCGAGGGCTTCATGGACGCTCTTAAAGTACTCCTCATCATCCCTATTCAGGCTTCTGCCCTGCACCTCCTTGGCTCTATGGCGTATGCCGAGGCCTGCCTCCCTTATCGACTGGGAGAGAACTCTATGCTCAACCTCTACAAGCTTAGGTTGGACATCTGAGGCCAACTTTACAAGGTCCTCACCGATCATCATAAGCTTCGTCATATCCCATGGATTCATAGAGTTCTCGGTTCTGGTTAGGATCTCCCTCAACTTGACACGGATGATGTCGAGTATCGGTATAAAACGTTCCATCATGATTCCAGATACAAGTAGTCAAGTGTAACGTTTAAATTTTACCGTAAAATGGCTCTTCGACCGTTAAACCTGTGGCTAGTTTATGCACGTTTGGGAGGATGTAAAACCCTGAATGTCATGAGGATTATCAAGAATACGACGAGTATGGCTACCAGCCCGTTTAAGGATGGATGTAGGGCTGATAGGAGGGGTGAGTAGAGAAGGAACAGGATGATTGCTGAGAGTATTTGCAGGGCTGACCTAACCCTCAACTTGAGGAGAGCTTCATCCCCTAGAAACCACCCCCTTTCGACGAAGAACCTAACGAGTAAATTTGAGATTATGTCCAGAGCTTGGAGTAGACCTCTAAAACCCCTAACCAAGAAAAGGGTGAAAGCCGAGGTTATTATTAGGCTGCAGAGCTTCGTTAGGCCTTCAGGGTCAACAGCCTCAGCCATCGGCATGAAAGTTGAGATACCGAAGAGCCATATCAACATAGCTGCTGAGAGGTTTACAGCTCCATCTTGGAGGGCTTCACTATCCACCTAGTAACCCTCCCCACCAATCAGCTCCCTAACCTTCCTTATCGATATCTGTATTATCGCCGCCGATGATGCAACAGCCACGATTAGGCCGGATATAACTATGATGGCCTTCTCGACGCTGTCCTCCCATGGGAGCAATGCGAGTATCGTATCGAAGACCTCAGGATACGAGACTCCGAAAAATAAAAAGAAGAGGAGGTCAGCCACTAGGATCGTCAAGAGAGCTGGGAGCGCCGAATCCTCACCCAACAGAAGCCCCTCACAATATTGGTTCAGGAGCCGCTTAGAGCCCTCTCAGCCCAGCGGGTTGTATACCTCCTTATCTCCGCCGAGACCGCCTGGACAACCCTCCAGATCTGGTAGATCGCCCAGATGACTATGGCGAGCAGCAGAACCCCGGCCAGTCCAGGGTGTATCCTTGATAGGAACTCGACGAAGAGGAGGTAGACCAAGGAGACGACTATGATATTGAAGATCCCCCTGAGGGCTGTCCTGTAGTGCTCCACCTCCTCCGGTGTAACCTCGTAGGGTGCCCCTATCTCACATGCAGCGTAGCCAGCCAGACCATCTATGAGCCTCCGAACGTCTATGAGTATCCTCAGGACTATCACGGCTAGAGCGACTATTATGATGAAGTTCAGTATCTGGGGCAGTGGATAGCCGAAGAAGTAGATGCCCTCCGCTATGGGTACGAAGACCAACTTACCGAAGAGCCATATCAGTATCGCAGCTGATACGTCGAGGACTATGGTCGGCAGGACCCCGGCGATCGTTTCCCTAGACTCCCTACGAACCTTCTCATAATACTCCTGAGCCTCACCAACCTCCTCAGACACCGGACCACCTCCTTTAACCCTTAAACACCAAACGAGTCTAAAGATGCGGATCAGGTAAGAATGAAAAAGCCGGTTCTAAATATACTTTGCGCTCCATTTCAGCTCTATTTCATCATAACACACATAATATAATAGTTCGAAGGGCTTAAATAGAGTTGGACTGATAAAGGGTGGAAGCTGGAATTATGCCCGTCGAGATCGCTAACCTACCAGCCGTTAGGGTAACCAACAGACCGGGATACCACTTCTTTGGATATTATGACAAATCCCCGTGGGACCATGAGGACCATTACATGCTAGCCCTCGAAGTTGGGTTCATGCATAGACCTCCAAGACCTGAAGATAAGGCTAGGATAGGCTTCATCGACCCCGAGGAGGGTTACAAGTTCACACCTGTAGCTGAGACCTACGCGTGGAATTGGCAGCAGGGTTGCATGTTACAGTGGATGCCGAATAAAAGGCGTAAGGTTATAATATATAACGACCGAGCTGGCGGCCGCTTCATATCGGTGGTACGGGATATAGAGAGTGGAGAGGTGTACACCCTACCATCGCCGATCTACACCCTAAGCCACGATGGAAGGAAGGCGTTAACCTTAAACTTTGCGAGATTAGCTAGGACTAGGCCGGGATACGGATACGTAGGGGTTCCGGATCCATGGGCAACTAAGAAGGCACCGAGGGAGGACGGTGTGTACCTCCTAGACCTGGAGTCAGGGGATAGGGAGCTAATAATCTCGATAGGTGATATGGTTGAGTACAAGCATAGACCGGATATGGATGAAGCCGTCCACTGGTTCAACCACCTACTCTTCAGCCCAGATGATAAGAGGTTCATCTTCCTACACCGCTGGTCCTTCAGGCCTGAAAAACAGAAGAAGACAGGGCTCCCAAGAATGACTAGGCTCCTGACGGCGGATGTGAATGGTGGAGACATATACCTCTTAGCCGATGACGATCTCGTCTCACACTTCGATTGGAGAGACCCGGAGCACATACTCGCATGGGCCCGCAAGAGGGGTGTTGGCGACCACTACATCTTATTCACCGATAAGAGTGAGGAGTTCGAGGTTATAGGTAGGGATGTTCTAACTGCTGATGGACACTGCTCCTACTCCCCTGACAGGAGGTGGATACTGACAGACACAGGCCTAGATAGGAAGAACATGCGTAGACTGCTGCTATATAACCCGGAGGAGGGAAGGCTTATCGAGATAGGACGTTTCTACTCAATACCTGAATTGAGGGGTGAGATAAGGTGTGACCTCCACCCGCGTTGGAGTAGAGATGGAACAAGGGTCTGCATAGACTCAACCCATGAGGGGGAGAGACAGATGTACGTGATAGACGTAGGTGAGATCGTTAAGTGAATGGGTGGATAATGTAGCGAGTGCAAACGAGACACCTCATCAGACTCTACACTTGAAGATGGAGGCCCTCAGATCGCCATAGAGTAGATTTCTACGCTCCATAATATCCAGCTCAACCTCTTCAACAGCCCTCAAGAAACCCCTCCTAGCAGCTGTTATTAACGTTAAGGTTGAACCCTCAGCAACCTCCCTTAAGGACCTTAAGAAGCGAGCGTAGAACCTGTCCATCCTACCCCTACGCATCCTAATACCATAGGGAGGATTTGTAACGACGTACTTCGGAGTGAAGCTTAAGTGATCCTTCAACCTCATGGCGTCACCAACCCTCAGGGTGATCGTGTCCCCGACACCAGCCGACTCAGCGTTCCTCAGGGCTCCCTCAAGATACTTGGGGTTTACCTCCAAGCCATATATGGGGTAGACACCGCTGGAGACGCTTGAGAGAGCCTCATCCGCAACCCTTCTGAAGACCTCTAGATCCAAAAACTTAAGCCTGAAGAAGGCGTAGTCGCCACCTCTGAAGCGCCCGGGCGGGATCCCCCTAGCCATCAGGGCTGCCTCTATGGGGATCGTTCCTCCGCCACACATTGGGTCGACTAGGGGTTCCTCAAAGCTCCAACCGCTGATCATCAACATCGCTGAGGCTATGGTTGTGTTCAAGGCTGCCGGGTGGCTGAAGACCCTGTAACGCCTCTTATGGAGGGCCTCCCCGGTTGTATTTATACCCATTATGAACTCCCCATCTCTCACAAGGACTAGAAACTCAACATCCGGGTTTTCTAGGTCCACCCTCAACCTGTGGCCTGTATCCCTCCTGAAGCTGTCGATTATAGCCCTCCCAACCTCGGAGGCTACATCCATTGATGTAAAGTTGTGTTTACCACTCCGCTTAGCCCTAACGGCGAAGGACTGACCTCCCGTGATAAAGCTCGTATAATCCAGAGCCAAGGCCGATGAATATATATCATCCAAACCTATTCCGGAGCCGAGGGATCTACGCAATAGGAGTATCACAACCCTATTAATGGTTCTAGAGCAGTAATTCACCTTAAAGATGGACTCAACATCACCGCTGAAGAATATCTTACCAACATCAACCGAGGCGGGGCGGCCCGTTAAAGCCTCAACCTCGGAGGCGGCCACATCCTCCAAACCATTAACAACCGTGGCGAGGAGATCAAACAATTCATGCACCTCCCTCAGCAGCGCCGCAGTACGTTGCTGGTACTGACTCTGACTCTGACATCTTCCTTAATCAACTGTCACATCTACTCTCTGTTCCCCATCATCCATTTAAGGGGATTTTGATAGAATAAACTTAGTGTTAAATGTGGCTTACGGGGGGGTGTGGTTTGGAGTTCTCGGAGTTTGCGGATCTACCCGTCATAGACTGCCATGCCCACTTTAAGGGGGGTGTGAAGAATATTGAAGAGCTGGTTAGTGAGGGTGAGACCCTCATCGAGGTTATCAAGAGAGGCAGATTGAGGCAGATGTACATAACCGGCGAGTACGCTGGCCTATACTTGAAGGTTAAGT
>CAZCOP010000012.1:15658-21731 GCA_964499825.1 uncultured Candidatus Bathyarchaeia archaeon
GCTGGCCTATACTTGAAGGTTAAGTATCCAGGCCTCTTCTATGCTGGCGGTGGGGTTCCAGCCCCCTATGTGGATGGGATAGGGAGAAACCCAGTGAAGGATTGGGACAGATACATAGACGA
The DNA here is from genome assembly GCA_964499825.1 of uncultured Candidatus Bathyarchaeia archaeon. Classification (GTDB taxonomy): domain Archaea; phylum Thermoproteota; class Bathyarchaeia; order Bathyarchaeales; family B26-1; genus B17-G17. The sequence continues at coordinate 15,781 of CAZCOP010000012.1, forward strand.
ACTCATCGAGGTTGGGTTTGACGGGATAGGTGAACTCGTCTCAAAGCCAGCGGAGAGGAGTAGGAGGATACCCCTGAACAGCCAATACTACGAGGGGTTCTGGGATAAATGTGAGTCAGCTGGCTACGCTGTTCTATGCCATGTAGCCGACCCCGAGGAGTTCTGGGATGAGAGGCTAATACCAGAATGGGCTAGGGAGAAGGGTTGGGGTTACTACCACGGCGACTTCCCCAGCAAGGAGGAACTCTATGAGGAGATGTATCAGATACTGGATGAACATCCACACTTGAAGATAGTCCTCTGCCACTTCTACTTCATATCGGCAGACTTGGAGAAAGCCGAGGGGTTTCTAAACCAATACAAGAACGCGAACCTTGACCTAGCGTTGGGGGTGGAGCTGATGTATAACATATCTAGGCGGAGGGACGATTGGAGGAGCTTCTTCATCAAGCATCAAGACAGGATACTCTTCGGGACCGATATAGGGGTGAGCCAAACCCTCCAAGAGCATCTGGATAGGGTGTGGCTCCTAAGGAACTTCCTTGAGTCCGATGAGGAGTTCTACACACCAGAGACAGCTGATCCACTACTCACAAGGTATAGGGAACCATACGTAGGGCTGAACCTACCACGCCACGTTCTAGAGAAGATATACGCCGGAAACTTCATGAGGCTCTGGGGGGAGAAGCCGAGGAATGTGGACTTGGAAAGGGCCATAGCTAAATGTGAGGAGAGAGGAGAAAAATTCATAGCTGAAGCATTAAGGGGGCTGACGGGTTAGAATTGAAAATCATCCCCTCCATTCCCTAATTAGGTATTTCGGCAGCCTCTCTTGGTATAGGGCGTCCTTCAGCAGCGTGCTGACGCTTATCCAATCCCTCAACCCCACCGTGAACCTTGAGGATACATAGTTTAGGGCCTCCTCGAGCGTGTTAAACCTCGCATAATCCCTCTTTAGGGCCTCCCTTACGCATTCCCTGTTTATCCATACCCCCAAGGGCATTATGTACCCCGGCCTTATCTCCCTAAGGGCTAGGACCTCAGCCTGTCTACCCTCGTTAGCGAGGTATTCAGCCACAGCCAGCCTCACCGCGTAGTAGCACCCCCCAATCGACGCGTAGGTTGTCCTGCCCTTGTAACCCTCCCAGTCCCCTCCTAAGGCTATGTTGTTGCTACCCGGGTTCCACGTCGTTCCGGGGTACCAAGCTTCTATCCACTCATACTTCCAGCTTCCGGGCATCAGGAGGACGACGTAACGGTTCTCCAGATAGTTGAACTCGTAGACCCTATACTCGTTTATCGTCCTGCTAGACCTCTTTATCCTCTCCTCTATGAGGCGTCTGGATATGGTTGAGTCTACGGCGGTTATGCTCCATCTGGTCGGGACTATCCTCCTCTGCCTCTTCAATCCGAATGCCCCAATGCTGAAGGCCCTCTGTATCTTCGAGACTGGAACCCCGTTGAGATATAGATCCAAGACCGCCTCCTCTGCTTTGAGGTCGGTGTCGGAGTAGGCCCTCTCAATCCTATGGTCGGTCTTTACGCTTCCAACCTCCATGCTCCTTAGAACGGCTGACGGACCCATCGGTTGGACTTCGCTGTCTAGGAGTATCCTCCTTGAGGGTTTCCTCTTGAATGTCACCTCCGTTTCTACTGGTTCCTTGGAGAGGGCTAACTCTAAGGTTTGGTCTACAAACCTCCCGGCCTTAGCTACCTTCTTGACGTTGACTCTAAACTTACTCCTTATTAGCGAGGTTCTGAAGCCTACTATCTCGTCTATTGTCTTCCCAATCCACTTCTCCGGGGTGTCCATCAGCGAGGTGTCCCCAACCTCCGGCGGGACTAGGGGGCCTGCGTAGACATAAGGGTATCCAACCCTCCCCACGAAGACGCCCGGCGGTGAGGAGCCCATCAGGGATTCCCCATCAACCAGCCTGCTAACTTTGATTAGGGAATAGAGCTTTGTGAGGGCTGGGCATCTAGGCTTCCCGCAGAGCCTCTTGCTTCCCCTGCAGATTAGGCATAGGCTCCCCTCGAAAGCCTCAACCTTCACCCCGGAATCCTCCAGGTTCAGGTCTCCAGCTATCTCGACATCGTTTATGACGTGCTCTATCCATGGTATCTTCTTCTTAACCCTCTTCACGAACTTCTTGCCGTGAAGCCTCTTGATTCTCCCCCTAACCATCCCGGAGGGCACCAACCAAAAAATAAGGTTGACCAATTATATAAGCAAATAAGGGAACAACAGCATTCTAGGTATTAGTAATATTTTTATGAAAAACGGTGTTATCTATAGCGAGGAATGTGTAGGAAGACTTAGTTTACAATTGGTGGAGTATGGATGCCCGAGAAGGTTGTGAAACTTAGAGACGTAGAGACCACATACGAGGGTGAGCACCTACCAGCCATAAAGGACATAAACCTCGAGGTAGACCTAAGCGAATTCATAGTGGTTGTCGGACCGAACGGGTCTGGAAAGACAACGTTACTGGAGACCATAAATGGGCTACTAAAGGTCACCCACGGCGAGGTCATAGTCTTCGGCCATGATATGGCCCGCAACCCTTCGAGGGTTAGGAGGGATATAGGCTACGTACCCCAAGACTTCCTATCCGAACCCTCAGCTCCCTTCATAGTTAGGGATGTAGTCCTTATGGGTAGGTATGGAAAGCTCGGTGTGCTGAGGAGACCCGAAAGGAGGGACCTTGAGATAGCTGAGGGAGCTATGCGCCTTGTCGGGATAGACGGGTTCGCTGATAGACCGATAGGTAAGCTCTCCGGCGGTGAACAGCAGAAGGTTATGATAGCTAGGGCGATCGCTCAAGAGCCTAGACTACTCCTTCTAGATGAACCCTTCAGCAACCTTGATATAGACTCTAGGAGGAGGATTTCTGAAACACTCTGTAAACTCCACGATGAGAGAGGGTTAACAACCATAATGGTAACCCATGACCTACTATCGATACCTGAGAGGTGTGACAGAGTCATAGTTATGGATAGGGGTAGGATAATTGTAGATGGGGAACCCAAATACGCCGTGCAGAAGGCCGAGGATCTAAACATACTCTTCAAGGGGTTAAGCCTATGATACCCCTACCGGTCCAGATGATTATAACGGCGATAACGGCCTCCATACTGGCAGGTATAACATGCTCACTGATCGGGGTATTCGTAGTCCAGATGAAGCTCTCATCCATAGGTTTCTGCATGTCCCATGCAGCCTTCGCGGGGGCAGCCCTCGGGCTCCTACTCTCAACAGACCCGTTAATTACAGCCCTAGCCTTCGCAACGATGATAGCCCTAATCCTTGGACCCCTCTCTGAGAAAGCCAAGCTCTCACCGGAGGTTATAATTGGGATAATGTTCTCCCTGACTATGGGGTTGGGGTTCATCTTCCTTAACTTCACTCCGGGGTTGGCTGCCACACGGCAGGCTCTCGGCATACTCTGGGGAAGCATCTTCTCGGTGACGATCGACGACCTCATCCTCCTAGGGTTGTTAACATTCTTCATAGTCCTGCTCCTCATACTCTTCTTCAAGGAGTTCCAGGCGTTGATGTTCAACAGAAAGCTCGCCGAGGCTTCGGGGATAAATACAAGCCTCTTCTACTTCCTCATACTCTTCCTCATAGGTGTCACCGTCGCCTTCTCCCTCAAACTCGTCGGCGGACTCCTAGTCTTCGCCTTAATAGTTAACCCAGCCTCCTCGGCGCTGCAGTTCATCTACGACTTGAAGAAGGTTATGGCCGTCTCACCGTTGATAGGGGCCTCAACGTGCCTATTGGGGTTCTTATTATCCCTAATCCTAAACTTTCCGATAGGCTCCTCGATAATAATCGTCTCATCCTTCACCTTCTGCGTTTCGGTGATACTCTCCCCGAAGAGGAGGAGGGGTTAACGCCTCTCAACAGCTGAGTCTTCAGCTCAGCCGAAGGATTTAAAAGCAAGACTGGATCATTAAGTAATATTATTTAATCAATTCGTAATATCATAAACGTATGAGGGTGTATGAGATGAAGAGAAGTACACTCGCACTCGCGATGCTAACTTTGACGGTTCTACTCCTATCAGCCAGCTCAAACCAGCAGGCTGTGAAAGCGGAACCGGACAATAAGGAAGGAAAGCCTATAGTCGTATGCACAACCACGATACTTTCATCCTTCGTTGAGCAAGTTGGGGGGGAGCATGTGACCGTGGTATCCATAGTTCCACCGGGTGTATGCCCAGCCCACTACGACATAACCCCAAGCGACGTATACGCCGTCAGCAGAGCGTCGTTGATCCTATACTCAGGGTTTGAACCTTGGTTGGACAACCTGATCAAGACTTCTGGCAACGTTAACGTCACAAAGGTCAAGATCGGCGGACCGTGGCATCCCTATACCGCAGCTTTAACATACGTCGAGAGGGTGAGGGATGCCCTAAGCAGCATCCTACCGGAATACTCAGACATCTTTGAGGAGAACGCCCGGGCGGTCTGTGAGGAGATAAACGCCACAGCCCAGGAGATAATGAATAACGCGACGAAGCTGGGTGTGAGCGATGTCAAGGTGGTCTGCATGTTGTGGCAGAAGGGCTTCGTCGAGTGGATGGGCTTCCAGATCGTCGCAACATACTTACCACCTGAGAAGATGAGTCTAAGCGATGTGATGAACTTAACGGATACAGCCGAGAAGGAGGGTGTAGCCCTAGTGATAGATAACCTACCGAGCGGATACAGCCTAGGAGCAAAATTGGCCGCAGATATAGGGGCCCAACACGTAATCTTGACGAACTTTCCAGGAGCAATCCCGGGTACGGAGACCTACGCCAAGATGATAAAGTATAACGCGAAGCAGCTCTTCGACGCCGTGAAGAGGTATCAGCTGATACAGGGCGAGATAAGGGAGCTGAATGAATCCCTAAAAGCGGCGAACCTATACGTGAAGATCCTAGCCGCTACAACTGTAATCTTCTTGGTTATGACGGTTGTTGAGGCCATACTCCTCTACAAGAGGAGGATGTAGGAATGGAAGCCGAGGTAGGGGTAGCAGTCCCGGAGAAGCTAGTAGAAGACGCTGTAAGGTTTCACGGACATCTAGGACCCTTCATGGCTCTGGGCTTAAAGGCCGGTCTACTCGCCAATAAGGTCTTAGGGAAGGACTACTTTAAGAGTAAGGCCGTCATCAAAACCGAGCCTAGAACCCCCTACACATGCTTCATAGACGGCGTCCAGTTCACAACTGGCTGCACGATGGGGAAGGGGAACATCAAGTTGGAGGAGGGTGAGGGGATCCTAACAGTCACATTCTCGAAGGGTGATAGAAGCCTGAGGCTCACCTTGAAGGGTGATGTACTGAGGAGAATTAAAGAGGTGCCGATGGAGGAGTGTGAAAGGGCAGCTAGGGAGATCCTGAAGACCCCAGTGGAGGAGCTATTCAATATGGAATGAGACCTACACCTCTCCTCTTTACTCCCCACCCTCGTTAAGCTGACTTCTCATGAGGGTTCTAGCTAGGAGGCGGGCTACCCTTAAGGGTTCAGGTATGGCGCCCTCCCTCGTGAACTTGTCCAGTATAAACTTTGCATCCCTCCCCTCCATCCCTAAGAAGCGGACATACACCTCATGTCCGGTCTTTAATCTTAGGAGAGTTCTACCGCCATTCTTGTGGTAGATTGAAACCCTCAACCTCCAATCATCTGGGAATAGCTCCATGAAGTACTTCTCGAGACCCTCAGACTCCTCATAGGTTACGCAGATTAATGGGGTTTCCGTCTTCTCATAGACCTCGTGGAGGTCTATCACGTTATACCAGCTTATGACGCATCCATTCAGGAGTATTAGGTTTATATCACTCCTCCTTAGGCTCTTGTAGAGTTCTATTACCCGGTCTGTTGCATCCATACCCCCAATCGTAACTGATGTAACAGCGAAGCCGTCGATAACCATGTCAGCCCTCATCACGACTCCAG
>CAZCOP010000013.1:0-21597 GCA_964499825.1 uncultured Candidatus Bathyarchaeia archaeon
ATGTACGTTGTACCTTACCCATTACCATCCGACCTTGGGCAGTGGCTTGAGGTTCTGCCGCGCATTCTAGGAAGCATGATCCACAAGTCTCTGACCTTGATGATCTTAGGGATCTGCCTCGCTGTGTCAGGCAGGTTGATCCGCTACGTTATCGAGAGGGACTCTAGGGTCTGGAGGACGATAACTATACTGGTGACCTGCGCCTGGTCGTGGGAAATATTCAACGAGGTATCCCTCATACTGGTGAATCCAGCCCACCAACCCGATATGCTGATAACAGCCATAATAATCGGCGTATCCCTCGTTGTAGGTTTAAGCTTAGTCACTTACGGTCTGAGCAGAAAGTATAGAGGCTTCTTCGAGGGCTCCAAGAAGATCGTTGAGACGTAACACCATGTAATTCAAACAGATCATCAAGGTGCTCGGTATGGGAGATGAAATAAATAGTGGCGTTAAGGTTGCCATAATCGGAGGGACGGGTTTAGAAAGCCTGCTCGAGGGCGTGAAGCGGGTAAAGGTCGGCACTCCATACGGCTTCCCCCCACCAATATCGATAGGAGAGATCGGTGGGAGGAGGGTTGCTTTCCTACCACGCCATGGGATCCACCACTCAACTCCCCCACACAAGGTCAATTATAGAGCGAACATCTACGCGTTACATAAGTTAGGAGTTGAGAGGATTATAGCAACAAACGCTGTTGGAGCTATAAACCCAACTCTCAAGCCTGAGGATCTTGTGATACCCCACGACCTCATAGACTTCACAAAGAGCCGTAAATTAACCTTCTACGACGAGAGCCCCGTAACCCATATAGACTTCACCCAACCCTACTGCCCTGAGATCCGTGAGGCCCTGAAGAGGGCCTCTGAAAGGGCCGGCGTGAAGACCCGCGATAGGGCAGTCTACGTGTGCACTGAGGGCCCCCGCTATGAGACCCCCGCAGAGATAAGAATGTTCAGGTTGCTAGGTTGTGATGTTGTTGGCATGACCGGGGTTCCGGAAGCGGTTCTAGCCCGTGAACTCGGAGTCTGTTACGCATCCCTATGCTTCGTCTCGAATATGGCCGCTGGCATAGCTGGGAGGCTCTCATCTAGGGAGGTCGTTGAGACCTCTAGGAGGGTGATTCCGAGGATTCAGCAAATCTTAATAAAGGCCGTAGACTACCTACCAGAAAGCCGCTCCTGTCAGTGTTCAAGGTCTCTTGAAGAAGCGAGGATATGATGGGAATATGCTGAAGAGGTTACTCTCCCTACTCGGTGTATACAAGGTTTACGAGAAGTGGCTATGGCACCAAGTGAAGAACGGGGTTAAGCCGATGCATATCGGGATAATCCTCGATGGAAACCGCAGGTGGGCTATAAGTAGATCCATGAACCCCTGGGAGGGGCATTACTGGGGCGCCGACAAGACCGAGGAGGTTCTGAGGTGGTGTCTGAAACTCGGGATAAAGTCAGTCACTCTCTACGCTTTCTCAACTGAGAACTTCAACAGACCGCGGAGGGAGGTTGAGGAGCTGATGAAGCTCTTCGAGAGGAAGCTGAAGGATGTACTGGACAACAAGGACATACATGAGTACAAGGTTAAGATTAAGGTCATAGGAAGGTTGAACCTCCTGCCGAAGAGCATCCAAGAGATTATTAGGCAGATAGAAGATGCGACGAAGGACTATAATGAACGGTTCTTAAATATAGCTTTGGCCTACGGTGGGAGGGCTGAGATAATCGACGCAACGAGGGAGATAGCTAGGGATGTAATGGATGGAAAGCTGAAGCCGGAGGAGATAAACGAAGATATCTTCGAGAGGTATCTATACACATCACACCTACCGAAGCAAGACCCAGATCTCATAATAAGAACTTCCGGGGAGGAGAGACTCAGCGGATTCCTTTTATACCAATCGGCATACAGCGAATTGTGTTTCTTAGACGTCTATTGGCCAGAGATCAGGCTTATCGACCTATTGAGAGCCATCAGAACCTACCAGAAGAGGAGGAGGAGGTTCGGTAAGTAAGGTTAGCTCCTCAAGCCCTCTTCTTCGCGCTGACTATGGAGATGACGTCTCTATCCTTCAGCGCGTAGTTCTCTCCCAACCTCCTCCTCGTTCTCGCGTCTATCGCGTATATGAAACTATCCCCAAGCTCGGTGTGGATTAAATAGGCGAGTTCCCTAGCGGTTGTCCCATGGGGTACGAGCCTAGCTTCGGGGAGGACTCTCCCGCTATGGTCTGTGAGCTTCTCAGGGTCCTCAACCGGGTAGACGACTATCATGTTTAAGAGTTTGAAGAAGGAGGCGTTTATGGCCTCTTGCACCCCCGTGCTCCCATGCCTCCGGAGTATCCTCTCATCGATTATCCTCAGAGCCCTCCTCTGAGCCTCAGTTATCTCCTCAGGCTTTATTATCTCGAAGCCGCTGTCTCCGGGCTTGTATTCTATCAACCCCCTCTCCGCAGCCCTCCTTAGAGCCAATTCAGCCTCCGCACAGCACGGTATCACTATGTAACCCAGCTCCTTAAGCCTCTCAACGTTCTCCTCAGCCGTTGGGAGGTCGATCTTGTTAGCCGCTATGAGCATGGGCTTCGAGACTCTCCTCAAGGTATCTACGAAGTTTATTAGTTCCTCCTCGCTCCAGGAGGCTGGCTTGTCAGGGTTTAACCCCGTTCTCTTTATCGCTTCTATTATATGACTTCTCCTTATGGCCAGACCGCTCAGCCTCTCCTCAAGTGATGCGTATAGGTCTCTCCTCCCAGCCTCAACCGTTCTAGCGAGCCTGAGCCATCCCCTCTTAAGTATCTGGAGGAGCCACATTGTTATCTCCCTCTCCAAGAACTTCACATCCTCTATTGGGTCGTGGGTTCCGGGTCTCACCACCCTCCCCTCTAAGTCCGTTGCACCGGCGGCGTCGACCACGTGTATGAGGGCGTCCGCCTTCCTGATCTCGTCTAGAAACCGGTTTCCTAACCCTCTACCCTGCCATGCATCTGGTACTAGACCGGCGCAGTCTATCAGTTCGACGGGTATGAGCCTTACCCCGTCTATGCAGATCGAGTTAACTGGGTTATCCTTCACCTTGAACTCCGTGCAGACGCATTGGGTTCTTAGGTAGCCTACCCCTCGATTTGGTTTTATGGTTGTGAAGGGGTAGCTCGCTATCTCCACCGTAGCCAGGGTTGCCGCGCTGAAGAATGTTGATTTGCCAACGTTAGGCTTACCAACTATACCGACCATCATAATGGATACTTCCTAAATAAAAGAAGATTAAGAAAGCCTAAATGAGTCTTCCGCTACCTCTACTCATCGCATCTCGATTTGACAGCCGGTCGGGAGAAATTCCTCAGTGTTAAGGGAGAGAATATAACCTCTGGGAAGAGTTAGCTCTTACCTTTGGAGGTTACTCTCTCTTTACCGGTTTATACCTTGTGTAGCCGCAGTGTCCGCATGAGTATCTATCTCCATGATCGGCCATGAAGTATCCGGGTCCACACCTCTCGCAGAACGGGAGGAGGCGCTTTATCTTCCCTCCCTCTATCGAGTAGTATGATGATATCGGCCTCTCCCGCCTCTTCTTCTTTTCCCTCTTTTTCTTCTTTGCCACTTAGGCTTCCTCCCTCTCACTCTCTCCTCTAGGAGAGTTTCTGAGAATTATATGTTTCGGCTCTATACTCAATGCCTGCTGAACAGTATCGTAGATGTTCGCCTCCCCAACGGTTATCCAAGTCCCGGTCTTAGTCTGAAGTCTCTTCACGTACACCCTATCCATATCAACGTCAAGTTTTGAGGCTAGCTGCTCCCTAACCTTCAACCTAGTTGGGGTTCCATCCCCCTCATGGCTTATCCTGAAGGAAACCTCCAGCCTCTTCAGGAGTTCATTGCGCCTCCTATCGGTGATCTCGATCTTCACTGGGACCCCCTCAACTCTTTCTCTTAAAATCCTATCCAACTGATACTTTAGCTTTTCGAGGATGACTTCATCTCCTCAACTATTCTACGCGCCGTCTCCTTCATCCCCTCCGTAACGTCGACCACAACTATCCCCATATAGGGTTGTCCATAGACGACGATCGAGCCTACTGGGGCCTTAAGTATGGCGACCAGCGTGAGGAGATCCTCCTCCCCCTCAACGATGACCTTAGCTGTTTCCCCACACTCCACAGCCTCCCCGATCGTTCCCCAAGCTTCATCCGTTATTACGCTGGGAGGATTCCTCAACCTAAACACCCGGTTAACCCTTAAGTCCAGAGGCTTAATGGGTTTCCTCATCACCCTATTATCGATTATCATAACATCTGGTTGGAGTCCTGTTCTAACCATGTTCTCAGTTACTCTGTCACCGACGGAGATCAGCTTCCTCGGCCGCCTCTTCTTGATGAGCCTCTTGAGCTGCTCCATGGTATTCTTATAGGGGCCAGTGATCAGTAACCCTAAGGGAGCCTTCAGCCGCCTCCTAAGTTCAGGTGTAAGCTTCCTTATAGGGATCACCTACGTCGGCTATAACTTCACATCACGGAGGGTAACGTTAACCCTAACCTGATTTACAAGTTTAACATCAGCATTCCCTAACGGGAGGTGTTACAGCGCCCTATCTGACACGGATCGCGTACCTTCCCTTCTTCTCGATGTTCATTATCTTGGCGATGTTAGAGCCTTCAGGGTCCAAGATTATGACTAAACCGCTGAAGTCGTCACTTAGGCTTTTTGATTTGCAGTTCGGGCATATACTCCCCCGCGTTATCATGTGGCACTCGGTACAAGCCTTCTCACTCATCACCAACACCACGTGAAGTTACTCTTCACCCTCCTTTGACTTCTCTCCCCTCATCTTCCTCAGGTCTTCGTTGATCCATTCGAGTTTCCCAAGGAATGGTTGACGTGCGGTTACACCTATCTTACCCGAGCTGCTCCCCTGGCCTATCGAGACCGCCGCTATGCGGACTCTGAACTTATCTCCCGTCATCACCACCCTCCGGGTTTCCTTACCCATCAGTATCCCCTGCTTCTCGTCGTAGGATATGAAGTCGTCCATCAGCTGGGATACATGGAGCAGCGCATCTATGGGTCCTATGCGGATGAAGGCTCCGAAGTCCGTTATCTCGACGACCTCCCCCTCAACGACCTCCTGTATCTTCGGGTAGAAGGTCAGTAAGGAGAACGTTACCTTATGGTGTGTGGCCCCGTCTCCTGGGAGTATCTTCCCTATCGGCGAGACCTTTATATCGATCACTGCTATGACGTAGCCTAACTCCTCATCCACAACACCCTCATACTTCATCCTCAATTGTTCATACCCAACGATATCTAAGGGCTTCCCGAACTCCTCCGGCGGTATGCGGATTGTATCCTCCAAGGTTACAAGGTTAAACGTTACCCTCAACCCCTATTCAGCTAGATTTTCTGATAATAACAACATATACTCATATAACCTTAACTGGGGATGCTTAAATACTTTCTTGGGATAAAAGAGTGTTAGGCTTTCCGCTCATCATTCTGTATCATTCTCTCCTATCAACTACCTCCCATGCCTCCGGACCGGTCCCGATTAGGGTAACCGGGATACCGATCTCATCCTCGATCTTTTCGATGAACCTCCTAGCCCTATCCGAGAGTTTATCGTAGGATTTTACACCCTTACACTCTGGGAATAAGACATCTATCTTAGTCACAGCGGCCTGCGTAGCACTGTTCAACATTACAGCCCTCTTGGCCAAGTCGAAGTTGAAGGGTGCAGCCCTCCTTCTCCTACCAGTTACGGAGGCTATCTCAGCCCAGCCCCTCCTCTCAGCCTCCTCCCATGATATCTCATTTGGGAGTGGACCGGCACCTACACGGGTCGTGAAGGCCTTCAATACGAGTATGACATCATCCACCTTCTTCGGTCCAACACCAACATCCGAACATGCAGCCGACGCCGTCACATCCTTAGAGGTGCAGTATGGGTAGGTTCCATGATACAGTGACAAGAAGGTCCCCTGAGTTCCCTCTATCAAAACGTTCTCTCCGTCATCTATGGCTTTATTCACCTCCAACGGAACATCAGTTAGGAACTTTTCCAACTCAGGTATATCCCTAGCCACCTTCGCCCTCCTGAGGGCCCTATCCGCATTGCACGGCCCGGTTCCGGAGCCTGTTGTCCCTATCTTGCTCGCTAGGTGCCCACCCCTATCAACCTCTATATGTTTAGGCTCGATTATCGCGCACAGGGGATCGATCCCAACCCTTCCCTCGGATCTGGTAACCTCAACCTCTTTTAAGAATACATCCGGGTTTATCAGTACGCCTGGACCTATGAGCAGGCGGCATCCTTCATACACGAAGGCGCTCGGGATCATCCTCAACTTGTATGCCTTACCGCCATAAACAACCGTATGTCCCGCGTTCGGTCCAACGCCAGCTCTAACGGCGACTGAGACCTTATCCTTCAATGCCAGGTATGATATTATCTTGCCCTTGCCCGTGTCCCCAAAAAAGCCGCAGACTACAACTGTGCACGGCATCCCAACCATCTCCATCGATCACGATCTTGATACTATCACCCATCTACTCCTTAATCTTTAACCTTAACCGTCAGTTCGCCCGTCGGTTAATATCACAGCCTTTTGAGGCTCCACTAAGCCGTCCTCATCATCCAAATAAACTATACAAGGTTCAAGCTTATCACTATTTCGCTTCAAACATTATAATAACTAAACTGTAATATTTATCGATCGGGCGTTGAGAGTATCACCGCTATAGATGGAGGATTATAGATGTCCCCGCAATACTTTATTGGGGTGGATAACGGGACGCAAAGCACAAAGACGATAATAATCGACGGCGAGACCGGGATGGTCGTAGGGAGGGCAACCGAGAGGTACGGGTTGATAGAGGGTTTGCCGCCGGGACATAAGGAGCAGGACCCGGCCGTATGGATATCAGCCCTGAACAGAACGATAAAGAGGGCACTCGAAGCGTCTGGGATAGACCCTAAGGATGTCAGGGGGATAGGGGTCTCAGGCCAGCAGCACGGCTTCGTTCCACTCGACGAGGAGGGAAGGGTAATCAGGCCCGCCAAACTATGGAACGATACGAGCACGATGAGAGAGTGTCAATACCTCATCAGGAAGCTTGGTGGAAAGAGCGCTGTAATCAACCTCATAGGGAATTCGATCCCACCGGGGTTCACAGCCTCGAAGATACTCTGGCTCAAGAGGAATGAGCCGGAGAACTATGCCAAGCTGAGAACGGTCCTCCTACCACACGACTACCTAAACTTCTACCTCACCGGTAGGATCGTCATGGAGTATGGCGACGCCTCAGGAACGGCGCTCATGGATGTCCGAACTAGGAGGTGGTGCAGAGAGGTGGTTGAAGCCATAGATCCAGCGCTATGGGAGAAGCTTCCACCGATACAGAGTTCAGATAAACCCGTCGGAACCGTGCGTAGGGAGGTAGCAGACCAGTTCGGCTTCAGGGAGGATCTTCTAGTCAGCTCCGGTGGAGGGGACAACATGATGAGCGCGATAGGGACTGGAAACACGAGGGAGGGAATAGTCACGGCAAGCCTTGGAACTTCCGGAACGATATTCGCCTACTCCGAGACCCCTATAATAGACCCTGAGGGCGAGATAGCGGCCTTCTGCGACTCAACAAACGCCTGGCTACCACTCCTCTGCACCATGAACGTAACCGTAGCGACGGAGTTCATAAGGGACCTGTTCAACCTATCCCATGAAGACTTGACAGAGGCTGTGGAGAGCGCCCCAGCCGGCTCGGAGGGTTTAATTCTTCTCCCCTACTTCGAGGGCGAGAGAACCCCAAACGTCCCTGATGGAACTGGTGTCTACCTAGGATTGAACAGCAGAACCTTTAACATGGCCCACATGGCTAGGGCCGCCATGGAGGGGGCAACAATGGGTATGAACTATGGATTAAACAGGATGAGGGAGCTCGGTATAAACCCGGAGGAGATAAGGCTCACAGGAGGCGGGGCGAAGAATAGAGCCTGGCGCCAGATAGCGGCTGACATATTCAACGTCGAGGTGGTCTGTTTAGAGATAGACGAAGGCGCAGCCTACGGCGCCGCCCTACAGGCGATGTGGACCTACCTGAACCACATCGGAGAGAAGACCACTATACAGGAAGTGACCGACCGCTTCGTTAAGGTTGATGAAAGGACAAGGGTCAAACCAAAACCCTCAAATGTGAGAATTTATAGGGAACTCCAGAGGCTTCAAGACCGCCTCAGCAGGAGGCTTAGGGGAATCTTCAAGATGCATAGAGAATACCTCAACAGACATGTGGCCTAACCCAAAAGGGGAGTAAGCCTTTATCTTAAAGTCTACATAATCTCTCGTAGAGGATGGAGAGGCGGATCTACAGGGAGATAATAGAGTCGTTAATGAGGATTCCGAACCCAACCAAGAGGGATGTAAACCTAGTCAAGACTAGGATCGCATACAAGTACAGACTGAAAACGATACCATCAAATTCGGAGCTCATAAGGGAGCTGGAAACCCACGAAAGGAGGAGGCTCTTAAAGGTACTCAGAAGGAAGGCTGTCAGAACGATATCGGGGGTTACGGTAATCGCGGTCATGACGAAACCATGGCCATGCCCGAAGGAGGAACCGTGCATCTACTGCCCGGGAGGGCCATCCCACGGGGTTCCACAGAGCTACACAGGACATGAACCAGCTGCCATGAGGGGGATACAGAACCAATACGACCCATACAAACAAGTTAGACACCGCATAGAGCAGCTTCGATCGATCGGACATACGGTCGACAAAGTTGAACTCATAGTGATGGGCGGAACCTTCCCAGCGATGCCGATAGAATACCAGAGGTGGTTCATCAAGAGGTGCCTAGACGCGATAACAGGTGTGGAGTCAAGCTCACTGAAGGAGGCGAAGAAGCTGGCCGAGACCGGACGGATCAGGAATGTCGGGATAACGGTCGAGACTAGGCCTGATTGGTCCATGGAGAAGGATGTGGACAACATGCTCCTGATGGGCGTCACACGAGTCGAGCTTGGGGTCCAAAACATATACGACGACATCTACGAGCTGGTTAATAGGGGGCACACGGTACAAGATGTGGTTGAGGCTACACGAATACTTAAGGACTCAGGATTGAAGGTCCTGTACCATCTGATGCCTGGCCTACCCGGTTCAAACCCCAAGAGGGACTTAGAAGCCTTCAAGACGATATTCACAGATCCTAGGTTCAAGCCTGACATGGTGAAGATATATCCATGCTTGGTCATAAAGGGGACGAAGCTCTACGACTGGTGGAGGAACGGAATCTACAAGCCATACACAACAGAGGAGGCAGCCCAGCTCATAGTGGAGGTTAAGAAGATGATACCGGAATGGGTGCGGGTAATGAGGGTCCAGAGGGATATACCAGCCTACTTGATCGAGGCTGGTGTTGACAAGAGTAATCTCCGCCAGATAGTTCAGGAGAAGCTGAAAGAGTATGGGATCCGATGTAGGTGCATAAGATGCCGGGAGGTTGGGCATAGATACCTAAGGGACGGAGTAAGGCCAGACCCAAAGAGTATAGAGGTCACAACGAGAAGGTATGAAGCTTCGGAAGGTGAGGAGGTATTCATCTCAGCTGAAGACCAAACGAGCGACATACTGGTCGGATACCTAAGGCTGAGGTTTCCATCAGAGAAAGCTCATAGACCTGAGATAGCTGGGAAGAACGCGTCCATAGTTAGGGAGCTGCGTGTATGCGGCTCTCTCGTCCCGGTTGGTGAACGCCTTGCGGAGGCCTACCAGCATAAGGGTTATGGCAGACTCCTCCTACTTAAAGCTGAGGAATTGAGCAGGGAGTATGGAGCTGAGAAGATACTGATCACAAGCGCCTTGGGAACCAAGCGCTACTATATGAAGTTTGGCTACCGCTATGATGGGCCATACATGTCCAAGAAGCTCTGAGGTAAGGTAGATGCGGAATAACCCACCAAACCCTTTTAACTGGATATGAAAAGAATTTATTAACGGAACTAGCTATTTGGGTAGGCCGAACTAAACTGGATGGACTGGATATGGCTAAACCGGCAGATAAGTTTGAGAGGGTGAGTGAGGTAGCGCGGCGGAGGGGTTTCTTCTGGCCGTCCTGTGAGATATACGGCGGTGTAAGTGGTTTCATAGTCTTCGGACCCCTGGGCTCTATACTGAAGAGGAAGATAGAGGATAAGTTTAGGGATCTGTTCCTTCGAAGGCTTGGGTTATACGAGATAGAGTCCCCAATTATACTCCCAGAGAGGGTATTCAAGGCTTCAGGCCATACAGAACACTTCAAGGAGCCCATGGTTGAGTGTATGAGTTGCGATAGGAAGTTTAGGGCGGACCACCTACTTCAGGAGGCGGCTGGGATAAGCCCTATGGATTCTGAGAGGATGAGCTTGAAGGAGATCGAGGAGGCGATCAGAAAGAATGAGGTTAGGTGTCCGGAATGCGGCGGAGAACTCTCTAAGCCGAGGTACTTCCTAACGATGTTCGAGACCACGATAGGACCTTACTCAGATGTTATAGGTTACGGCAGACCGGAGGCCGCCCAGGGGATATTCATTGAGTTCAGGCGCCTCTACGAACAGGCTAGGAGTAAACTCCCGATAGGCGTAGCCACTATAGGACACGCCTTGAGAAATGAGATCTCGCCGAGGCAGGGGCCGATAAGGCTTAGGGAGTTCACGATAATGGACCTAGAGTTCTTCTTTGACCCGAAGGAGCCTGAATGTCCAATACTCAGTGAGGTTGAGGATGAGGTTCTAAGGCTAGTTCTAGCCGAATCGAGGCTTAAAGGTTCGGAGGAACCTGTCGAGGTGACGGTCAAGGAAGCCTTGGAGAGGGGATACATAAAGATGGAATGGCAAGCCTTCTTCATGGCTTTGGCTAAACGCTTTCTGATGGAACTCGGTGTCCCTGAGGATAAGCAGAGGTTCATAGAGAAGTTGGAATGGGAGAGGGCCCACTACTCGGTTCAAGGATTCGACCAAGAGGTCTACCTAGACCGTTGGGGCTGGATGGAGGTCTCAGGTCACAACTACCGCACAGACTACGACTTGAGGCGCCACATGAAGGAGAGCGGGGTGGACATGAGGGTCTTCAAGGAGACTGAGGAGATGGTCGAGAGGATAGAGGCGTCAATCCAGCCGATCATGGCGAGGATCGGGCCCGACTTCAAGGAAGACGCGCAAAGGGTGGTCGAACTACTAACCAAAGTAAAACCTGAGGATGTTGAGGAGTCGCTAAAGAGGCTTGGCTTCTACAACCTAGAAGGCTTCAAGATACTGCCGGAGCACGTCAGGATAGTGCGGAGGAGGATAACCGAGGGAGGTAGGAGGTTCGTACCCCACGTTATAGAGCCGAGCTTCGGTTCGGATAGGTTGACCTACGTAGTTCTCGAGTACGCCTACTCGATCAAGAATGGAAGGGTTGTCATGAGGATACCGCGCGACCTAGCTCCGATTCAGATAGCTGTTCTACCTTTAGTCAGTAAGGATGGGCTCCCTGAGAAGGCGAGGGAAGTCCACAGCTTACTCATCGATGAGGGGTTCACGGCCCAATATGACGAATCGGGATCCATAGGGAGGCGTTATGCAAGGTTCGATGAGGTTGGAACCCCACTATGTATAACCATCGACTACCAAACACTCAGCGACGGTACGGTCACTCTGCGGGATCGAGATACGTGGCGTCAGGTTAGGACCGATGTAAGAAAGCTTCCACAACTATTACGCGACTTCTTCAGCTTGAAGCTAGAATTTGAGGATCTAGGTAAGCCCGTTGAGTAAGCCGATCTAATCCACACGGCTTTCTGGGTTTATCAGCCTCCCTCGTTACATTTTTAAGGTTTATCTATTATCTTCTATCTTGAGCATGGATGGATGATGTGAGGCGGAAGGATGGTTTTTTCACTGGGGACGGAGAGCCGTTCGAAGAGGAGAGCGTTAAGCGTATCCCAAGACCACCTGAGGAAGGTTGTCAATATAGCCCGAAAGGTCGCGCAGCTTGTTGACAACTTCATAAAGGGTGACAGGAACTCGGTCAGGCAATTATACACCGAGATTCAAGGGTTGGGCGACGAGATAGATGAGGCTAAGAGGACAGTCGCTCAGGAACTGGTTGAGATAGGGGCCATACTCATGAACCGTGACGACTTCCTCCGCTTCACAGACTTGACGAGCGAGATAGCGGACTTCTGTAAAGGGATTGCCTTTAGACTCCTAGAAATGATGGAACACAACTGGGATGTACCCCCAGAGATAAGGGAGGGGTTGACAGACCTGACAAACGCGGTCTTTGAGTCAGTCCTAAAACTTAGAGAGGCCTTCATGACGTTAAACTACGGCTCATCTAAGATTCTGGAGAAGGCGAGGGATGTAGAGATGGCTGAGAGGAGCGTAGACGACCTCTATAGAGAGCTGGAGATAAAGATAGTCAGCAGCGAAATGAAACTTCCGGCTATGCTCTTAATGAGGGATATAATACAACTCCTAGAGGACACGGCCGACAAAGTTGAGGATGCCTCAGATGCAGCCCGCATCCTAGCTCTCGCCATGTGATGCATGAAGGCTCCTATATTATGAGGAGGTCGGGTGAAGACGACTACAACAAGTAGGATCAAGGCTGAGTTCGTTGAGAACTTTCTAGTTATATGGAACCCAAAGGAAGGGTCAGAATTGTACAAGATGGGGTTCTACGGCAAACCCCTAGGGATACCGAAACCTAAGAGCCCAGACTTTAAGGTTCCACTCATACTCGACCTGATGGAGGGCGTATACCTGCTGGAGAAGGGTATAATATTAGTCTCTGAAGGGAAGGGAAAGGAAAAATCGGAGATGAAACTCAAAGAGTTGAGAGAAAAGGCCAGAAAACTATACGAAGAGTTTGATCTAAAATACGCCGTATACAAAGACCTGAGAGAAAAGGGGTTAATAGTCACTCCTGGCGTCAAGTACGGATGTGACTTCGCGGTGTATAAGCACGGCCCAGGAATAGACCACGCACCCTACATGGTCTCGGTTAGAAGCGGAGGAGACGAGATAACGGCGACCGAGATAGTGAAAGCCGGAAGGCTCGCAACCACTGTTAGAAAGAGGTTCATTATAGCGGTGCCAGACTTGGAGGAGGAGAGGATAGAGTACCTAATATTCAAGTGGTTTAAAGCGTAGGTCCTTTGCTCCTCACCATCTGTAAGGTTATCCTAAACATCGACTTAGAAAGCCTTCTAGCCTCCTCGTCGATGAACCATAAGATCGAGAAATAGATCGCCCCACCAAGTAAGGTTACGGCTAGAGTGAGGGAAAGGCGGCTGGGCGGAGGGATCGCATATAACATTAACGTCATAACCACAGATGAGAGGAGATACTTCACTATACCGCCCCAAGGCATACTGAACGGTAGACCCCTCCTAGCTATAGCGTACTTCATCAGCATAGTCACTATACTAGCCACAAGGTTCACGGCGGCGAGGAGGAACGCAGCCTCATAGGGGGTCCCGGCCATAAAGCTCAAGGTGACGTATGTTAGGGAGACGAGGGCGATACCGCGTACATGAGTCACCGTGAAGAGTAGGAAGAGCCTGCTCTTAATCAGCTTCTTGATGGGTATCTTTGCCTCAGCATCAAACCGCTCGGTTCCTACGACCACAGCGTGGAAGACGTTCGACAAGGTTATGCAGAAGGTGCTTACGGCTAGGAGTATCAGTATTGGCCTCGCGACTACGTAATCGGGTTTCAGGATGGTTAGGTACGAACCCGATAAGGCTATAGCCCCGAACGTCATCGGGATCGCGAACATGAGTACAGTTCTGAGAGAGGTGGTGACATCGCTGCTGCTGCTCTGGGATAGGAGGCGGGGGTATAGGGAGAATGCTAAGAGCGACGAGTATCCTATTATACTGGTTATCGTTAGGGCTGCGCCGTAGTAGGCTCTAGCACACTCCCCGCTATGCATGAAGAGGAGTATGGGGGCGAAGGAGATTATCCATTGGCCAGCTATATTATAAACATTGACGAAGGATGCCTTAATCCACTCCCTAACATAACCCCAGATAACCATCTCCCGTAAATCGTTAGCCATAACCCTCAAGTATAGGGTGAACTCCAGCAACCTCGCGAGTATTATGCTGAGAACGGCTCCGAGAAGCCCCATGTGGAGTATGGGTATGAAGATTAAGACCAGAATGACCTTGCAAGCCTCGAATATGAGAAAGCCGTACCCAACAACCTGGGGCCTCTTAGCCCTCAAGATGTAGGTGAAGGCTGAGTAGGCGTACACCTCTATTATCTGTAGGGATAAGAGCCCATACACGAGCGTGTAACCCCTAGGTATGTTCAAGCCCTTCATTATCAGCGGAAGCAAGAGTAAGTATAGGACGGCGGAGATGATTGACAGGATGAGGTTCGCCATCAACCCCGTCTTGGAGGAGCCGGCGTGTCTCCTAGCCACAAAACGCATAGCCCAGAAGGGTATTATGGTTGATAGGAAGGTGAAGTAGGAGATCATATCTCCCATGTTGCCGTAGATCCCAAACTCCTCGATCGAGACGTTCCGAACAACTATCAGGGAGAAGATCAAACCGGTCCCGACGCTCATTAACCTCGATAGGAATAGAACAAAGCCTGGATAGCGGAGGCGAATGTTATCGCTCATGACATCCACACGACTCGTTAAGTTATTTCCAAGCTTTGCCACAGATATCTGAAACCTACCCGATTCCTCTCTTATTACGAATCCCCTTATATCTAGTACGGTCTAAAACGGCTTTAACTCATCACCGTCACGCTTCGTTATGAGAAGATGTCTATCCAGGGAGGGTTATGCTTTTCATACTCAAACCTAGGCGAGGCTTGTGAAGTTATGAGCGGACTGATCAAAGATGGAGGTTTAAGCAAGATGGTTAAGAGAAACCTAAATTACTTCGTGACTTTTCGGCTGAGCCTCATAAAAGAAGGATTCTACACGTGGTTGAGGAATTGGTTAAGCTGGCTGATCATTCGATCTTCTACGTTCAATTTAATTGGTTTTAAGTGCCGACCTAAGATACTCCACATCGGCCTTCAATATCTTTATTATTTCATCCATTGGGAGGCTTCTCCATCCCTCAAACTCATCCTCCATCGATATGGCTCCGCTGTAGCCTCCCTCTTTAAGCTTCTTGATGAATCCGGTTAGGTCTATATCCCCCTCGTATAGTGGTGTCATCTTTATATCTCCAATCTTCCTCCTCTCCTCCTTCCTATCGGTTGTTCCGTTCTTCATGTGAGTGTGGGCTGCCAGTGGGATGAGCCTCTCGATTATCTCCTCAACCTCGCTAAGCCTGTATCCATACCAGTAGAAGTTTCCAGTATCCACATTCACCCTTAAGGCTTCAGAGTTCACCTCATCAATTATCCTGAGCAGCGTATCTATGTTGTTGGTTATCCTCCCATGATTTTCTAGGGCCAACGTTACACCCCTATCCTCAGCGTACGCCGCGGCGGACTTTAACGCCTCGATTATGGCTATCACAGCGGCCTCACCCGTCTTCTCTTGCGTCGGCTCGCCGCCGAAGACCCTGACAACATCACATCCTAGCTTGGCTGCTACATCTATGCACATCTTCACGCCGTACATCTGCCTCTCGAATAGGTCTCTACTGGGCTGGATGAAGTTGTTCCCAGCGTTTACACTTATCACCTTCAACCCGTAGGACTCTGTGAGTGACTTAACTTCCTTCACGCCACTCTCATCTAGACTCAGGGTCCCCCTGAATACGCCCTCATAGAAGAAAGGGTTGTAGAGTTCGAAGCCGTCTACACCGATCTCCCTCAGCCTGGCCAGTGACTCCCCGAATGTTAGCTTGCCGAAGATTAAGGCTGTTGAACCGATCAGATACATAGTTCATCCCTAGATAGGATTATTGGATGCGGATAAAAGGTTTATGCCGTTATCGATAATCGTTACTTTTTCAGGTTGGTTGGCAGTTAATACGCTAGGGTTGGAGCTGAGGGTGTGTTGAGCGCCTTCCTCGGTCCATTTCTCAACGTCTTACTCTCCTACAGCGCCCTTGATAGGCTTGAGATATCAAAGATCTCGGCCATACTCTCCAACCAACGTTCTCATTCTCAATAGTCATCTTTAATGTAATCCCGGATTTGGGGCAGTTGGGTGGAGCCATAGCGACCGTGGGCATAATAATGCTCACGTGTTCTTCAGGTATGGGGAGGAAGGGTTAAGGTTAAGCATGAATGTGGATCTCTATATCACCTCCCTCTTGTAAGATAGATAGCCCCGGTTGGACACTTCTCCATGCATAAGCCGCAGACATCACATTTTTCATGGTCTATTCTGGCCTTTCCTTCCTCTAACCTTATCGCCTCATAGAAGCAGCTCAGTACGCACTCCCCGCAACCTATGCATTTCTCCCTATCAACATTCATGTAAACCCCTTTCGGTGCTCTCTCTATGTCCTTGCTTCTCAGTATATTCTTTAGGGCGATCCCTCTCAGTTCATTGAGGGATTCGTAGCCTTTCTCCTCCATCCACCTTGTTATCTCTCTAAGCCACCGCCTTACGACCCCGTAGCCTCTCACTATGACCGCTGTTGCGCTCTGAACCGTCCTGGCGCCAACCATTATGTACCGGATTATGTCGCTCCACTCCCAAACCCCTAGGACCGCGCTTATCGGTATCTTGACCCTCGGAGCTACCTCACTAACACCCTTCAAGCCGAAGCCGATCAGGTATGGTCCCCCATAGCCGCCTATGGAGCCCCAACCGAGCGGTTTAGCGGTCTCTATATCTATCATTATCCCTGAGAGTCTGGCTTGTAGGGTTAATGCGTCTGCTCCGGCTTGTTCGACGGCTAAGGATAACGCCAGCAAGTTTGATGTCTGAGGCGACAGTTTAGCGACCAATGGAACAGAGAGGTTCCTCTTCAATATTCTAACTATCTCCGGAGATTGATCTACAGCTCCAGCTCCCATAGTCGCAACCATGCCGGCGGCATGGGAGAAGAAGACGTTCGCCTCACATAGATCAGCCTTTGTTCCATTTATCACATCGCATAACTCCTCCCATTCCTCAGGGCTACCGCCGGAGATACTGGCGATCACCACGCCGTCATCCCCAATTAGCTTCTTGGCCTTGTTTATGTCATCTGCGTACTCCTCGTAGTTGAAGTGGGAGAACTCCTCGAGGGAGTGTAGGGTGAAGTATCTGGTCTTACTCTTCGGGTATCCCGGATACTCTCTCCAACCGAAGAGCATGAACCTCGGCTTCGGGTAGAGGCGGCCTAACTTGGCACTCTCACCGCAGAGGGACTTAGCCACAACCCCTCCAAAGCCCGCGTCTATAGCCTTCTTCATGCATTTGGCGTCCTTGGTCGTCGTGGATGAGGCTGCCACTATGGGATTTTTAAAGGTGACTCCAGCAAATTCCACAGATAAGTCAACCAATCTCGATCCCTCCTACCATCATACTTAACCTATGGTTTAGGCCTCTATTCTAACTATTTCGGGTCTATTCCATCAACTCCTCCAGTCTAACCTCCCTACCGAGCTCAGCCGATCTATACGCCATCGTTATGGCTTGCATAACCTTCAAGCCGTCCTCACCCGGGGTTTTCGGCTCCCTATCCTCGAGGCAAGCCGATACGAAGTCCTTTATCAACATAGTCATAGGTGGTATGTACTTCAACGTTAGGTCGAAGTTTATCGCCACTTGTTCATCTCTCTCCTCGGTGAAGTATGTCAATGATGTGGGTGGGTCCAGCTCCAACCCACCCCTAGAACCGAAGATGAGTATCTTCCAGCCGCTTCTCATATTTGAGGCCCAAGCCGTCTCGAAGGTTACAGCTAAGTTTCCATCAAACCTGACCAGTGCGGTTGAGTGCTCCTCAACGTCGTAAGTTACGTTCAGCTTAGGGATTTCTTCCACACCCCGGAATGTGATTGCGCTGACGGATGTTGGCTGTGGACTATTCAGTAAATATAGGATCAAGTCGATGTCGTAGCATCCGATGTCAATCAGAGCTCCTCCACCAGCCTTTGAGGAGTCTAGGAACCACTTAGACTCCTTCAATCCGTCGATGCCGGGTCTACCTCTTCTACGTAACCTACTGACCCTTGCATAGTACACCTTGCCCAGCTTCCCCTCCGAGATGTATCTCCTAGCGAGCTCTATCGACGGTGTGAACCTTAACCTTGCGCTACCTATCCCCAACTTCACATCGGCCTCTCTGCAAGCCCTAACCATGATCTCCGCTTCCTTTGAGTTCATGGCCATGGGCTTCTCGCATAGAACATGCTTCCCAGCCGAGGCTGCGTCGCACGTTATGGCTGCATGGTTGAATGGTGGCGTACATACGCTCACGGCGTCCAGCTTACTCAACTCTAAGAGTTCATGGTAGTCTGTGAAGGTCTTCTTTATACCGAACTTCTCAGCGTTTAAGCTGAGAACCCGCTTATTTATGTCCGATATCGCAACTACCTCAACGTTCTTCTCAGATTGGTAAGCTTTTAGGTGCTCCCTACCGATCGTTCCGACCCCTATAACTCCAACCCTCAATATGCGGGACAAACCGCGTCCACCACGATTTTTGATAAACTTTATTCAGGCACACTTTAAATTTAAATATTATTCCCCTATAATAGATACTGGGAGACTGGTTATGGTTCATGGGTATATTCTCATAAAAGCGGCTCTAGGAAGGGCTCTCGAGGTAGCTGAGAAAGTTGCGAAGGTTAAGGGTGTTAAGGAGGCCTGCGCGGTAACTGGAACATACGATGTGATCGCCGCATTTGAGGTTGAGGATTTAAAGGAGATCGCCGACATCGTCGTCAAGGGAATCCACGCGATAGAAGGGGTCTGCAGCACCGAGACATCGATCTGCGTATCCTCTGAGTAATTAAAACCCTACCCTCCCCCTCCTTTTTATGCATCGACATCCCTGTTAGGTTTATTAGCTAACTTTTATATCCTCTAGATTGCATCTAGAGTTGAGTGTGATGCCAAGGAAAGGGGAAGCAAGCATAGCAGTTATAATACCAACATACCAAGAGGAGAAGTATATAGGAAGACTTCTCTCCCAGTTGGTGAGAGTCGACTACCCCCTTGAGATAATCGTGGTAGATGGAGGGAGTAAGGACCGTACGGTGGAGATAGCGAAAGAGTACACAGATAAGGTCTACCAGATGAATCAGAGGGGGATACCCAAGGCTAAGAACTACGGAGCCTCCAGATCTAGGGCTGAGATACTCCTCTTCCTCGACGCAGATGTTAATGTTCCACCAAACTTCACAGATAAGCTCATCGAGGCCTTCAGTGACAAGAGGGTTGTGGGCGCAACTTGCAATATAATGCCGGCGGAGCCTAGGCCATTGGAGTTCGCATTCTTCCTCCTTTATAACCTCCTCCTAAGGTTCTTCAGTAAGTTTAAACCTCACTGCAGGGGGGAGTTTATGGCTGTTAGGAGGGACAAATTCATGGAGGCTGGGGGATTTGATGAGGATCTGCCTTGCCAGGAGGACCACGAGTTCACCATGAGGGTGTCAAAGCTCGGTAGGTTTGTATTCATTAATGACTTGACGGTATATGAGACGATGAGGAGATTCCGTAGGTTAGGCCTCCTGAAGGTGGTTAAGACATGGTTTATAGATTACATATACCTCACACTCTTCGGTATGCCCCTATCGAAGACGTGGCGGGCGATACGTTAACCACCATTTCACAGTCGAATCCGGATATAGGAGTAAAACTTATGTGACGTGAATATTACTTCAAATTAAGTGACCATTATGACAATTTCGGACAAGATATTCAACTTGATTAAGCGTTCCTTTAAGCCAATGAGGACTTACCACGCACAGTGGATGATAACGAGGAGGTGCAACTACCGGTGCAGAGGCTGCAATGTCTGGATGGACCAGAACCCGCAGGAATTGTCGGCTGATGAGGTCAAGCGAGGGTTGGATATCCTCCGGGACCTTGGGGTTCTTGAGATAGTCTTCTCTGGGGGGAACCCTCTAATCCGGGATGATATAGGTGAGATACTCGATTACGCCTCGAAGCACTTCATAACCACCGTATATGACAACGGTAGTATGGCCGTTGAGAAGATAGATGCCCTACGCAACGTTGACTTTGTGGCGATATCGCTGGACACGCTTGATGAAGAGAAGAATGACTACCTGAAGGGGGTTAAGGGCGCTTGGAGGAAGGCTATGAACGCCATTGAAACCCTGAAGAAGGAGGGGATCCACGTCGGGGTCTCGCCCACAATATCACAGATGAACCTGTACGAGATAATAGACCTAACGAAATACTTCATCAGTAGGAATATACCCGTCTGGTACTGCCTCTACGGACACGACTATCCCTTCAAGGACGGCATGTTCTCGATAGGTAGGAGGAATGATGAGTATGAAATAACCGACTGGAAGGCTCTAGCCGAGGTCTGTACAACCCTCATGGAGATGAAGAAGGAGAGCAGGAACATCTACATAACCGATAAAACCCTAGAAGCCCTGAGGCAGCTCGCCTTGACTGGTAAGAGGACGTGGAAGTGTAGAGCCCTACGGAACTTTCTCGTCGTGGACCATTTGGGTAGGGTTGCGGGATGCCACAGTAGGGAGCCTGTGGCTTCAATCTTCGAGCTGCCGAAGGTCTGGAACAGTGAGAGGTTCAAGCGGTTAAGGAAGGAGTATGAGAAGTGTACAAAGTGCACATACCTGTGCTACATATTCTACTCCATACACACAGGGATAGTGGGAAATCTGGAGATACTCATGGATCAGTGGAAGAATGCGAAGACCTTGATAAGGAGTGAACAGGTGGTGGAGACTCTCTACCAGTAACTGGCAAACTCGACCTTCAACAAACCATAATAGTCAGATTCTCCAATTACGAGATCGTCATAGATCGGATTGGGGAGGGAGACTTGAAGATGGGAGAACAGAAGTTTAAGATTGAGGTTGTCAAGATGGAATTGCCAAAGGATAGCAACATAATTCTGGGTATGGCTCACTTCATAAAGACAGTCGAGGACCTCTACGAGGCTATGATGAACTCTGTTCCAAATGTAAGGTTTGGGTTAGCCTTCTGTGAGAGCAGCGGTGAATGCCTAATTCGGGTTGAGGGTAACGATGAAGAGTTGAAGAAAGCTGCCGCCGAGAATATGCTAAGGCTCGGATGTGGACATTCATTCCTAATATTCATACGCGGTGCGTATCCGATAAACTTCCTCAACACCCTCAAGATGGTGCCGGAGGTATGCACGATATATGCTGCAACCGCAAACCCCCTAGAGGTTGTGGTTTTAGAGACTGAACAGGGTAGGGGGATCTTAGGCGTGATCGACGGTCTTAAGCCGAGGGGCGTTGAGGATGAGGAGGGTGTGAAGTGGCGTAAGGATATCCTTCGAAGATTCGGCTACAAACTCTAAAGTTCCTCATGCAGGTGGAGTAAAGGATATAACTAAGTATACTTTCTAGTAATTTAATGGTGAGGGCTGATGAGCCTATGGAAGCTACGGCTCTCAATGATCGGAACATTAACTCTGATAATTGGGATGTCAACGCTATTCCTAACCCTCATCCTAAATCTCTTGGGCGTGACAAACATAATAT
>CAZCOP010000014.1:0-21514 GCA_964499825.1 uncultured Candidatus Bathyarchaeia archaeon
ACGGTCAGGCATGCTGAAGCCTTAGTTTCACTGGGTAGCCCCACCTCTTCGGCCTGACCTTGAGGCGTTTCAATCAAGATTTGGAAGTTGAAGTTAAGGCCCTTTTTAAAAGGCCTATAGGGGAGGGGGTATCAAATTTTGAGTTGAGATCCATCCAAAATTCGCCCATATTTTTCTTGAGGATCCATGCGTCTTGGCGGCCTACTGTTATATTTGGTTACTGGCTTAGTATGGTTTACGGGGGTGGCAGCGTTGGGTAGTTCGGATTTCATCTACTACGACCTGGATAGGGGCTTGAGGAGCCGTGATATCGGCCTACTCTTTGACGGTTGGATGGGTGGGGATGAGAGGGTGGCGGTCCTCAGCCCCCACGATGATGACGCCCTCCTCGGCGTTGGCTACCTAATCTCAGCCCTTATCCAGGAGGGATGCGAAACCTACGTGATCATATACTGCGATGGAAGGGGTGGATACAGCATACTCGAGGAGAAGGATACTATCGTATCCAAGAGGAGGGTTGAATCCAGAAACGCCTACACGAGGCTCGGGATAGAGGAGGAGAACATAATACGATTCGAATACCCGGACTTCAGCCTGAGACCATACATAGGATGGCTACTGCCGAACAACATGGAGGGAACCATGCCGAGAACCCTCAAGACGCTCAGAAAGATAAAACCGACGAGGATGATAATCCCAAACGAGTACAGGGAGCACATAGACCATGAAGCCCTCTCCATAATAGGCTCCTACGATGGACCACAGGTTGGGGACGCCGTACTCGTCGAGTGGGGCAAACCGCACAGGGTAAGGAGCTACCTAAAATACAGCGTATGGGGAGACTTCTCACCGGAAGACGCACTCGTTAAAGGGAGAAAACCAGCCCTAAGAGGAAACGTGGCCATAAAAGCCAAACCAGAGATTGAGGAGAGGATAATCCGATCCCTCAAGGAGTTCAAGTCCCAGGAGAGAATAATAGACCAACTAGTAGAGATAAGATCCGAACGATTCACGGGCGACGGATACATAGAGGTCTACCTGAAGTTCGACCCAAGACCGAAGATAGACTACACAGAGTACAAGAGGAGGATCTCAGAGATAGACAGGAAAAGCAGCTAAACCATAATCAAGAACTAAAGGGATGCGAAACAGTTTGTTAAGGACCTTCGAGGAGGATGGAGACTTGGATAGATCCGGAAGTTACGAGGCAGCGATCGGACTGAAAAGGCTGACACCGGAGGCTGGAGAGATGCTGGGGGAGCTCTTCAATCTATCCCGTTAAGCCTCTCAACCCCACCCTCAACGGCCCACTTGGAGATCAGCCTCCAATAGGAGCTGTACCTCCTATCCATCAAGAAGAAGTTGCACCAATCATCCCTATGGCGTATCCCCCTGCCCATCGCCTGGTTAGCGGCCCTGAAGGCATCCATGATATACCACCTCTCACCTAGACGGGGCTCCTTACCATTAAAGTACTGGATCTGAGCCCTGACGAGGGGGTCGTGGTAGTCCGCGTATGGAAGCCCCACCAGGAATATTCCCCTAGCCTCCTCGTAGGGGAAGTTTGAACCCTCAGCGTTCCTCCCCCTAAACACGGCGAGGAGGACGGCTCCATCACCACTCTTGGCCGATGCCTTATACTCGTCAACTATCCTAGCGTTCTCGTAGGCCCTCTCCCCCTCGATGAACACCCTTTTACCGCCGAGGAGGAGCATCTCACCCCTCCTCTTCACGAAGCCGTTCTGGATCCAGTTCCTCAAGGCCTCCATCATCAAACCCCTCTGGGGGAAGAATATCAATACACCGTTCGGAACGCGCTGGATGAGCTTCAGTATCCTCTCACCATACCTCCTGAGCATCTCGCTCCCCCTCTCCTTGAACCTCGTTGTGACGGTCATATCTATGAATGTGCGGACGTTCTCAGGTCTAGCTATAGCTGAGTAGGTCCTAACCTCCGCGCCCGATAGGCCTATTATCTCTGTGAACAGGTTTAGGGGTGACAGCGTCCCTGACATCATCAAGACCGCGTAGGCCTCATCAACGACAGGCTTAACCGCCAAGCTTGGGTCTAGGCACCTATACTCTATTATGTTCATGCCTGATGGTGACCTACGGTATATCGCCGCGTAGCTCTCCCCACCCCCAGACCCAACCAGGGAGAGGAACCTCAAGAGTCCGTTGAGGTGGCAGATGGGGGTTAAACCCCTACCTATCTTGTAGGCTCTAACCTCATCGACCAGGGGCTCCATAGACTCAACGAAGTCCGGGAGGCCGGCGTCCAAAACCCTTTCAAGGTCCTCGCGAAGCTCGTTCCCGAACTTGACGGTAGGCTCCTCCGAAACCGTCGCATCCAAGTACTCCCTCAAGTCATCTATAAAGTGTGAGGGGGCATCTATAGCATGTAGCTCCCTCCTAGCGTTGTTGAGACCCCTCTCTGACAAGACATCGCTGAGAACATCCTGACCAATCTTGTCGGCGTTATGAGCCTCATCGAAGATTAGGATCTTACCGTCAACCTCAAGGTTAACCCTCGCCCTTATAGCCTCGTTGAAGATGTACTGGTATGGGGCTACAACCACGACGGAGTCCTCGGCGAGCCTCCTAGCGAGGTAGTAGGGACATACGTGCTCCATCCTCCCGATCCTCAGTAGACTCCTAGTGGAGAGGACAGGTGGGAGAACATCTGATAGGGAGCCTACACCGAAATCAACCTTGTAGGGGCACCTCCCCATCCTCCTCAGAACCTTACAGGTCTCCATCGCCTCTATGGGGGGCAGCCTCCTACATACCTCATTTAGGCATAGGTTCTGCCTGCTAGCCAGGTTCACAGCCGTATAATCGGTTCCAGCCTTAACATTTATCCTCTCAACCTCCCGGAGGACCTGCCTAACCTGCTCATGGGTTCTGGTTGCGTAGATCACCCTACGCCCAAGGGATAGGGCAACCGCCAAGGCGCAGACGGTCTTGCCGAAGCCGTTACAAGCCTCGGCAACCATAACCCCTCCACCGCTGAGGATGCGGTTCGCATCCTCCATGAACTTAACCTGCTCCGGATATGGCGTATAGGGGAATAGCGCCATAAACCCCTCAACCTTAGACTCCCCAACACCATCCTCATCGGCCACATTTAACCCCCCGGCTGCCTTGGATGCATCAGCCGTTGAACATTCAGGTTGCTGGATCCTCCTATGGCGGTGGGTCAGGAACCTCCCGCAGCTTCGGCAGAACCTGCTCTCCATGAACTCCTCGACTGAGTGAACCCTCCCGCAGCTCGGACAGACGTAGACGCTCAAAGCCTAGTTCTCCACAATACAATTCTCAGGGTCAAGGCTAAATCTATTACCATAACCAAACCTAAGGCGGTGTTAGAGTATCTTATATCTTAGGTTATACCTCTCGCAGAGGCTCCTAGCCACCTCCTCAAGTCTCATCCGGTAACCTCTGCAAGGCTGATTTGAAGACCTGAAGAGCCCTCGATACTTGGGTAGGAGCTCCGGGAAGTGTCTATCCAAGACCCTATAATAGAGCTGCCTCCCCAAGCCGTTCAGGGTTAGAGCTCCAACAAATATGTAGTCCGGACTGAAATCCCTAACAATCCTGAAAGTTTCCTCCAGCTCTTCAACCGAATCCGAGATGAAGGGTAGAACGGGGATCAATGCAACGCCGCAATTGAGTCCCTCCTCCCTCAACCTGCTGAGGGCCTCCAACCTCTCTAACGGCGTAGGCGCATTCGGCTCGAAGATTCCCGCTACGCCGTCATCTAGGGTTGAGATTGAGAATGTTACCAGAACTCCACACCTCAGCCTCCCCTTCAGATCATGCGGTAGGATGGCCCTATCATCCACCTCCTTGAGTAGGTCTATATCCCTCAGTATTAGGGTTGACTTGGTTAGGCAGTGGACCGGAAACCTGTAGTTGGCTATCACCCTCAGACATCGCCTCGTCACCTCGTACTTCTCCTCGATCCACATCCATGGTTCAGTGGCTGAGCTTAATGAGATGAAGCCGTACTCCCCCCTCCTAGCTCTCCTGTGTAGTTCCTTCCCAAGCACCTTTGGGGCGTTCACCTTCACGGCTAACTCTCCACAAGCTCCACCGTACCCTCCGCCGTGTATGTAACAGTAGACGCAGTTAAACTCGCACGACCTGTAGGGGTTTACTGAGTAGTCATCCAGAAACCAGTCGTCTCGCCTCTTATGCCTATTCAGGACCGACTTGACAGAAACCTCCCTAACCATCTCATCCCCATCAAAGATGGCAGGGGAATTATTTAAAGTTTCAAGTTGAGGAAGCCGAACCGTCCAGATTGAAAGCTGGGCTATTAATAAATATGTTTATGTAGAGTTTTCTTTCCTCCTCCATGTTCACCTCGACGCTCATCATCGTTCCAATTGCACGAGTACTCCACAACAGAGACATCGGAGACATAGTCTGCAAACTGCAGCTGGCGGCTGAGAATGATCTAAGGTATCCATTCTACATTTTCACGTGTGATCATCATAGTTGGCGGTATGTGATGAGCGCCGAACCCGGTGCATCGTCTATTTTGACTTCCAATCCTTCAGCAAGTTGTCTACCTGTGAAAACCCTTACATCGCTATTATCAAAGTGAACTTCATAGCGGGCGTTAGGGGAGAGACCCCTCAGCTTCAGGCAAACAATCGGAACTGGACATTTGGGCCGTCGAAATGCGAGGACCATCCCTTGGCGTAAGTCTTCCCTATGGAACTGGTATGCTATCCACGTGTCGTCGGTAACGCTGTGAGGAGTTAGGGGATAGAAGTCTCCGAAGAATAGATGCCTCACACGCTTAAACTCCTCGCAGAGGCGGCGGGCTGTTTCCATAGGGAAAGGCTCACTTAGATCTACAGGGAAGGGAACCTTCCATACTTGGGGGATCTTAGGTTGATACGGGTTCCAGCCGAGGCTTACACCATTACTGATTGCGCTTCGGAAGCAGTAGACGTCGGGGTAGCCGCTTCCGATGGCCGCTGCGGGGAGGTAGAGACTTATCCCGTAGGTGTGTGATTGGGCACCGTTAGGCTCATAGTATTGGTAATCCGTTCGATGGAGGATTACGCTGCGGGAGATGGTCTCCAGGTCTATTCTCCTCCCCCCACTTGCGCAGTTGTCTATTATCAAGTCGGGATGCCTCCTTAGAAGCTCATCCCAGAACGCATACAACCCCTCAATGTAACGTATCTCAGTTATGCCCTGTCTATCCGGCTCATCCACCGCCCTCCAGTATGGGAGAGGATCTATGTTAAAGTCATGGCGATACACGCTTATCCCCTCGCTCTCGATCATATTGGAGATGTAATCCGTAAGCCACCTGCGTGCTTCCTCGTTTCCAAGGTTAAAAAGCCCGTTTGGGTTACCGGGTAATTTTATAATCCATTCCGGGTGCTCCCTGTCAAGCCACGTTCCCTGATAAACCCGTTCAGGCTCAAACCAGAGTATGAGGCCCATCCCCATCTTCTTCAAAGCGTCGGACACGGGCTTCAACCCGTTCGGAAAACGTTTACGGTCAACAAACCAGTTACCTAAACCGTCCCAAATGCTCTTCCTGAACTCGTACCAGCCGGCATCTATCCAGAGAAACTCCACTCCAAACTCGACGAAGTGCGAGGCGAAGTCGATCTGGTTCCGCTCCGTAGCTTCGGTTGCCTCGTTATATAAGGGAGCTGAGCAGCAAGAGAAAGGTAAGGTGACGGGCTTCCCATCTTTCTTAGGCCAATGATGCGCGAGGATGAAGCGCCGGAGGAGGTTATGACCCTGAATATAGTCTTCTCCCCGCCAGAAGAGGAGCATTATTCGTGGTGTGCGCACCTTCTCTCCCGGATGGAGTTTAAGGTGGGTTAGTTCCATACCAGCTCGCACATGCAAGGATGAGGGCTTCTCTTTTGCGAAGGTGGCAGCCCACTGCCCTGTCCATCCTATCCCGATCATCACGCCACAACCTTCACCAGCCTCGATATTAAAGAAGGGGAGGGCTGTTGTATTGGAGGATCTACCCCCGATAGGTGAGAAGTATAGAACGTGATTAATCAGCTCGTCGACTGGGGCGAAGTCCTTCCTTGTGGCTGAACTTCCAAGGGCGTAATGCAGAATGAATTCTCCCCTTCCCCTCCTCCTGAATGTGGCGTCAAGCGCCTGTATATCCTCGATGATGGAAGTGTCCTCTTCACCGTTATTCTCAAATTTCACCACCCACTCAACGGCTGGAAAATCCTTAAATGAGATGCATTCACAGCTAACATGAAGCTTACCCTCCAGGTCCTCATATTTGAAGGTGTACTTCCTCCGGGCATCGTCCAGCCGCTCCCTCTCCCGGCTGAACTTCCAATCCCTAATGAAAAGTTTGGATGACTTACCTTCGTATCTGAATGAGAAGGGAGGAGAAACCTCACCGCCGAAATTATGAGCCACCCACTCCTCAACGTAGTCATCATACGTTTTCACGTCCACCAGCCCCAATAATGAGCCTTCCATCCCTCTATTAATTTTTTAAGGTGTGCTTATGGAGTGTTTACTTATGCCCTCGCTCTTCTGACGGCATTCCTTCCCAATCAGGTATTGTTGTAAACTCTCTAATAATCAGAAGCCCCTAAACAGTTAAATCACACCGAAACGACTCAGAATGTAATAAAATTATGCAGCAAGGCAAATAAATGCTTAAATGAAGCCGGGTTGAATGGCTAAGTGTAAACCAGACATGAATAAAGTTAAGGTTGACTGTGCACCAATATCAGCTGTAAGGGTTAATGGGATAAAGGAGAGGTATAAGAGGGGAGAGACGTAAAGCCCATGATCTGTGAGGAGTTAGCTAACTCAATGGAGGAGGCCTACAGGATTAGTAGGGAGAACCTTGGATCTGATATATGGTTCTACACGCCGAGCTTCGTATACTACAAGAGTAGATATGTGAACCGTTCACCATGGGCCTTCCCATCAATCTCCGTGACTGGTTCAAACTGCGCACTGAACTGCAAGCACTGCGGCGGGAAGATATTGAGAACAATGATCCCAGCTAAAACCCCGGATAGGCTGCTCAAGGTCTGTGGAGAGATAAAGAGGAGAGGAGGGGTTGGATGCCTGATAAGCGGCGGTTGCACGGTGGATGGTAGGGTTCCGTTGGGGAGGTTCATCGACGCAATAGCTGAGGTTAAGAGAAGCCTAAACCTGACAGTTGTTGTTCATACAGGGCTCATAGACTACGATTCCGCCAAGATGCTTAGGGAGGCAGGGGTGGATGCAGCCCTAATCGATATAATAGGCTCAGATGAAACCATAAGGGAGGTTTATAACCTAAACGCAACCGTGGACGACTACGAGAGGTCTCTGGAGGCCCTAAACCGGTCGGGTATACCGACCGTCCCCCACATCCTCGTTGGGCTCCATTACGGCAGGTTAAAGGGAGAGTTCAAAGCGCTCCGTATGATAGCCAAACATTCACCCTCAGCCCTTATAATCATAGTCCTATTCCCGATACGAGGCACACTGATGGAGGACGTTAAGCCGCCACCCCCAAGCGATGTGGTCAGGGTATTAGTTGAGGCCAGATCGATGATGCCGAGGGTTCCACTGGCCCTCGGCTGTGCAAGGCCTAAGGGGGATTACAGAGCATTGATGGATGTTCTGGCTGTTAGGGCTGGGGTGAATGGCATAGCCTTCCCAGCTGAAGAGGCTATTATGGAAGCCGAGAAGCTGGGTTTGAGGATTAAATTTTCACCCCTCTGCTGCTCTCAGATAATTTATGACCTCGCCGGCTCCCGGGAAGGTTGGAGTTAAGAATAAACCTTAGAGTGTATTTGTTTATTCAAATCTGGGTTTTTAGGAGGGTTGGGCTGATAGATCTCACTCTAGGGCTCCGAGCACGAGGGCCAGTAGGGCCATCCTAACGACGACCCCATTCCAAACCTGCTTGAAGTATTTTGCGTATGGTGTTGCGTCGACTTCGGGGGCTATCTCATCAACCCTTGGGAGCGGGTGCAGTATTATCAAGCCGTCCTTCGCACCCTTGAGTAGGTTTAGGTCTATCCTGTAGGAACCCCTAACCTTCTCATAATCCGACAGATCTGGGAAGCGCTCCTTCTGGATTCTGGTAACGTATAGCACATCTATCTTCGGGATCACATCCTCAACGTTCTCCTCCTCAACGACATCCACCCTACCCTTAATATCGTCTAGGACCTCCCTACGCATCCTCAACATGCCGGGTGAGATGAAGTATAACCTAACGTCATAGAGGGAGAGGGCGTAGGCTAATGAGTGTACGGTCCGCCCGTACCGTAGGTCGCCCATCAAGGCTATATCGAGACCATCTATCCTCCCCTTCTCCTTCAATATCGTATATAAGTCAAGCATTGCCTGTGTTGGGTGCTCCTCCGCACCTGAGCCGGCGTTTATGACAGGGACCCTGGCGTACTCGGCTGCAAACCTCGCGGCTCCCTCTAGGGGGTGGCGTAGAACTATAACATCCGCGTAGTTCTCAACGACCCTAACGGTGTCGGCTAGGGTCTCCCCCTTCTTTATCGATGATATATCCGGTTCAGCGAAGCCTATGGTTGTCCCTCCAAGCTTCTGCATGGCAACCTCGAAGCTCAGCCTAGTTCTAGTGCTGGGCTCGAAGAATAGGCTTGCGAGGGTTCTCCCACGGAGCATATCTGAGCCTCTCTTAGCCACCTCCTCCATCTCACCCGCCATGTTGAGTATATAATCGAGCTCCCCGCGGGTGAAGTCCCTTATCGATATGATGTCACGCCCTTCAAACCGCACCGCATTCACCAGATATGCATAAACCTTCCGAGGAAATAAAATTATTTATCCTTGGGTCTATTATGATTATGATCGACCGGCGGTCTGTGGGATGAGTAAGAGAACCTTAAGGGTCTCGAAGATCAGGAACGGAACCGTTATAGACCATATAACTAGGGGCCACGCCTTAGATGTCATAAAGATACTCGGGATAGACGGTCGAGCCGGCGGGGTTGTAACAATAGCGATGAACGTCCCAAGCGAGAAGCTGGGCGTTAAGGATATAGTCAAGATTGAGGGTAGGGAGCTGAACCCTGAGGAGGTTGACAAGATAGCGCTCCTAGCACCACACGCAACGATAAACATAATTCGAAACTACAGGGTCGTCGAGAAGCAGAGGGTGAAGCTCCCAAGCGTGATATATGGGATCCTCAAGTGCGTAAACCCATCGTGCATCTCGAACAGCGGTGAACCGGTTAAATCGACATTCTACGTCGAACGGGAGGAACCCTTAAGGCTGAGGTGCCACTACTGCGGGAGGATAATCGAGAGGGAAGACGTACTCAAACAATTCTGAAGAACGAGCATTCGCATTCCTTAAGGTAGCTGTCCTCTAAGCAGAGAGCTCCAGTCAGGGGATTCACCATGAAAGGTTAAGATGGGAAAAGATGAAGCTCACCTCATCATGACGATTGCACGAAAGCCATATAGCGCGGCGGATTAGAATACTTATCCGTGATGAAGAATGTCTGAGGTTGACCGCATAGTTTACCGCGACATGCTGCTAGCGTTCATGGGTCATGCACTCATCAGCTTATATGGGGAAGAAGCCCTCGAAGCTCTATCCAAGTGGAACTGTGAAAGGATAAAGCGGAGATGGAAGGAGATAGCGAAATCCACTGGAAGAAGCGATCCTGAATACTTCTTCCGCCTCTTCAACGATAAAGTTCACGACTTCAAAGTTATCAGAAAATCTAAGGAAGCCTTAGAAGTGAAGGTGTTCAAGTGTCTGCATGCAGAGACATTAAAGAAGCTAAACGCAACAAATATAGGGGTGAAACTGATATGCGTTGGAGATGAAGCCGCTACTGAAGGTTTCAACCCCGAAATTAAATTCACTAGGCCGAAGATGCTTATGGCCGGCGACAACTGCTGCCACTTCATATGGGAACTCAAGAAAGAGAGATAAAAAGAGCGTTAAGGTTCTTCTCAGGATTAGTAAGCTATCCCTCTGTTTCGAACAGCTCTAACAGCCCTCGGAAGCTTGCAGATCCATCCCTCACCCTCAAAGTCTAGGAGCGAAACCCGCCCTCAAGCATATTTAGCACTGTGACTTCTCCACAAGCGCCGGGTCTCAAAGTTCCAATCCCTCCTTTTTCCGGTAACCTCCGCGGGCTTCACCGTGCCCGCCTCTACAACTTCTTCCAGGGATAACCCTAGATGGAGAAACTTAGACATGGACGTCGGCATATCATAGGCTGAACCGTTAAGGCTTCAGCGTGGATATTCTTCTTGAAGAGTTCGTTTGCCTTCTCCACATACTTTCGGATGGTTCTCTGTTGGGAGGAACACCTTTTATACCAGACGGCTCCTTTAATATTGAGGGGAAAACCTTGGTCTCAGCTTGTGTATTGATTAGGACCAGACGGGGAGAGTTCGAGGATGTGGTTGAGGCTTTAAGGCAGCTTGGAGGCGTCGAGAGAGTCTTCCCAGTTCTCGGCAGATACGACGTAGTAGCCGATGTCGAGGCTTCAGACGAGAGGGAGCTTGGGAGGCTCGTATTGAGGATGGGGAGGATCGCCGGTGTAGTCTTCACGGAGACCCTGGTGGAGATCCAGCATCAGGAGGTGTGAACATGCTCAACGCATGCGTATTGTTGAAGGTTATACCGACCAAGGCTGAATCGATACTGGAGGCCGTCCGGGGTATGAGGGGGGTTAGGAAGGCATACTTCACCTACGGCAGGTTCGACATAGCGGTATTCGTCGAGGTTGAAGACTACAAGGAGCTGAGGGCCTTAACAACCGAGATAAACTCGATAGAGGGCGTGAGGAGCACGGAAACCCTAGCGGAAGCTTGAACAAGTCCGTTGGAAGGGGGACCCGGGATAGGAGGCTCATACATAGTTATACTCTGCCCGAGGTGCGGCTCAATCCGATACGCGGAGGACTGGAGAAAGACGGCGAAGTGCTTCAATTGCGGCTACAGGATAAGGCTGGGAGACCCTGAGGTCAGGATACTCTACAAGACCGGGAGGAGGGATGAAGCCGTGGAGGCGGTCAAGAGATACAAGATGATGATTGGGGCTGGAAGGAGACAGCCTAGCCGGAGTAAACCCTAATATGCATGTCGGCAACCCTATCCCAACTAGTCCTACGGGCATAACTCCTCACACGATCCACCACGAAGGCGCGGAATTCCCCATCGAGCAGTATCCTCGACGCTATCCTAGCTAGGTGCCTGTGATCCCCCGGTGCGAACAGGAGCTCATCCGATATGTACCGGCTCACCTCCTCGAACTTTGGGGATCTAGCGGCAACGACCGGCTTCCCGGCTCCAAAGGCCAGGTGTAGCATGCCGCTAACAGACCAGTAGCTCATCTTCTCCGGGTATAGGATTACATCGGCTGAGCATATGCACCTCCCGAGTTCATCATCTGATAGGAATGAGTTTAACAGGTTGACGTTACTGGAGAGACCCAGCTCCTCGATGAGCCTCATGCAGTAGTCGACGTACTCCTGATACCTTCTATCCCCCCTGTAGTAAGGGTGTATAGAACCACCGATGAATAGGTAGGCGTCTGGGATGACCTTGAGTATCGACTGCATGGCCATAATCGAAACGTGAACCTGCTTCTGCTCCTTCAAGAAGCCGAATTGGGCTATGACCGGTCTATCCCCCGATACGTTGAAACAGCCCTCCTTGTCCGGCTTATGGTTCAAGGTCGGCGTTCCATGCGGTATCACTTTAACCCTCCCATCTGGGACTCCCATCCTGATAAGGGCCTGCTTAGCCGTCTCCTGGTGGACTATTATCTCAGCAAGCTCACCTATGCGCCTATTCAACCTCTCACAGTAGGGGTGGTAGTCTGATGTCTCCCTAGTCAATACGGCATGCATCGTGACGAAGGTTCTATACTTCGACAGGCCCTCAAGAAGCTCCTCAAACCTCTCGGGCGGGCTGTAGCGGGTGTAATCGTGCTGTATATGTACAACATCCGGGTCTATCTCCCCGGCGGCCTCCAACACCGGCTTGACAAAGTCCACTTTTGAGTTGAAGCATGGTATAACGCTCAGCCCTTCAGCGTCCACCCTCCCCACGCTCTTCTCGGTTAGGACATCAACCCCTACCCCCTTCTCAACTAGGGCCTCAGCGAGCATCTGGGTGTATTTTCCGATCCCGCACTGGATTGGGGGAAATGTTGAGACGAAGCATACCTTCACCTTTACCACCCTTCGGGAGGTATATCCGCTCCAGATAGTCCTCAATTTCGTCGAGGGATAGGTGTTCGGTGGTCAACTTCGCCCTGACTAGGCGGTAGACCGCCATGACGTTGGTGACTACAGCTATGGCCCAGAGCGTTCCAACCACCTGCCCGAGAACGCTTCCGATGGTTATCCACAGGTATCTGGCATCCTTACTGGCGGGTGAGCACTCAACAACCCACTTATCTATCAAACCAAGCTTGGGCCTGAAGGGGAAGCAGCGGTACAGCTTCGAGAGTGAGACCCAGTACTTCCTCGTCGGGGTTGATATACCAGCTGGTACGGAGACCGCTATGGTTCCGGTTAGGGCTAGGAGGGCTAAAAACCAGACGGCTGGATCGAGGGTTCTGACATACCCATAATACGCCATCCCGAAGAATATCACCAGATCCGTGTACAGGTCGATGAAGGAGTCGAGTATCCCGCCGTAAGGAGTCTTCATGAACTTTATCCTAGCGAGCTTACCGTCCACTCCGTCCAGGACGGCGCTGAAGAGGGCGAGTAGACCGGCTGGGATGGGATATCCAAACATGAATAGGATAGCTGAGAACATTCCTACTAGGAGGCTTAGGATGGTAACCTGGTTCGGAGTTATCGGGGTGTGAATTAATAGCTTGGTTATTGGGGTATTCAGGTACTTGTAGAGTATTCTGGTAGATATGGCGTGTTTGGATACCTCGTGGAGGATTATCCTCTTAGCAGCCTCAAGGCTCTCGGGTGTATCCACATCAAACCAGTAGTCCCTCTTCCCATTTATCGGGTATACCCTCATCCTCCCCTCCTTGGCTAAGATCCTCACGCCGTCAGTTAGGGAGTCGTGGCCGTTCTGGATGCTCTCCCCTAAGACATCGAATATGTGGGGTGTGCAGATGAATATCCCGGTATCAACCCCATCGTATTCCCTGAGGTGTTTCCCTATATCGATAACTCTGCCGTCGAGTATCTTAACCTTTGTAGCCTCGTCGATGTCCAGTATATACTTCATCTCTGTGTCTACGGCGAGTATGCATTCGCCGTCCTTAAGCTCCTGCCTCTTCAGCTCAGTTATTATCTCAGGGTTGAATATGTGATCCGACATTAGAAGTATGAACTTATCATCGTTTAGGAGCTTTCTGGCCTCATATACGGATAGCCCATTCCCCCTATTCCAGAGGATATTCTCAACATACTCTACCTTCACGCCGTACTTCGAGCCGTCGCCGAGGAAGCCCCTAACCATCTCACCCCTATAACCAACAACCACAACGAAATCCCTTATCCCAGCCTCCCTAGCGGATAGGATAACCCTCTCGATAAGCCTCAAACCTAAGAGTTCCAGTAACGGCTTGGGCTTCTCATCGGTTAGGGGCCTCAGCCTCTCCCCACGCCCAGCAGCTATAATTAGAGCCTTCACTCCGAAGCCTCCATTGGTATTATTAAGAGGAAAAGGGAGAAGGGAGATGAAGCCGGATCAGGCTGGAAGCCCTATCCTCTATGAGGTTCGTCCCCCGCAGGCCTCAGCGCTCCCGCTTCCCCTCTATGAACTCCTCAACCCATCTTCTTGCTTCGTCGTCTGATACTTGAACTGGCGGATGCTTGAAGGCGTAGGATGATATGCTTATCAGGGGACCAGATATTCCCCGGTCCAATGCGAGCTTCACAGCCCTTATCACGTCTATCACCATCCCAGCGCTGTTTGGGGAGTCCTCAACCTCAAGCTTCGCTGAGACCACAACCGGCTGGTTCCCGAACTTCCTGCCCTTTATGTAGATGTAGCATATCTTCTTGTCTCCGAGGAAGGGTACGTAGTCTGAGGGCCCTATCCTCGTCGGAACCGGATATGGAACCATACTCGTCACGGCCTCAGTCTTACTCACCCTCTTAGTCTTCAACCGGGCCTCAACCGTCATATTCTCGAAGTCCGTGTTCCCGCCAATATTCAACTGGTATGTCTCATCGATAACGACTCCCCTCTCAACGAAGAGCCTCACCAATGTGCGGTGGAGTATCGTGGCGCCGAGCTGGCTCTTGATGTCATCACCGGCTATCGGTAGGCCAGCCTTCTCAAATCTGCCAGCCCACTCACCATCGCTGGCTATGAACTCAGGGATACAATTAACGAAGGCGCATCCGGCATCTAGGGCCGCTTGGGCGTAGTACCTCGTTGCGTGGTAGCTCCCAACAGGCAGGAAGTTCACCAGCATGTCGGCGTCGGCCTCCCTCAAGACGGAGGCAACATCAACCGGATCGTTATCATCCTCGCCGTAAACCTTGAAGGACTCCCTCATGTGCGGCGCCACACCGTCGAGTATCGGCCCTGGGAGGACCTTAACCCCAAGCTTGGGCATGGGGTTAGCAAACCTTGCGCAGCAGTTTGGCTCTGCGAATATCGCCTCGCTTAGGTCCCTCCCTATCTTCAGCCTATTCACGTCGAAGGCGGCCACGAACCTTATGTCCCTTATGTGGTACCCCCCAAAGTTTACATGCATCAGTCCGGGAATAACCTCACCCTCCTCGGCGTTCCTGTAATATCTGACCCCCTGAACAAGAGCTGAGGCGCAGTTGCCGATCCCAGCTAAAGCTACTCTTATCTCACCCAATTCTCTGGATCACCTCCTTCAAGCAGTTGTAGGAGAGGAGGACAGAGTTAGGGCTATATTTATAAGGGAAGAGATCCGAGCAAACTAGGTATGAATAATTACCCATGACGGAAATATAAAGTTTTAGGATCATTCATGGATAAAACATGAGGCTGAAGGCTGCAATTTTCTCAAGTTTATGAAAATCCTAGAGGCAGCAGTGAAACGCCAAGACGGCTAAATCTTTTTATTCGATCGTTGCTTATCCTTTACTCGCCGGATGATGAGAAGGCATTGGTTCGACCTCAACCTTTAGGGTTGGAGGGATGAGAGCTCAGAGTTACTCAGACGGCGCCTAAACAGGACGCCCTACCCTATCGGGTATACCCCATACTCGCGTACGGCCTCATACATGGCTACCACGTTCTCAACTGGAACCCTCGGCTGGACGTTATGGATCGTATTGAAGAC
The DNA here is from genome assembly GCA_964499825.1 of uncultured Candidatus Bathyarchaeia archaeon. GTDB lineage: Archaea > Thermoproteota > Bathyarchaeia > Bathyarchaeales > B26-1 > B17-G17. Next base: position 15,272 of record CAZCOP010000014.1, read on the forward strand.
GAAGCCCCCGCCGGGTGCGAATATCCTTATTCGCTCTCGCACCTCCCTTCTAACCTGGTCAGGAGTCCCGAAGGGTAGGGTTCTCTGGGTGTCTATTCCGCCACCCCAGAAGGTTATCTTGTCGCCGTACTTCCTTTTCAACATGTGTGGATCCATGTTGGCGGCTGATGTCTGGACGGGATTTAGTATATCGAAGCCTGCCTCTATGAACTCCTTTATGAGGGGCTCTATCGACCCGCATGAGTGGATGAAGGTCTTCCACGGCGTATGCTCATGTATCCAGTCGTTTACGCGTTTGTGGAAGGGTTTGTAGAGCTTCCGGTAGGTTCTATTCGACATTATCGGCCCCCTCTGGGTTCCGAAGTCTGTTCCGGTTACGAATACGGCCGTCACCCTATCCTTGACTACCTTGTATATCTTCTCCAGGTTCTCCAATGCAACCTCACACTGCCTCTCGAAGATCTCGTAGATGTAGTCTGGACGTATAACGTGGCACATGTACCACTCCTTAACCCCCCTCACACCCTTCGGATGCTTCAGGTGTAGTCCTGGAACCAACGCGATGTCGCCGAACCCTGTACCGCCGAAGTTCGCCAGTATAGCCTTGTCGGTCTCGTTGTAGAGCCTCTCAGCCTCACGCCTCAGGTACTCAAGCTCCTCACTCGTTATCGGGAGGAACTCCTCGATGTTATCCTCAAGGTTTAGGTTCTTCCAGTCGATCGGTCCCTGTCTATCCACGGCGTCGAAGTAGAAGCCTCCCTTAGGCATGCGGGCGCAGGGTGGGACTGAACGGTCTCCCTCCGGGTACATCGGTATGCTGCCGTCCTCATCGGGTTCAGTATTGAAGCCCTCTGGGACCAGAACCGGTGTCCCATCGAAGAGCCTCCAGGGCTTCCACCCCTCCTTCTTAAACCCGAACATCGTCGTGCTACCGCTTAACTCGACCACATCTACGCCGAGAGCGTCGCGTAGGTCCGGCGCTATCTCACCGAGCATCTGGTATGGCTCTATAACCTTCACGGGCGTCCCAGGTGGGTCAAGCTTCAAGGCTTGACGTAGGGCGTAGACCGTGCTCACATGCATCCCCGTTGTTGGGCTTCCACCCAGATCGATGGGAACCCGATCAGGCTCCTCATGGTTCAGCGTTACGGTAACCCTCTCCCTAGAGTTCATAGACTACACCTCTACCAGAGCCTCTACACATTACTAGACGGTGGAAACTTTAAAAATGATTGTACAAAACCTTTCTTTGGTGTTAGGGTTGGTTCTGCCAGCGAAGGTCTTCGAGATAAGGGAGGAAGCAAGCCTCGGTTTGATGGTTCAGAAGTTGAAGGACTTCCGTGAGGAGGAGCCCTACCAGACGATCAGGGGTGAATCGGTAACCCTCGTGACCGAGATCCTAGACCTGAAGGCCGGTGAAGACGTGATATCCGGGGTCTTCAGCATGGACTTCGTCAGGAGCAGATACTACAAGCGGAGGGTGATCGAGACCCCTGTGACCGAGGAGGCACCCTTCTGGATAAGGAGGTTTAAGGGTAGAACGTTCCTTATAGTTCTAGCGCCATCCGTGGCGCGTGGGGTCAAGAAGCTGCTAACAGGCTACGTGGCCAACAAGCTGAGCGAGGTATTATTCATAAAGCCGCACGCGGTGGTTGAGACTAGGATACCCCACGAGACCTTGAGGGAACTCCACGAGTCTAACCCGCAGGCTACGAAGCTCATATGGTTCGACGATGTGGATATACCCGGAGTCGAGAAGCTCTGCCTAGCCGGGTCAGACCTAGCCGATACCAGGCTATACCGCGAATACCTACAACATGGGAGGATATGGTACGTCGTCTTCGAGGTTCAGAAGAGGGGTATAGTCGTCGGGATAACAAGGAACAGCGTCGTCACACTCTTCAGCAAGAGCACAGTTGAGGACTTCATAGGCTACATAATGGAGGACATACTGCCACTGATCGAGTGACAACCTGAGAGGTTGCAAGGCTAGTGACATCTTCGAAGAAAAATTGAAAGAGAAAGTGTCTTGTTGGTAGCCCGGGGGAGATTCGAACTCCCGTCGGCGGGTCCAAAGCCCGCCATGCTTGTCCTCTACACCACCGGGCTCCAGTCCTCATTAATGAAGAGATGAGGACTGTCGATATTAATCTTTTATTTTGAAGATGTATTCTTCGATCTTGTCCCTCGCTTCTTCCCGTTTCTTCTGGTGTTCTGTTAGGAACCTCCCAACCCTCTCGGCCAGTCTGAGTTTACATTCTCCGCATAACATCTTCCCTGTTCTGCACTCCCACATGATCTCCTCAAGCCTTTTGTCGTCCGGTTCGAAGAGGTAGTAGTAATAGTGGTAGATTGGGCAGATTGTCGGGTTTCCGCCGTGCAGCCTCTGCTCCTTCGCCGTCGGCCTACCACCTGTGAAGGCGTTCCAGAGCTTCTTCCTAGCCTCCTCCGGCGTGTCCGTTGTGAAGATGCAGGTCTCCGGCATGGAGGCTGACATCTTCCCACCCTTACCCAATCCCGGTAGGAACTTGCAGTGTATCTGGGCCGGCTTGTAGTAGCCGAGTTTGGGTGCTACATCCCTAGTCACCCTCCAGTATGGGTCCTGGTCTATGGCGGCCGGTATTAGGCATGGCACGTTCTCACCTTCCAGGTGGGACTCTATGAAGCATGGAACCGCCTGTATGGCTGGGAAGAAGATTATCCCTATATTCGAGCTTTCCTCCAGGCCGAATGTCGCCTTTATCGTTGAGAATGTTATGCGTTTCGCTATCCTGATGGCGAGTTTGTATAATATACCTCCGCTCTCGGAGTCCATTATTATCTTGGTCTTCTCAGGGTTGAAGCCTACAGCTATCACATCCAAGGCGTTATCGTAGGCGAGGCTGTTCGTCTCCTCCAGGGTGAACTCAGGCTTTATCAGGAACTTCTCGTCATCAGTCATCTGGAAGTACAGCTTAGAGCCGAAGACATCCTGGAGGTGCTTCGTGAATATCCATGGTATAAGATGCCCTACATGGACTGGGCCTGAGGGGCCCCTACCAGTGTATAGGACGAAGCTCCTCCCGCCTTCATACATGTCGAGTATCCAGTCCAAGTCCCTATGGGAGAAGAATATTCTCCTCCTCAGTTGTGGGTGGAGCTCGCCTGTATGCTTCCTTATCCTCTCCAGGAGCTGGTCGTCTATCGGTTGGGTGCCGAACTCCTCCATCAACCTCCTGTAATCTACCTCACCGGAAACCTTCCAGGGGGTTACAACCATCTCCTCCTTCTCCTCATCCTCGACCAATATGACCACCACCGCCTACACATCGCTGATGGCGTCCTCTTAATGGTTTAATCATAATAAGGAGAGCTGCGGTTTTTGTGTATCTTGGAAGAACTTCTCCATCGCGGTTTATTGCGTAACTCTTGGATGGCATGGTTGAGAAGTTGTCTGAGTTAGATGCGGCGGAGCCAAACGTGGCCACATCCCATTAATGGTCACCGATAACTCCATTTGAGGATGTGGCTTTAATATCTTTTGGTGGCCTCTAGTTGTCTTATGTTGGTGAGAACTCCTCTATCGGGTTCCTGAATATTTCAGTCTCAAGCCCCTCCATTAGGCCTTCGATCTCGTCCTCCAACCTCCCGACCTCTTCAGCCCCAACATGCGCCGAGAGCTCTAACGTAACCTCATAGGTTTCTCCTGGCTTCAGGTTTACAACCCTCCCCATCCTCCTCTCGAAGCTCTTGTGGTTTGGGAAGCTTGTGCCGGGCTCCAAACCTACCACGTAGCCCTCCTCCACCGAGTTCGTGTTCTTCCACACAGTGAAGTATGGGAGTTCCCTCAGGGAGAACGATATCGAAGCCGCCCGGGTTCTGTCTCTATTTAAAAGTGCAACCTTTGTGTATCCCCTCCCGTCGCCTACGAGCTTACAGAAGTATACCTGCTCCACGAATCCGCTCTCTGGGGGTCCGAACTCGTCGAAGCTCTCTATTCCCTCGGCGGCCCTCCCATCCCTAGGTGCAACCTTATGGAAGGGTGCGGCGAGGCGTGCCCCATCCTCTAACAGCGGAACCCCATAGTTGCAGTGGTAGAGTATCTGCATCTCATCCGGCGTACTCTTCAGGTTCTCTATCCTATCCGTTATCTTTAGGGTGTTGCTGTTTGGGGTTGTTGAGACCTCAGTTGTCATCTTTAGGTTCGGGCCGAACATCGACCTCTCGTATACAACGCCCTCAACCGAGAGTTTTACGGAGGGTTCTAGGTATACCCTACACTTGACCTCGCTGGCAGGGATGTTGGCTATCTTTCCGTGGAGCGTCAACATAACCTCCCTTCTCCTCCCCATGTTATCTATGATCGTGTCGATTCCCGGCGGCCCAAGGCTCCCGAGGCCGCACCTAACCATCCACTCGTTGAAGCCGTCGAGCCATCCCAGCCCACCTCTAGCCTCAAGGTTTATGTAATGCGGATGGACTGGGCTCTTCACTGGGGATTCCCATCCTAGGGGTAGCCCCTTGAACTCGCCCTTCCATATACCCATCCCCCTCGTCGGGATCACGGTGAAGGATAGGGCTCCATTATCCACCTTTATGATGTCCACGCCGTCTGAGAGTCCACCCATCAACCTACGCTTCTTTATGCGCCATCTGCCATCCAGTCCGAACTCCTCATTGCTTACCTCCCAACTCTCAACGTATATACCCCTATCCACATCTGTTAGCACCTTCTCGAATACGGGTTTAACCCCCACCGGTCTCTCCTTGGACAAGAAGTTCCCCCTCCAATCTAGAAGAATCGGATTTTCGGATAAAAAACTTTGGAGGATGTTGGGGTCGCTGGGGAACCCTCAAACCATTCAAAAGTTTTAAGTTATCAACGCGTATTCTTCTTTAGGATGGGTGGGAGATGAGGGAGGTTACGCAGGGGAGGCTCCTTTTTGTTATGAGCGTCGTCACGATGATCGTTTACTTCTGGGCTCTATTCCTATCCCCCCAAGATGAGGTTCTACTCGGGAGATCGATAAGCGAATGGGCTCTCCTAATACCGGTCGTGATCTTCGTGTATCTCTTCCTCTTCGTCGTAGCTTGGATAGGGTGGACTATGGCGACAACTCCTCCACCCCTCCCGGTTCTGAAGAGGGGGAAGCCCCAAAGCGGAGGGGAGGGAGGTGAAGGGGAGGAAGATGAGGAAGGAAGCGGAGGAGATGGGGAGGAGAACTCCGCCTAGGACATCCACTCATGGTAAAAGTTTATATTACATTTTCACCCGTCATTCTTCGAGCTGCTTTGCCTGAGAGGAAGATTGAGCTTAAGGATATACTCATCCTATTTGACAGGGAATCCGGAATCTCGATATTCCCGAACCTTAGAGGGTATGATGACCCTATCAGCGATGTCGAGTGGATCCTTGAGAGGAACCCCAGCTCGAAGGGCTTCATCCTGAGGCCGATAGTCTGCGACGGTAGGCATGGCTTATGGATCGGTGAGTTTACAGGCCACGGTAGTGAGGTGACTAGGTATGAGGAGGCCTACGACGGGGAGGCTTCAAGGATCAGCAGGCTCATCATGAAGTATTCATCCCATGAGATAACGGAGAGGAAGCTCATCAAGATGTTGTCGATCGACACCTTGAAGAGGAGGCTGAGAAGCGATATAATCAGGGGCTTCAAGTATTACACATGCCCGAGGGAGCGGTTCTACCGGAGCTGCGGAGAGGTCGAGAGGATATACAGGGAGCTGAAGGTGAGATATGGGAAGGGGAGGATATCCTACTCGTCGCTAGCCGATGAGATAGCCAAGATGGTCAGGTGTGAGGATGTCATCATCTGCCCCTTGAAGGCCCCAAACGCCTTCGAGAGGATACATAACTTTAACAGGGCCTTGAAGAGTAGGGGTATCGGGGGGATAAGGTTCGTTAAACCCGGCATAATTGAGATTCTATGAACGGTTTTTATTAGGCGGTTAACCGGAGTTCCCACCCGCCTCCCTACCCTCGACGCCTTCACATGCCAGCTTCCTGGCGAGTTTTAGGGTTTCACTTATCCTCCTCCAGTGGGAGCCGTGCCAGTATATCTGCCCACACTTAGTGCATATCCAGAACTCATCATAGAAGCGGGATGTCGACTCGGGTATCCTATCGATAACCTCCTCCTTCTCGACCGGTCTTATCCTAGAGTTACATTTTGGGCATCGTGAGATGGATGTATCTATCTCGAGCCTTATCTTCAGGGTTTTAGCCAGCTCAGCCAGCTTCTCAGC
>CAZCOP010000015.1:0-20769 GCA_964499825.1 uncultured Candidatus Bathyarchaeia archaeon
GAGTGCTTGCCATCACAAAGATTCCAAACAAAGGTTGCAGTATCATTTAGTAATTTGATTTCACCAGTTTCAGGATTGAAAACCAACGTTTCTCTTTTAGAAGAGTCAGCTGATTCCTCCGTTCTGTATACAATATTAGAAACTCTCTTTGGGTATTTCTTCATGTTGCCACCCTTTGACAACAATATAAAAAATAAATATAGTATAGATTTAACTTTTTCGTTTGGTTCTGTGCGTTGTCGCTTGTCTCTGTCTGCGGTTTCTGGGTTTATCTAGGAGCTTTTCAGCGCATTCCATAATCCCTGAAGGTTGAGGGTTTCAGATCCATCAGGGGTTTGGGCGTTATAGGTGAGGCTGACGACGATGTATACTACGTTGGCAATAAGAGGCTATTCGAGGAATTATTCGAAGGTTTACCTGAAGAGGCTCAAAGGTTGGAGGAGGACGGGAATGCCATGGTGCTCGTAGGGAGCAGAGGGGAACCCTAGGGTTGATAGTGGTAAGGGATAGGGTTAGAGATGAGGCCTCCCCGACCATAACCGAGCTTAGGAGGAGCGGGGTGAGAACGGTGATGATAACCGGAGATAACTGGAGGACCGCTAGGGCTATAGGTGGAGTGGTAGGCGTCGACGAGTACCACGCCGAGCTCCTACCAGAGGATAAGGTGAAGATGATCGAGGAGTTGTCGGTGAGGTATGGCGGAGTCGCCATGGTTGGGGATGGAGTCAAGACGCACCAACCCTGGCTAGAGCCGATGTTGGGATAGCCATAGGCGTCATCGGAAGCGACATAGCTCTGGAGTCCGCCGGCATAGCCTAATGCGAGACAACCTATCTAGGCTTCCATACCTATTAAGGCTGAGCAGGAAGACCGCCAAGATAGTTGGGGAGGATATTCTGGCTCGATCCTTGTGAAGGGCTACTTCGCAGTCCTCACCTTCCCGGGTTTGGTAACGTTCTGGCTGGCTGTGGCCGTTGGGGATATGGGTCTATCCCTAGCCGTAATACTGAACGCCATGCGCCTATCGATGGTTAAACCTAAGAAGGGTAAGACTACAGCTGGCACGCGGAGGCTGGAGGCTGAAGCCGTCCCGGTTGGGTATGGGTGAGGGGTTACCCGCCCTACGGCCACTCTTCGCTTTCCATCTCTAGGACTATGACTGTATCTATCGGGTCTGGGGCTTTCTCGGGTACGTTGACCGTGACGATCTCACCCTCCTGTCTGAAGCTCAGCTCCCCAAGCTCCGGGTATGCTAGGAGATGCGCCCTCTCAACCTTGTTCTTGACCTCCGGGATTACGAGTTCTCCGTACCATGGCCATGCTAGGGTGTGGATGTAAAGTCTGCCCGGTTTGGCTGTGCATCGGTATAGAGATTCCGGTGGGGTTCTTATCGGGCTCGCCTTCGTTCCGTAGATGCCTTCACCGTTCCTCCTCAGCCACTCGCCGACCCCCCTCAGTATCCTAACTGATGGTTCTGGTATAACCCCCTCAGCGGTCGGTCCAACGTTAAGGAGGTAGTTCCCACCCTTACTGACTATCTCGACGAGCTTCTGTATCACGTTCCCGGGGGACTTCCAGTTGTGGTCGTAGCTCTTGTAGCCCCACGTATCGTTCAAGGTTGCAGGGGTCTCCCAATCCCCTTCTATCTTCTCCTCAGGTATCTCGTTGTCCCCCATCTCTATGTAGTCCCCCAAGCCGCGTGACCACCTTCCACCCCTGATGCCGACTCTGCCGTTGATTATCGTGTCTGGTTGGAGTTCCCTCACGAAGCTTATGAGTTCCTGAGCCAGCTCGGGTGTTGGGGTTCCTATATCGAACCATACCACGGCTATCGGTCCGTAGTTGGTCAGCAGCTCCCTCAGCTGAGGCTTCACGTACTCCCTCAGATACTTGACGAAGCTCTGTTTTGAGGAGTCATAGTCCCAGTAGTTGCCTAACCCATCTGGGTGGTGCCAGTCCAGCGTCTGGGAGTAGTAGAAGCCGAACTTTATCCCCTCCTCCCCGCACGCTTCAGCCAGCTCCTTCAACGGGTCACGCCCGAACGGGGTTGCCTTAACTATATTGTAGTCTGTGAGCTTCGTGTCGAACATGCAGAAGCCGTCGTGGTGTTTTGCTGTTATAACCATATACTTCATCCCGGCCTCTTTGGCTATCCTGACCCACTCCCTAGCATCGAACTTGACCGGGTTGAACCTCCCCGCGAGCTTCTCATACTCCCCAACGGGTATCTTCGCAGTGTACTGTATCCATTCACCTAACCCGGGGATTCGGAGTCCCCTCCAAACCCCGGCGGGTATGGAGTATAGGCCCCAGTGGATGAACATGCCGAACTTTGCTTCACGCCACCAAGCTATCCTCTCTTCACGTTCCCCCTCAATCTCCTCCATAGGATCCACCATCTTCCTCTGCTCCAGTAGCGATCCCAGTTATTCTCCAACCTTTCCTTTTATAAATTACCATTTGAAAAGTTTTGATGATTGGGGTTTGTTCCTCTTTAGGGCAGGTATACGAGTACGGCGATTGCGCATCCGTAGTTTCCTAGGGGCACCTTCAGGGTTTCAATTTTATATTTTATGTCCCCGATCGTTATGTTGCGGGCTTTGGCCATATTCTCGATCCTTCTGCGTAAAGCGTCCCGTATAGTCTTCTCATCCATGTACCCATAAGCCTCAGCCACTAGGCCGTAGCTCCCGCTCTTCTCGTAACTCCATGCTAGACCAGCCGATATCGTTGTGCTTTCTTCCCCGTCCATCCTGGAAACCACAGCATGGATTATCGAGCCGAAGGGTAGATCCCTAGGTTCAACCTCCCTGCAGTTTGGTGGTAGTATCGAACTCACCTTAACTAGGTTGCACTGGGCTATCCCGGCGTCCTTCAAGGCTAGGTCGAAGGCGTTCAGCTTCGATATGGGGCTGAAGGCTTTACCGCTCGTGACGAAGAACTTCCTCGGTATCATATCTTCCCCCTCCACGTTATTCGGCTATAACCTTAAACTCCCCGTTTCTCTTGTAGGCCTCGGGGTCGTATATCCTAACACCCTTCACAACCCGTGTTATTATACCCTCCTCACTCGGGTTGTCTGGTTTCAGGTTTAGGTTTATCGACTTGAATAGGCCGAGCATCTGCCCGATCGTGACGTCCATCACCGGCCTGCACATATCCGGTATCCTGAATACGCCGTCACGGTCGAACTCTATGGCGTGGTCTACGTACCTCTCCACCTCCCCATCGGATCTATCGCAGACCACAAGCTTGGTCATCCCTATCCCCTTAGCCCACACATCCCTCATCAAGTCGAGTTCATACCTCCTAACGAAGGGATCGCTTGAGAGGAAGTAAACAACCAGGGTTTTATCGTCTATTACCACCTCTGGGCCATGCCTTAACCCGAGGAAGGAGTCGGCCTTGCAGATTACGCGGCCGGCGGTTAGCTCTTGGAGTTTTAGGTGTGACTCAACCGCGCATCCGTATAGGGTTCCGCTCCCAAGGAACACGGCCCTCTTGAAGTCGAGTTCGGTTATCTCCTTTAGGAGGCTTGAGTATTCCTCGAAGATTCCCTCCGTAGCCTCCGAGATCGAGTTAATTATCATCTCATACTCCTCGAGGTCGTCTATGTAAGCTAGGAATTGGGCCGTCATCAACATGGTTGAGAATGAACTCGTCATCGCGAGGCCCTTATCATTAGTCTCCGGGGTTAGTAATAGTAGTAGGGTGTTATCTGAGTCGCCATACAGCCTTGCGAGCTTACCATCCTTATTGCATGTGATTATTATGTGGCTTATCCTCTCGCAGAATGTGTTGGCGAGCATCACCGTTCCGAGGCTCTCCGGGCTGTTCCCAGACCTAGAGAAGGATACCAAGACGTTATCGGCATCCTTCAGTAGGATGGAATCCCAGTGGGTAACTATATCGGTTGTGGGTCTAGCGTCCACATCTATACCCCACCTAGACCTTAGGAGGTTCTGGACTGAGAGCCCTATGAAGGCTGAGGTTCCCGCGCCTGAGAGTATTACCCTAGGTTTCCTCTTCAAGAAGATGTTTGACTCTAGGAAGGTTCTTATCTCACCCTCCCTACCCCTCAGTAACTTGAAGTTCTCGATCCAGAGGCGGGGTTGGGAGGCTATCTCCCTAGGTGTATGTTCTATCCCCATACTCCTACGATCCTCAAGGGGGAGCGAGGCCAACTCCCTCAATACGTTAGCCATCCCATTTCCTCCCTAAACCTTCATTCTCAACCTCCGGCTGGCGGTTCCTTAGGAACTTTAAGACCTCAAGTTCATTAATCTTTCTGTCTGCACCCCCTATGTATAGGCATGATAGGGCTCCCAAGGCGTTTGCGAACCTCACGGACTCCTCGAAGCCCATCCCCCTGTGTAGGTAGTAGTAGATGAAGCCTGCGTCGAAGGAGTCGCCGGCTCCGGTTGTATCTATGGGGTTTATCCTTACCGGTTTAACCCTGACAACTCTGCCTTCCGACTTGCCGATGGCCCCCCTCTCGCCGCACTTTATAACCACCACGCCGACCTTTGAGCTCAGCCTATCCAGGGCTTCGGCTAAATCCCCCGAACCGGTTATCCCCTTAGCCTCAGAGTCGTTTGGAAGGAATATGTCGACGTGATCCAGTATCTCCCATATGTACTCGTACCGGTTTAGCGGGTCGGCTTGTGTGTCCAGTGAGGTTATTAGGCCCCTGCTCTTAGCCTCCTCGAGTATATTCGGTATCGATGGGAGTAGCCTGCGTTGTATGTAGATCGATGATACATGTAGGTGGTTGTAGTTGTTGAATACGTCTGGGTCTATGTCCTTCTCCTCCAGAGAGTCTATGCTTCCGGGGAAGGTTATGAGAGCCTTATTCTCCGGGTATGTTAGGGAGATCGTGACCCCTGTCCTTACGTCATCCTGGATCATTACCCTACCCAAACCGACGCCACTTGATCTCAGGCTCTCCAGCACAATATTCCCGTGGTGATCCCTCCCAACCTTCCCCATTATATCGACGTCGGCTCCGAGCTGTGCGAGTCTACATGCGAAGATCGAGGCTGAACCGCCCATAAGTGTCCTTATATCCCTACAGAATATCTCATGCCCGAGTGTTGGGAGGCCTTCTATCCCGCTCGCTATGATGTCCACATTCAAGTCTCCAATGACCAGAGTCTTCAAGGCGCCTCCATCCCCAAATCCGCATGTTCACATAAACCTTTAATTTCACCGCCCTTAAATTTCCTATCTGGAAGGCTGGAGAACGGCGTCCCAGAGGATGGTCAAGTTGAACCTAAACCTTAGGTGTTGCTTCATCCTGTCAGCCCTATTCTCAGCCTCCCTACCTGGAGCGGGTTTGCTCACGGCTACTGATGGGGGTGGAAGGGGAGACCTACTGAGGTTTTATGAGTATGATAGGTCCCTTCCCCTGAACGTTGAGGAGTCCCTCCTCAAGGATGGGGAGAAATGCAGGATCTTTAAGGTTTACTTCGACTCTGTCAATGGTGAGAGGGTTCCGGCGGTAATCTCGATCCCTAAGGGTGAGGGGAGGTTTCCCTGTATAGTCTTCCTCCACGGGTATGGGGGTTCTAAGGAGGATGCAATCCCGGCTGCCGAGCTGATGGCTGGGGAGGGGTACGCCATCATATCGATCGACGCTGAGTTCCATGGGGAGCGGAGGGAGAATGGAAAGGCCCTATACTCAACCAACCTAAACGAGTCTAGGAGGGGGATAATCCAGACCATAATAGACCTCAGGAGGGCTGTAGACTACCTAGAGACGAGGGATGACATAGACATGGATAGGATAGGGTACGTTGGGGGGAGTATGGGCGGGATATTCGGCGGGATCTTCATAGGGGTCGAGCCTAGGATAAAGGCTGCGGCGTTGATAGTCGCTGGCGGGAATATGAGCCTAATGGTAAGGAAGAGCCAGCATCCGGCTATACCCCCAATCAGGGAGTACCTCGAGAGGGAAGGTATAACCTACGAGGAGCTGCAGAGGTTCATGGATCCAATCGACCCGTTAAACTTCATCAGAAACTTCTCCCCAAGGCCCGTTGTCTTCCACCTCGGTAGGTTCGATGATATAGTCCCCGCAGAAGCCGGTGAACAGTTGTATAGGGCCGCGGGGGAGCCGAAGAGGGTCTACTGGTACAACGCTGGCCACAGCCTACCCCTAGACCTCGTCCTAGCTAGGATACTGGACTTCATGGATCAGGAGCTTGTTGGTAAACCTCTCGTTACCCACGAGATCAAATATTGGATATCGAGGTACAACCTACCCATAACCATAGCTGTAACCATAATTACCTTCCTATCCTACCTCTTCAGGAGAGGCGTAGGAGGAAGCCTGAAAGGTAGAAACCTAAACCATAAATTACCTTGATCCCTGTTAGGATTTCTCCTTATGAATCCCGATGTTGATCTTCTCCCTATACGCTTTTAAGCCTTCCTTCACCCTTCCCGAAGAGTTCCCTCAATTATTCCTTGATTGCATGGGCCTTCATAAAGGTAATCGATAGGCCAATCGTCTATAGCAACCTTTATCAGAGCCACATATTAGAATCATTATGGTTGTTATGTCGGTTTGGGTGTGAGGGTTTAAATTGACCAGTTCAGTGAGAAAGTACCAGAACTTCACAGAGTGGTTTGACGAGCTCCTCTTCAGCGCTGAGATACTGGACAACCGCTACCCGGTTAAGGGATTCGCAGTCTACAAAAGCTGGGGATGGAGGATAATAAAGAGGATAATCGATATGGTTGAAGGCGAACTGGAGGCAGCCGGACATGAACCGGTCCTATTCCCTGTTGTGATCCCCGAGGACGCCTTCTCAAAGGAGGCTGAACACATAAAAGGCTTCCACTCAGAGGTCTTCTGGATAACCCACGCCGGGGATCGAGCCTTAGGGAGGAGGATGCTCCTCAGGCCAACATCGGAGACCGCGATGTACCCCCTATTCTCCTACTGGATAAGGTCCCACGCCGACCTACCGTTAAGGATATTCCAGAGCGTACCAGTCTACAGGTGTGAAACGAAGGCGACAAGGCCGCTCTTGAGGATGAGAGAGTTCCTATGGAACGAGGCGCATACAGCCCATAAGGACTGGGATGACGCGGAGAGGCAGGTGAGGGAGGCCGTGAAGATATACGAGGCCATATTTGACAGGCTGGGCCTAAGCTACCTGATATTGAAGAGGCCTGACTTCGACAAGTTCGCCGGCGCGGTCTACTCACTGGCCTTCGACGCCTGGAACCCAGATGGCAGAGTTAACCAGATAGGAACCGTCCATAACCTTGGCGAGAACTTCGCCAAGGCCTTCGAGATAACCTATGAGGATGTGGATGGAAGCCACAAGAACGTTGTACAGATCTGCTACGGCCTGGGATTGAGCAGAACCCTGGCAGCTATAATAGCCCAACACGGGGACGACCACGGCCTAGTCCTACCGCCGGAGATAGCGCCAATCCAGGTTGTTGTGGTTCCCATACCCTACAAGGGCTTCGAGGAGGATGTGAAGGAATACTCGCGGCAGATCTACGAGAGGATAAGGAAGTCCGAGATAAGGGTCCACCTAGACGAAGGGGAGATGCAGCCGGGTGAGAAGTTCTACTACTGGGAGAGGTTCGGCGTACCAGTCAGGGTTGAGGTTGGACCTAGAGACCTAAGGGAGGGGAGTGTAACCCTGTCCAGAAGGGACACCCTGGAGAGGATGGTAGTTAAGCTGGATGATATGGTGCCATCAATACTGAAGCTCTTCGAGGATATAAGTAGAAACTTGAAGGAGAGAAGCCAAACCGCCCTGAAAAATATGATAATCGATGTGGAAGACCTAAAAAATCTGAGAATGGTGATAAAGGAGAGGAAGATAGCGAGGATATCCTGGTGTGAGAGCGTGGAATGCGCGGAGAGGATAAAGGAATACTCCGAGGGGGAGGTTAGGGGTCACCTATTCAACATCGACGAGAAGCCCGATAAACCATGCATAGCGTGCGGCGGAGAGGCTAAGAGAGTGGTCTACGTGGCGAGAGCATACTGACCGAAAGAGAGGGGGAGATGAAGCGGTCTCAGCCAAAAATCAGGTCCCGCTAACCCTTCTACACCTGAAGATCACGGTTCCACCCTCAGTATAGGGCTCACCTGGATCGACGCATTGTATGTAGGCTACATCCCCACTCTTGGATAAACCCAGCACCCTCGGGTCGACTCCCCTATCGAGGGCTACAACGTAATGTAAGAGCGGAGCTAAGGCGTGGATGCAGACGGCGTCCGTCCCCTCAAGGATTAGCCGCGGCCCATCGATCAACATTTTGTCCCCAACCTTGTAGACCGCACACCTACCCCTAATCTCACAGACTTCTATCTCGAGCATAGTGACACCTCCAACAAACATCCCCAAGGATAAAGTTAGAATTTACCAAGGTCTATTTAAACTTCAAGATGTAACGCTCTCAGCCAGTATGTCGGTCTTGGTGCATCTCCCGGTCTTCAAGGTCTTAACCCACCTAGCAGGCCTCCTCAAGACCATCTGCAGGAGGGCGTAGAACGTTATAAGACACTGCAGGTTCCAGTAGATATAGATGAAGGGCAGCCACAAGAGGTTCCTGATACTCCAAGGCCTAACCACGTAGGCCAAAGCTACGCCGGTTATCAAGAGTGAGGCCATAGTCATCGAGAGGGTGAAGTTCATCATGGTTACCAGAATGGGATCTAACTGTATCTTGGTACAGTGGAAATACACGCAAACAAGGTAGTTGAGCAGGAACAGAGTCTGTATGAAGGGGCCGATCAGGGTTAACTCGGCATCGATGGCCCTCCTCTCAAACCTCTTCAAGAGCCTCCCATACTTCACAGCCACCTGCATGTAACCCCTAGACCACCTAAGCCTCTGCTTAAACAACCTAGGTATCCTCGATGGAACCTCCTGCCACGAGATTACATCCGGTGCATACTTAACCCTATAACCCCTCTCAATCATCCTAGCTGACATCTCTAGGTCCTCGGCCAGACACTTCTCATCCCAATACCCGAGCGTCTCCATCACGTCACGCCTGATGAATTGGCAGCTTCCCGTTAATGGTACGAAGAGATTGAGCACGTCCTTACCCTGCACGTAATTCTTGAAGAAGATAGCCTCCTCATAGGAGATAAGCTTCGTTAACATGTTCTCATCAGCGTTTATGGCGCACGTCGTACCTTGGACGGCGGCAACCGATGGATCCCTAAAGTACTCGACTACCTTCCGTAATGTGTCAGGTTGGGGAACGTTATCCGCATCGAAGACTCCTATCAACTCCCCACCTGCATGGTTGAAGCCGTAGTTTAAGGCTGAGGGCTTCCCGCTGGATGAGTCTCTATGGAAGAACTTGATAAGGTTTGGGTGGAGCCTCGCATACCCCTCGCATATCTCCCTAGTCCTATCCTTCGAGCCGTCCTCAACTATTATTATCTCCATCTTATCCTTCGGATAGTCAAGCCTCAGCAGGGAGTTGATGAGCCTCCCTATAACCTTCTCCTCATCCTTAACCGGAACTATTATCGATATTGAGGGAAGCTTATCGCTACGCCTCTTCCCTCCCCCACAACCCCTTGAATCCCTACCAGCTCTGAGCATACGCCTTATTCCGGTTACGACGATCGGTATGCTATACGCCATCCACCCGTACATAAATACGAAAAGCAAGAACACGATGAACTGAAGCCAATCCATCACGCATTCTTCCTAACTCTTCTAAGACTCCTCCACCTACTTTTAAATTCCACAATTCACACCTAACCGAGATCGAGTTTTCTTGAAGCCTTTTCTTATTTATTCAACCTTTCATAATAAAAAATTTTTGGAAGTTTTTGCCATTTATTATGGGTGCACCTCCTTAGGTGAGGCATTTAAGCGGTTAAGAACCGAGTTTACGCATTACCCAAAGGGAGATTGGAGTCGATCTCCGAAGCTTATCCTAAGCTCACCCAGCTCCTCAGAGCCTAAAAGTTAAAAGGAGCTTCCCATCCCATTCTTGTGGTGTTGTTATGTCACCTGAGGAGGAGTATGCCCTCAATTGGATAGATGAGAACAAGAGGAGGATAATAGAGATAAGCGATAGGGTCTGGGAGTTCGCTGAGCTCGGCCTAGTCGAGTTCAAGTCTTCAAGGCTCCTAGCCGGTGAGTTGGAGAGGAACGGCTTCAAGGTTAAACGTGGAGTCGCCGGTATGCCCACGGCCTTCGTAGCCACATGGGGTAACGGTAAGCCTGTTATAGGGATAATGGGTGAGTATGACGCCCTTCCAGGTCTATCCCAGAAGAGGGTTCCTCGGAGGGAACCCTTGGAGCCCGGTAAGCCCGGCCATGGATGTGGACATAACATCCATGGTGCTAGCGGTGTAGCCGCGGCCATAGCGGTCAAGAGGGCCATGGAGAAGTATGGGATAAGGGGGACGATAAAGTTCTTCGGTTGCCCAGCTGAGGAGAACTTCAGCGGTAAGGTGTACATGGTTAGGGATGGGCTCTTCGATGGTGTTGACGCGGCGGTGAGCCATCATCCGGGCTCCATGAACGCGGTTACGTTGAAGAGCAGTCTGGCGTTGAACTCCGTAAAGTTCCACTTCTATGGCAAAGCCTCTCACGCTGGGGGTTCACCGGAGCAGGGTAGGAGCGCATTGGACGCCGTTGAACTCATGAATGTTGGGGTGAACTTCCTGAGGGAGCATGTGATCCAAGATGCGAGGATACATTACGTTATTGAGAGGGGTGGTGATCAGCCCAATGTCGTACCACCCTATGCACGTAGTTGGTATTACGTGAGGGCCCCTGAGAGGGATCAGGTCGATTTCATCTATAGGTGGATCTTAGATATAGCCAAGGGTGCCGCCGTGATGACTAGGACCGAATTGAAGTATGAACTTATAGGGGGCCTCTACAACCTGATCCCGAACGGGACCATAGCCGAGTTGATAATCAGGAATATGCGGAAGATCGGCACGCCGAGGTATAGTGAGGAGGAGTTGAGTTTCGCCGAGAAGATAGCTGAATCCATCCCATACGAGGAGAAGGTTAACAGGCTGAGGGAGTCTGGACGCCCTGGATGGGAGAAGCTCGTCGATAAATTGATCGACGATGAGGTTCCCGATCCATGGGGTGAGGGCGAGGTCAGTCACGGCAGCACAGATGTGGCCGATGTAAGCTGGCAAACCCCAACTGTTGAGTTCAGCACAGCGGCCTTCGTTCTCGGTACGCCTGGACACTCATGGCAGTGCGTAGCCCAGAGCGGGGTTGGGCTTGGACATAAATCCCTAATATATGGGGCAAAGGTTATGGCGGCAACTGTGCTCGATCTCTTGGCAGATGGAGACCTGCTGGCTAAGGCTAAGAAGGAGCATAGGCGCCGTCTAGCTGGTAAGAGCTATAGATCTCCCATACCCAAGGATCTGAAGCCTCCGCTAGACATCTGGGAGAGCAGGTAAGGGTTTTTCTCCATCTCACAAGCCTTCCCAGACTGTCTTTAATCTTTAATAGGATGTTAAGGCTAAGCTCTTTGGTGGTTGGCTTGTTGAGGGTTGGGATCGTCGGTTGCGGAAGCATCAGCTGGGAGCATGTTAGGAGGCTCAGCCTCCTAGATGAGGGTGAAGCTGAGGTTGTAGGGTTATGCGACATCGTTAGGTATAGGGCTGAGAGGTTGATGGGTTACGTGAATAAGTTCAGGGTTATAGCACCTGAACCTCTAAGTCCAGGATCGGTCTTCGAGGATTACAACGAGATGCTAGGCTCCCTAGAACTCGACGCTGTGATAGTCTGTACGCCCCACACTCTGCACTATGAACATGTGATGGAGGCTCTGAGGCGTAACCTCCACGTTCTGGTTGAGAAGCCTATGGCGGTATCCCTTAGAGAAGCTGAGGAGATGAAGGGTGAAGCTGAAAGGAGGGGGCTGGTTCTATCGATCGGGTATCAGAGGCACTGCAAACCGGAGTACGTCTATGCTAGGAGCAAGATCCTCAGCGGCGACCTAGGTGAGCCACACCTCATAATGGGGTGGTTAAGCCAGAACCTAACAGTAGCCGGAAGGTTCTACCTGAACCCTAAGCTCTCCGGTGGGGGTCAGGTTAGGAGTTCAGGGACACACCTGATAGATGCGATCTTATGGCTAACCGATACGGAGCCTGTGAGGGTTAAGGCCTTCATGGATAGGGCTGGAAGCGACGTGGACTTGTATGCGGTTATAGCTGTTGAACTCTCTAATGGGGCTTTGGCCTCGATAACGCTCTCCGGCGGGGATGTAAGACCTACCACGGCCGTAGATGAGGAGCTTAGGGTGTGGTGTTCGAAGGGCGCTGTCTTCATCAAGGGGGATGACGTCTACATCCAGGGGAGTGACGGAAGCGTTACCAAGGTTGATAGAAGCCTGTACCCGAAGGTAAGCCCAAACCCGGATGTGAACTTCATAAGGACTATACTTGGTAAGGAGGAGAACCTGATCCCGCCAATATGCGGGGTTAGGGCCTCCAAACTTGAAGAACTAGCCTACAAGGATGTTGGAACCCCGATACCAAGCAGGCTTAAGAGGATCTAAACCTTACATGGAGATTTAGGAGCGTCGGTTCCATCCGCCTCTTAACGCCTCAACTCATCTATTTTGGGTAAGCTCTCAAACTTTGGGACATCGGCGAGGTAGAGGTTTCCATATCCAGTAGAGTCGCTTGTGAACAGGACGCGGCTTCCATCCGGGCTGAACCTTGGATGCACATGCACCTGTTGAATGTGGAAGCTACTCCTGTGTATGCAGAGTATGCGTGGACCCTCCAGCTCCTTTCCATAGTATTTCCAGATCCTAACAACCATCCCTCCGTCCCCGACTATTAGGGAGAAGTCGTTCGAGTGCGTGTGGCCTGTTACGTGTGGGAATTTGAACTCCACCCTCCCGGTGTTGTCGTATCGTATCATCCCGATGATGTTCTGTCCATCAGGCCACCTCCCATGGTAGCCTACGTGGACTCCATCCGCCAGCCAGTACTCATGCCCAACTATCTCGTCATCCTCACGCGGCCTTATCATCCAAGCCTCACCGGTGTCGAGGTTTAGACCCCATATCCGGTTGTCAACTTTATCCCATGGACCCTCATGGCAGAAGGTGAGTAGGTTCGGCTGCGTCGGTGACGTGTTCACATGTCCAATCCATGTCTTCTCCTCCCATACGATATCGGCCTCGTCGCCGTCGGCTGCCACACGCACTATTCTGCTGGTTGGGTGCGCCTTCCAGGTTTCCCTGAACCCTATATAGCCGCGTAGATAATCGATCCTTATCCGGTTCGATAGATCCTCAAATATTCCCGCGCATACGTATTTCCCGTCTGCTGTGCAGTTCAGCATGGACGGTAGGAAGCCCTTCGGCATCTCCCATAGGGTGTAGGTCTCAAGCATTTTTAGGTCTAGAGCTGTGATCCTCCGGTTATACCAGAAGTAGGCCACATCCCTCTTTGGGTTTATTGATGTTGTTAGGAACTCCACCTCGTGGGGTGGCTTAACGGGCTCCAGATCCGTGAGTTGAGTTATCTCTCCAGTCTTCAAGTCTATGCTGAAGAGGTTTGTTCTATTCTCGCGGTCGGAGCCGAAGAGCAGCCTCCTGCCACCATCGTACCATCCGCAATTTGTGAAGTATACGTGGTAACTGTGACCCTTATAATTCGTCAGTTGTAGAACCCTCACCCCACTTACCGGATCTCTATACTCCCTCCACTCAGGGGGCCAGATTCGGCCTTCATGCATACAATAAATCCCTCTCAATCTCTATCAACCCGGCGGTATTAATCCTTTTGCCGAAGCTTCCTCGTACACGTGATGCACAATAATACGTGGAGGGTGTCTCTGATAACAACTGAACAGTGAATCCGAAAGGTATATCTGAACCCTATTCAAGTAATGAAGAAACTACGTTGATCCGTGGATGGATGGTGAAGCCTTTGACCGTTAGGGCTGTGGTCTTCGACCTCGATGGGACGCTCGTCGAGTTCAAGCTTGACTACAAAACCCTGAGGGCTGATGTGATTAACCTCCTGGCGAGTAGGGGTCTGCCTAGGTCATTATTCTCGCTGAGTGAGAGCGTCTTCAACATGCTCAGGAAGGCTGAGGTCTCAATGAGGAACAACGGGAGGAGCGAGGATGAGATAGGGGAGATTAGGGATGCCATACTCTCAATGGCAGACCGATACGAGCTCGAAGCGGCTAGGAGGACAAACCTGATCTCGGGGGTTATACCGACCCTAAAAGCCCTGAGGGGGATGTCCCTCAAGATGGGGCTCTTCACTGTAAACGGCGTAAAGGCCACGGAGTACATCCTCCAGAGGTTCCGCCTCAAGGGGTTCTTCGACGTCATAGTCCCGAGGGACTTCGTCCCATCGACGAAGCCGGACCCAGCCCACCTAAGGGAGGCCCTAGAGAAGCTCGGTGTGAAGCCGGAGGAGGTCTTGGTTGTTGGGGATAGCGAGGGCGATATGGCCTGTGCTAGGGAGCTTGGAGCAGCCGCCGTTGGGATAAGGAATGAAAGGAACCCGCCCGAGAAGCTTAGGTCGGCGGGTGCAACCTACATAGTCTCTTCACTAACAGAGATAGTTCCCCTAATAGAGAAGTTAACTAGGACCAAAAGGGGTTAAGGGAGAAGTGGAAGGTCGTTCATGGAGGTCTAAAGAAGTATCTCGGCCATCCAGGCCATCCCTGCGGTTCCAGCTCTCCATCCTCCTCGAAGTCGACGATGAGCTCCATACCTATCTTGATATCCCCCGGTTCCACGTTGCGTATCATGCCAGGTATGCGAGGTCCATCCTCCAGTTGTATTATTCCGTATGCGTAGGGGGCCATCGACTGGAACTGGACCGGTGGGACGTAGATCACCGTGTAGGTTATGAGCCTCCCCCTATTCTCAACCTCAACCCATTCTAGATCCTTGGAGAGGCACCTGTTGCATATGGTCCTTGGGGGTATGAATAGGGCTCCGCAACCCTTACACTTGACCGCCATCAGCCTCTTCTCACCTATGAACTTGTAGAATTGCTCTATCGTTAGAGGCTTCTCCTCACCCATCTCAATCCCTCCTGTATATGTGGATTAGGCATGAAGCCCCGCTGCCGCCGAGGTTCTGAGTTAAGCCAACCTCGCAGCCGTCAACCTGTCTATCCCCAGCCTCACCGATCAGCTGCAGGTATACCTCGTAGAGCTGGGCCACCCCGGTCGCGCCTATCGGGTGTCCCTTCGCCTTTAAACCCCCGCTGGGGTTCACAGGTAGGCTTCCATCCAGGGTTGTAACCCCATCCTCTATGAGCCTCCCTCCCTCACCTGGTTTGCAGAAACCCAGCGCCTCGTAGGCCATTATCTCAGCTATCGTGAAGCAGTCGTGGACCTCGGCGACATCTATATCTGAAGGTTCTACGCCAGCCATCTTGTAGGCTTCTGAAGCCGCCCTATAAACGGCCATCAGGGAGGTTAGGTCTTCCCTCTCATACAACCCTATCGTATCGCTGCCATGGCCTGAACCGATTATCTGGATCGGGGTATCGGTAAACTTCCTCGCCAGTTCGGGTCTCGTTATCACGGCGCATGCAGCCCCATCCGAGATTAGGGAGCAGTCGAAGAGTTTGAGGGGCCACGCTATCATCCTGGAACTTAGAACCTGCTCGACCGTGACCTCCTTCCTCATGTGGGCCTTCGGGTTTAGGGCGGCGTTGTGGTGGTTCTTCACAGCTATCAGGGCCATCTGCTCCTCGGTTGTGCCATATTTATGCATGTGGGCTGTAGCCATGAGGGCGAATAAACCCGGAAAGGTCACCCCGTTCCACTGCTCCATCGGGAAGTCCGCGGCCATACTTAAATACTCAGTCGCCTCAGGGGTTGTTCGATTGGTCATCTTCTCAACCCCGCCAACCAGAACTACATCATAGACTCCGGACATAACTGCTAGAACCCCGTACCTTATCGCGGCTGCTGATGATGCGCAGGCAACCTCGGTCCTAACAGCCGGTGTGGGCAGTAACCCAGCCCAGTCGGATGTGATGGGTGCTATGTGGCACTGATGCTCAAAGGATTCACTCATCTGACCTATTATCAAAGCCTGTATGTCCCTCCTCGGGTCTAATGATGGACACCTCTCCATTGCCTCCTTGAAGGCCTCTACGAAGAGTTCCCTCCCCGAGACCCCCTCCCTCTTCCCGAACTTGGATAACCCGGCTGAGACTATCGATGCTAAAGGCTTACCCAAAATCTCACCTCAACGAAGCCCGGGTATCAGCTTACTTCTCTAGAAAGGGGGTATATTAGTCTAACGTGAAGCCGTCGAGGTTTATGTCCTCCGCCGTTTAGAGTTTTACTCAACTCTCTCAATCCTTATTTTGTCGCCGCTCCTAACCCTCTTGAAGACTCTGGGGTCTCCAAGAACTCTCCCGAAGACGTTGACTGGGCTGGCGGGCCTTATCTCCCCACCGCGGCTGACAGGCGTCCGGCCGAAGAATATGCAGAAGCTATTCCCAGGAGGCCAATACCCTAGATCACCAAGCTCCACAGTCTCTTGGGGGTTCTCCTCCCTCATCCTGACGGGGATTGGGAAGTATATCTCATCACCCCACGTTGCAACCCTCGCCTCGATCGGGAGCCTCTCCCATACAGCCCTAGCCGTTTTGGGGTTCTTGTCCTCCGTTATCTCGGCCTCGACGGGACCGGTTGCGTCGGTTATTATCCTGATCCTCTTAGCCATGAATCTACCACCTCTACAAGTGAGTCGTCAACCTATTTGAGTCTCCGGGCTGGTTACTTAAGGCTTTCGCGTTCTAACCCTCAAGTGTAGGTATACCGCCAGCGTGATCAGGGTTGGAATGTAGAAGATGCACACCTCAAAGATGAGGTCGAAGATCCTAGCCACGAGATGCTGAACCATGAAGACTACGGTGGATAACGTAGCCATCACTAGGAACGCCTTGAACCAATACTCAACCTCCTCGCTTGAACTGTCTCTAGACACCTAGATGAACCTCTGCACACCCTTCAACAGTTCCCTCAATAGAATGTCTGGGGCCCTATCGCCCTCCCTATCCCTAACCTTCAAGGCGTAGTTCTTAAACTCCTCCAGGGTTACGGGCTTCCTCCCCCTCTTCTGGGAGAGGTAGGCTGCCTGAACTATGGCTGTGGTCTCCGCGCCAACCCTCTCGTTGCATAGGGGTTTGACGCGATTCAAGACGCATTTACACATGTTCCTTATTTCACCTATGAAGCTCATCAGCCAGCCCGTCTTTCCAACACTCACCTCCCTGACGTTGCCGCTCGCATCCTCTATCCTGAGGAATGCCTCCTCACCCTTCGTGCAGGGTTCTATCTCACCACTGGAGCCTATTATCCTATCTCTCACGGAATCCCTGTAAGACCAGGAGCCCTCAATGTGGGTTGTTAACCACCTGCCCTCGTCATCCTCATACCTAACGATTATGTGGGCGTCATCCTCAACCTCGAAGGGCTTAAACATGCCCTCAAGGAGCCTAGTCCTCATCCTTATGGAGATGCCGTAAGGCCCAACGGCCTTCACAACGACAGGGTTCATCTCGAAGCCTCCTAGGAACCAAGCGGTGGTTATCCCGTGAACTCCATTATCCAGCAGGGATCCTCCCCCAGCTATATCGGGGTTCCAGAACCACGTCGCCCACTCAGGTCCGCCATGGGCTTGAGCGGTGAATACGTACTGGAGTTCACCGATGACTCCGCTCTCAACAAACTTCTTAGCTGAGTACCAGAGGGGGAGGTAGAGCCAGTTCTCATTATGCTGGTAGAACCTACCGCTCTCCTCGACCGCCTCTATAACGTCTAGGCATTCAAGGTAGGTTCTGGCCATAGGCTTCTCAACCATCACGTTAACCCCGGATTTTAACGCCTCTATGGCGACCGTGTTGTGGAACTTCGTCGGCGTACATACATCGACCAGATCCAGCTCCTCGCTCGAGAGCATCTCTTCCAGGCTGGGATATAACTTTACACCCTTCAAGTCGTCCCTAAGCATCTCAGCCTTCTCGGAGTCACCCTCCTCCTCGGCGCTGTTTATCCTCTCCGAGTAAACCTTCCAGAGTAGAGACTTAGCCCTATCAAGAGCCTCCGTTGAGATGTCACATAAAGCCTTAAGTTGGGCCTCCCTAACCTCCGGGTAGGCTGGGAGGTGAGCGCCTCTGAAGATCCCGCCCAAACCTACAACTCCAACCTTAACCCGCTTCAACTTGACCTTTCCCCTATTTTGGATAGAAGCTAACGAGCGTATCAGTATAAAAACTTTTGGCTCATAAGACCCGCGTGATATGGACTGTGGATTTAAATAATTCAAGATTTTAAAATAAGAGGTAGCCTCTGAGAGACGGTTTTGAAGTTGAGGAGAGCCATAGACATCGCGAGGATATCCGCCAGGGGAAGCGTCATACTATCCCTAGGCATGGTAACCTCAAACCTCATAATGGCCCTTGCAACCTTCATAATAGCCGGACTCCTACCAAGGAGCGATTACGGATTATACTCGGTTATCCTTGTTGTTCCATCTTTCTTCAGCCTATTCCAAGGCCTAGGGACGAACTTGGCGATAATAAAGTATGTAGCCCAGTATAGGTCGGAGGGTAGGAGGAGGGAGATAAGGAACATCCTAACTTACGGCTTAATCTTCAACCTCTTGGTGAGCATACTCCTAGCTGTGGCTTCCTTTCTCTCAGCGGACTACCTAGCTGGGGAGGTCTTCCACAGGCCCGGTGTAGGCTTCCTCATCAAGGTAATATCGATTGGAATCTTCATGACCTCGATGATAGCAACCTTCAACTCCATCTTCGTCGGGTTTGAGAGGATGGAGTTCAACAGTCTAACAATGATACTCCAAGCCGTCTCGAAGTGCCTACTTAGCCCAACCCTGATACTCCTAGGCTACGGGCTTCTGGGCGTGATTATGGGGGATGTGGCATCCTCAACTATAACGGCAGCCTTCAGCTTTGCGCTATTCATCCTCTACTTCTACAGGAGGATAGCCAGCAATGAGGATGATAACCTTGATGTGGAGGAGGCTAGTATGAAGTTCTCAACCAGTCTCTATGGAACTCTAAGCCTCATGTTGAGGTATGGCCTCCCCCTCTCAGCTTCAACAATCCTAAATGGAATCTTAACCCAATTCTACAACTTCATGATGGCCATATACTGCAGCGATGTTGAGATAGCTGATTACAGGATGGCAACCAACTTCACGGTCTTGATAAACTTCTTCATCTTCCCGATATCGACAGTTCTCTTTCCAGCGTTCTCGAAGCTGAGTATCGATAGAGATAGAGGCACATTGAGGGTTGTATTCCAATCTTCAGTTAAGTATAGCGCCCTCCTCGTTGTGCCGGCCTCCGTTGTTGTTATGGCCCTCTCGAAGCCCCTAGTCTGCACCCTCTTCGGCGAGAAGTTCCATGATGCCCCACTATACCTATCCCTCATAGCCATCAGCTACCTCTACGTCGGGGCTGGGAGGTTAACGATAGACAGCTTAATTAATGGGCAGGGTAGAACCGACGTAACCCTGAAGCTCACCTTGATTATGCTCTCTGTCGGCGTCCCACTCGGCCTCTTACTGATCCCGCAGTATGGAATAATCGGTTTAATAACTACAAGCCTTGTCTCGATGGTCCCCAGCTTAGCCGTTGGTTTATGGTGGGTGAGGAGGGAATTCGGCGTGTCTGTAGATGTCGCCTCAGGAGTTAAGATATACATCTCCTCCGGGGTAGCCGGTTTGGTAACATACCTACTCAACATCTACACGAGCTTCACCTACTGGGTATCGCTGGCTGCGGGGGGAGCCATCTTCCTCCTCGCATACCTGATTATGATCTTGCTGGTCAAGGCGGTTGATGAGAATGATATCGAGAACATGAGTGATATATCACTCGGGCTAGGCCCCCTACACAAGGTGATAAATCCAATACTTGAGATGGTGAAGAGGTTGTTATAACCTCCTCACAGCGCAACTGGTTTGCATCAACTTTTTATTGGCGCCGGAGTCTCATAATGTATCGGTACATAAGCATGTGGGGAGCGTAACTGGTTTGGTTTCACATCTTAGGATTCCCGTGATCTCGGTCCTCGGCTATAAGGATTCCGGCAAGACTTTGCTGATCGAGGGTCTCGTTAAGGGTTTAACCAGTAGAGGCTTAAAGGTTGCAACCGCTAAGCACATAAGCCAAAGGGGCTTCACCATGGATAGGGAGGGTAAGGACACCTGGAGGCACTCCAAGGCTGGGGCGAACCCTGTCTTAAGCGTCTCCGAGGGGGAGACGGCCATCCTAATAAAGGAGAACCTGAAGAGCCTATCCATAGATAGGCTGCTCGGGCTTATACCTGAGGTCGACGTCTTCATACTTGAGGGCTTCTCGTGGCTGACTCTAAAGGATGAAAGGGTTGGGAAGATAATCTGCGTTAGGGATGAGGAGGAATCTGAGTTATTTAAGGGTAAGGTTAAGGGTGATCTGATAGCCGTCTGCTCACTGAAGAAGCTTAACCCCTCAATCTTGGATATAAAGGGGGATATTGATGTGATAGTCAGCAGGGTCTCCGAATACATCGATGGGGTGATCGAGACCCTAAAGATACTGGAGAAGCTTCCTGGGCTTAACTGCGGGAAGTGCGGGTTTAAAACCTGCTGGGGCATGGCTAAGGCGGTGAGGGATGGAACCGCGAGACTGGACGACTGCTTCGTGATAAAGCATAAGTCGAAGGTTGGGAGCAGTTTAACGGTAGACGGCTCCGATGTCCCCCTTCAACCCTTCGT
>CAZCOP010000016.1:0-20677 GCA_964499825.1 uncultured Candidatus Bathyarchaeia archaeon
GGACATCGGCCTCCCGAGCCGACAACCCGGGTTCAAATCCCGGCGGCCGCACCAAAGGAAAACTTACGGTTTCTCCACTTCCCTTTGAAAAACCACTTGAAATTAAGCCTGTTTGTTGATGGTGATATCCGCCGTTGTAGAAGGTGTTGAAGCTGGCGGTATTAATACTCTGGTCGAGAAGCGTTTGGATGAGCTTTGCGATACTGATGCCACGCTACTGGCTGAAGGCCTTAAACCTCACATGAGAGTATCAGGGTTAAGGATGACGTCTATAGAGATCTTATGAAGATTAGGGGGAAAGATTATGGCTAAGGAATGACGTTTCATAAGCTTCAACGAAGTTATCAAGAGGCTTCGAGAACTATCAGAAGGCTTAATTCTTCCTCACCTTTCCAATTTATCGGAAAGATGGAAAATGGTCATCGTCATCCTGGAATCACTCGTGGCTTAGGCCTTATCTCGGGCTGACGAGCCGCATAGCAGGCTAAGGCCTTATTGTATAGCCACTGAACCGTCGTCGCTCCCGAAACAGCTGTTGTCTTCGCTACCTCTGCAGCTGTCTCGGCTGCTGTGGCTGCCTGACGGATGCCTTAAGGCCTTTCAGGGTTGTGTATAGGTTTGAGAGGCTCTCCATTCCGGTTATGAGGTTTGGTATGATGGTGGCTGCGGTTGTGATGTGGGCTGTAGCCAGTTCCTCATGGGCCTTCTGTAGGGCCATACCAGAAGTAACTACTCCACTGAACCCTATGGCTATCTGCTTGGCTGAGACCCTTAACTTCTCTGATTCGCGTTGAACCTAGCGGAAGCCCTCAACAGCCTCGGTTATATCTGCTTTAATCCTTGTGGTTAAGACCTCTTCAGCCACCTCTGAAAGACTCCTTCAAACCATCCATCAAGATCCCTCGGAGGGTCGGTCTGTTCCAAGGCTGGACGTAGAGAAGGCTGGGCTGGAGCCCTGCTTGTTCCATACTCGACTTTTGAGGCGTAATCGACAAGTCCGTGGGTCTTAGGGTTTATGATCTTGCCGCCTGCAACAACATAGATGCGGTATATCTCGACTTCTGGTGGATACTCTTTGGCCCTGATGCTCCTCCGAAGGCTTCCAGTATCAACTGGACAGATTGCCTTAGCATCTTGAACGACTTTACGGGCTACCTCCCGGAGGGCCTCCTTCATTTCTGGGTCTATGTTCTTGATGGCTTCCGCTAAGTGGGCGACCAATCTCTGGCCACCGATTATCTCAATATCGAGGTTCATATCTTCACCCTCCTTTTGGGAGTATGTGGACTAAATCGGATAGGGGACGGGTCTCCTCCTTCTCGACCTCCTCAGAGGCTCTGGAACGATGATAGGCGTAGCCGTATAGTAGGAAGAGGCGTTGTAGTGGTGTGAGGGCCCTCTGGTTATCTGCAAGCTTATACCCCAAAGCATCGAGCGTTATGATCTCTTGGCCTTCCGGTGTCTCCGAAAAATTCGTATGCCCTCCTCGGCTTCGCCTGTGAACCCTGTCAAGCTGTCGACAGCTTCCCATAGACATTCGAAAACCTTCGGATGGATCTTCTCGACATCTTCGGCTGTCCACTCCTCATCCATTCCACGGGTTAAGGCCTTAGCTATCAGGAACCGCCGAGCTGCTTCCTCGGCTATGAGGGCTCTGCTTAAGTTGATCCTAGATGGGTCTTGCTCCTCACCCGGCTTGACCCCGCTTAGCCGCATCCTTAATGCCTTGGCCTCTGAGACCTCGCTCGCCGTCGGCGGAGCCACCACAAAGATAGCTTCCTCTCCATACTCTGGTGCCGGTATCTCGATGCGGTGCTCAAACCCTTCGAGGACCATCCGTTTGGTTATCTTCCTGGGCATGTTAGCCTACCTCAACCGGAGCCGTAACCTTAACAGTCTCACCGACCATGTCGAGTTGGCGATTGAACCTCTCCACATAGATTGCTCTTGCGCCCTCGATTACGAGTTCTCCATCGTTAACCTTCAAGTCGGCTTTGAAGATCCCGGTTTCCTTGTTGAAGGTGTAATTGACAGGCACCCCGTTGAATGTAGCTTTAATTGGTGTAAAGCCGAGTTTAGCCTCCACGCTATAAGTAATGTTGTTATGGTTGCCTACATGCCTCAAGCCTATAACCATACGGTTTAGGGAGGCCTCAACCTTGGTGACGTAGCAGTCTGCGTATTGGACATGGTTCCTCGGCAACGTAGCGGAGTATTGGACCTTGACATTAATCGTCTTCTCGGTCTCACCAGCCTCCGGCTGGAGGGGTGGAACATAGACCAGCCACGTCGGAGCCCTCAACTCCTGTATGTAACCGCCTCCCTCAACCTCCCCAACCTTATAGCCATCTGGGAAGTTTATGTAGAATGCTACCTCTGCGCCTTGATGCTCCAAGTTTCCAGTTGGAGGCCCATACTTCAGGGTTACCTCAACCATATGCTGTTGGGGCCTATAAACAGCCGAATGGATGGATGTGTCATGCCAGGAGACCATGTATTCTGCGACGTAGCTCGGCATCCGCCTCTGAACCTTGATGGGCAGCTCATCCACATACGAGTCGAGGAAACTGTAGATCGCCTCAACCTCTGCGAAGTCCCCGTAGTTGAATGGGTGTCCTATGTAATGGCTTAGGGGTGCCAAGCTGAATAGGTGATGCGTCAAGGCTTTACGGTCGGATGGTCCATGGTCAACGTGGTCAGCCCAGATGTTGTAGACCTTCCGGTCCGCTTCAGGAACCCCGCTCGTTAAAGGTCCGATGTGGGTGGGGAGAGGATCGCCGTAACCGTAGTAATTGTCGAAGGTTCTGATCCATTTCTGAGACGCATTTAAGCCGTCTCCATCCCCACCTATGAACGTTCCACGGGGCTGACCGAATGCGCATACGCCTTTCTCGTAACCCCAGAGCAGGGCGTCATAGTCAGTTTGATGGTAATGCGCGAACTGGATGCTGGCCATCGGGATGCCCGGGAGGTTTGTCTGCCACCAATCCCATGTTTCCTCAAGTCGTTGAGTTATAGGCGGGTCTCCGCCACCATCGGTCCACCCAAAAGAGTCGTATATGTTGCCGTGAATGCCGAACTCGGCATATTTGCTGTAACGTTTTACGGCTGCCTGTTTCTCATCGTCGGTGTCAAGCTCCCTACAAAAGATCGCGTAGAGGGTTGGAATTTCATATTTCTCCGCGAGCCCCAGCCAGACATAAGGGTCTTGATCATGCCATCCCGCACCTACATCATCCCACCTGCCGAATATCATGGGGGGAACAGCCAACCAAACAAAGATGTGGTCCGGATTAACCCAGACGAGGCTCCTCCAAATTATGTCGATGTAGGTGTTGTAGTTCCAGTAGCGGTCATACCAGTAAAGCGGGTGAGCTGCGAAGAAGATAACGTAGCCCAACCCATATTTGCTCGCTAAAACGACTGCTTGACCCCCAGAATCGACCAGTTTAACCGTGTCAGCTCTCGACCCGTAGCTTTGGATGTTCGTGCACGGCGTCCGCGTGTAGGTTACCTTGAAGACTGTTCCATCGTCTGGGTTGTCCCCGGTCTCAAGCCACTCTATCCGGTTCTTGTTCTGCCTGTAGTCCACATCCTTGACGAAGGTATGCTCTTGCCCGTTTAAGGTTCCGGTTACGGAGATGATATTTGAGACGGGGTACTGCCTTAAATCGTAGAGGAGGGTTCCAGCTTGGAATGTGTGTTCTTCATCGGTGATGGTCTTGCTCCAGCTTATGCTACTGTATGTGCCTTGAGGCTTGTAGGATTTTAGGGCTGTAATATAATGGTCTGTGGTTGTGACATCCATGGACTCGAGGTCGATGTATCCGGCGGTCCCCTCGTTGTAGACGTTAAGGTCATCTATCTCGCAGATGTAGCTGAAACCTCTAACGCCGATCTTCCCAGACTGGAAAGACTCATCTGTAACATTGATCTTCAATTCTCCGTTTATCCAGACTCTGATGCTGCTGCCGATGGCTCTGATTTCAAGGTTATACCACGTGTTAACCGAGTAGCCATTCACTTGGGCAAGGATGGAGTAGCTGTCACTATTGACGTATTTCACGAGCACAAAGTCGCCGCTATCCCAAATCTGATAAACCGCGTAACAGTTCCGTTTCGGGTCTGAAGAAAGCATCCTGAAGGCTATTCCACCGCCGTGGTTGAGGTAATCGCCGTGGGTTAAACGGTATTTACAAGTGATCTTGAGGTCGGACAGGCTCAGGGTCTTATGGGTTATGTAGGCATGTTTTCCAACGGCACTCCTCGCAATCCGGAGGTAACTGGACGGATTACTCAATGTGGCGTCATAAATGTCCCAGTCCTCTTCATGTGCTGAGCCGTCGTTCCAGTCCCGCGAATAGACGGGTTCACCCGTGCCCTCACCTGTTGACAAGACGCTGAAGTCGAAGACCTCAGCGAGCTTACTCGCCCTTATGCTGCTATACCAAGGCGTATCCTTCGAGGAGTCATATACGAACGGATCAAAGCAGATGATGCCTCCACCCTTCTCTCGGACAAACCAGATCAAGTCGTCTTCGATGGCGTCCGTAAACTTCTGGGAGACTAGGTAATGCTGAGCTATCACAACAGCGCTGTAGAGAAGGTTCCCCTCAGAGTCAACCAACGTAGACCTTGATAGGCTGTTGATTGCGAGGTCAAACTCGTCATGGGGCATCTTCCACCAGTCAAGAAGCCGCTTCAAAAAACCCACAGTCTGGTAATTAACCGAATCACCACTATCAGATAGAAGCAAAAGTTTAAGGTTAACCGTATTAGGCAACCTCGTAACCCTCCAGTTTAAGCCGATGAGAAGAATTAAGGAGCTGACAAGGACTATGAAGATCAGGATACCTGCATAAAATCCCCGACTCATAAACAAACATTTCATCTACACCCTCTTAAGCGTTGATGACACCTCCTGAATCACCTTACCGTATTTAAGATTTACGGTAAAATTACAGTATAGAAATTGGATTGCCAAATCTAAAAGTTTAGAAATGTTTATAAGCCTTTTACCGTATCCGTAAGGTAAAATGAAAGCCGTGCCCGTCCTAGGATGGAAGAGCGTGTCAATATCCGAAGATATGATAAAGGAGAACCCTCATCTCGGCTACAAAAACGTCAGCCAATTCGTGATAAACACAATAAGACAACTTATTGAGCAGTATAAACCACGCTACGAACATTTCAACACCTACGAGGACCACGCCACAATTATAGACCGAACAGACAAGATCGCAAGGCTGATAGATATCTACTTCCGTAATGGAAAAGCCTACTGTGAATTCTGCCAAGAATTCGACTGCGAACACATCCGTTTTGCTCTCACCCTGCCGAAAGTGGTTGAGCCCCTACGCAAGAAAGGCTGGATCATCGACATGGAGGGGAAAGTCATCAGAGGACCTCCTTAATTGTGATGGATGATGAAGAAAGACTCTTTCTTAAGGATTGATGTTTGTATCCCTACAAGGGCTAAAACATTACATAAGGCTGTCTATCAAGCCGTAAAAAGAGAGATACCATATTGTAGAATACTCTTGGAGAGAGCACGTCCTCTCTCTAAGGCTCGCCTACTTCTTATCAAAAGGGGCCAAAACAGAATGGTTTCTATTTCTCGATGATGATGTAATTTTGGGGGAAGGATGGCTGAACAAAGTTCTCAGATACATAGCTAAGGATGTTGGGGCTGTGGAAGGTGTGAGCATGAAGAGCAAGGAATGTGTCAGGATCAGCAGGTATGAACGTGGCTGCTTACTGGCGACTCTCATAAGAAAATCTGCAGTGCAAGACTGGACCCCAAGAAGAGGCTTTGAATCAAACTTCGAAGACTATGATATCACACAGCACATTATAACAAAAGGATTACGCTGGCTAAGAGTGAATGTTCCTGGAACAATCCACCTAAATATTCACCCACACGCCTCAATAGAAGGATTTAAGACATTAATGGGGCCAGGATTCACAATAAAGGAGAGAGCCCTCTACATCATTCACCTGCTAAAATTGATGCTGTCTCTACGAATAAGTTTAGATATGATGCTACAATATATCCGCTCCATCCTCTCATGGCTAAGAAAAACATAAAAAATGGGGTTATGGGAGGTTTATGGCTTTAAGGCCTCGACCGTAGCCTCGAGACGTAGCGGCCGTATCTGGGATAATATTAGTCTCCTGTCGGCGTAAGATCATTAGTGTTTAGCTCCTATCTTCTTGGGGACTCTGCCTTCGATGAAGTCTGCGACGCTCTCCGGAACCCCGAGCTTACCGCAGCCTTTAGGCCACAAACCCTTCTTCACATTTCTGTTACAGATCTGCAGCCTCCTTTATCTCAGGCCAGCTCATATTCTCATACAGAAACTTCAAGTCTAGACGCCGGGTAATAATTGGCTGGTTGCCTATAAAATTAGTACTCACTCCCAGTAAGTTTTTACTGGAAGGCATTAATATATAATCGAAAACGAGATGGAATTCTTGGGCATGAGGACTAGAGTCTCAATAGTTAAGGATGAGAACATGGAGCGTAGAACCGAGAGGGCCATCTCCTTACTTGGTGGAGTCGATAGGGTTGTGGATAAGGGAGATAGGGTCTTAATTAAACCGAACATGGTTGGGGGTCTACCGCCGGAGATCGGGGAGACAACGCCCCCTGAGGTTGTCAGGGTGGTGGTGGAGCTAGCCCTAAACGCTGGAGCTAGGGAGGTCTTGGTCGGCGAGGGTGAGCCTGTTGTAACCCCGGAGACCCTGCGTAGGAGGTTCATCAATAGGCCTCTACCCCAAATCCATGAGAGTCTACATGAACGTTACAGGAGGGAGGTTGATGAGGCTGGCGGGAAGTTCATAGATTTCTATGAGAGCGGATGGAAGACCGTGAAGGTGCCTAAGCCAGTCTACTTTGATGAGATTAGGGTTGCCAAAGCCTTACTCGAGTGCGACGTATTGATAGGGGTTCCTGTTCTAAAGACTCACCATTTAACCGGATTAACCGCAGCCCTGAAGAACCTCTATGGGGCCATACCGCCGGAGGATAAGCGGAGATATCATCTAATAGACAGAGTTGAAGAGGCTATTGTCGATATAAACCAGGTCAGGAGTAGCGACATGGTTATTGTTGATGGAACCCGCACCATACTGCATTGGGGAATAATCGATGAATACCTGGAGACCCACAGGCTTAACCTTACGATAGCTGGATACGATCCCGTAGCTGTCGACACCATATCGGCGATGGTTTTAGGGCTAAATCCAAGGACGCTAAGGTTCCTATCATGGGCTGAAGAGAGGGGGGTGGGAACATCAAACCCGAACGAGATCGAGGTTCTCGGGGTGCCAGTTGAGAAGGCCTGCAAGGGGAGGATGATGACATCAGTGGAGTACATAAATAGGAAGCTCTCGCACATACACTTGGTCAACCGTGGAGCCTGCACCGGATGCTTCGGTAGGATAGCTACAGCCCTATACAAGGCGAAAGATGAAGGGGTTGATGGGGACATCTACATACTGATGGGTCCAGGAGTGAAGCCTCAGAATGGTGGAGGCACCACAATACTATGCGGCAACTGCGCAGCCCCAACGTTCTACAACAAGTTAAAGGGCATATTCATCCCTGGCTGCCCGCCAGATCTAAAGCTTTTCCTAAAGCAGCTTAGGAGATTTAATGTGACGGTCTAAGCAATCGGATGAAGAGCCGTGGAACCTTTATAAATGACGACAAAACGACTTAAATCGATGATTTCATGGCTGATGAAGAGGTTTTCAAATGTGAAAATCGGGATATGACCTCCTACATCGGCTTCGTCGATAGATTGAGGAGGAAGGTTAACCGACATCCGCACCACCCTTATTAGAGTCTAATTCAACTTTAGGAGAACCAGGGTTAGGTTAACGATGAGGGAGTAGAAGATGGGTTGAGAAGGTTGAGGTGAAGCCAAACGGGAAACTGTTGATGAGCAGATCAGGAGTTGCTCACTCAGTTATATCCATTATTATCGGCTCGACGTTCTTGATCCACTTGTGTCTTGGATCGTCTGACCAAGCTCCATATCTTCTCTCCTCCCCGGCGAGTATCCATAGGTAGTATAGCTGGTATCCCGGTGCCGCGACGACTGGGTGGTAACCTCTAGGGATAACTACGGTGTCGTTGTTCTCAACGGTGTAGGCTACATCGAAAGGCTCCTCATCACCTGGAGGCGTGTATATCCTCTGTATACCAAAGCCTTGGGGCGGCTTTACCTTGAAGAAGTATACCTCCTCGTATGGGGCTTCAATGTCTGTCTTTGTGTCATGCTTATGGGGAGGTGAACTCGACCAGTTTCCAGGAGGATTCACCGTCTCTCCAACTAGGAGCATGTCAGCCTTGACCCACTCCCCTATAGATGTGTAGACCCTCCTTCTCCAGTTCCAAGCTCCAACGGTCCGTTCCATAACCTCCTCTGGCTTCACGAGCCTCGGTGGCCATTGGTTCTTCGATGGGGCCTTTGATACGCCTATCTCAACGCCGGGCGTTTTCGCCTTGACCTTATATTCCACATCTCTCGGGAGGTACACCATCGTTGGTCTTCCTGAGAAAACGTCTTCTCTCCCGCCGATGTTCTGGTATAGTATCGGCTTGTCTCCTCTCTTCTGGTAGCCCCCAACCTCAACATCGCATAGCCCGTTGAAGATCGTGAGCACAACCTCCCTATTGCGGGTCTTATCTGCGTATTTGTCACCCGCCTCTGGCAGGTACAACCTGCCGAATTCTATAAACCTCAATTCAGAGTTCTCTGGGCTAACGATGGTGGTGTAGCCCTCCTTTAGGGGTTTTGCCTTATAGAGGTAAGATGCTTCACTCATCTGACAGACCACCGAACAACCTTTTAACACAAATAACCAATTAAGTATATTAATACATTGTCAATCAGCAGATTGATGCATACGGTGATCCCTCAAATATCTACTATTCGATTCATCTGAGCAACCATTAAATATTAGTGTTCCAAGAATATGGAGAAAGTTAGGTCTGATGGGGAAGAGTATTGGGTAATGTACGGCCGGAGAGGGTGAAGAGGGCTGCACGTGAGCTGTTGAGAAGGTATCCAGACAAGTTCACAACCGACTTCGAGGAGAATAAGAAGATACTTGACTCTATCGCGGTTATATCGTCACCGAAGCTGAAGAATAGGATAGCCGGTTACATAACGCGCTTGGTAACCCTCTCCCAATCTAGGAGCGGTTAAACCTGATATGGTTTTTCGGTTCACTTCGCGCGATTACCGTTTCACCTTTTGCGGTGTTCATCCGGTTATGGTCTTTATCTCCCTTCCTCTCTCTAGGGCTACAACCTCGAGCCATCTCCTTATACCGGAGGTCGCTATCTTCCTCTCTAGAACATGCTCTACCTGGAAGACTCCAGCAGGATTGTCCATATTCACCAGTATCCTTACCGGCACTTCCTCTCCCTCCTCAATCTCAACCTTCCTTATCGATAACGCGGATAGGGAGTGTATATCGACTCCCCCAATCCGGTAGGGGATTCTAGCCCTACCCTCAGCCATGTCGGTTCCATCGGCAACCTTAACCGATCCAGCCTCCATGGTTAGGCACTCCACATCCTCATCGTGGGAGAATATGCAGTGAAGTATCTCAGCCTTCAACCTCAAGACTAACTCTTCATCACTTGGATATATCCTGCTGAGGAGTCTATCTAGTATTGGACCCGCTAGGTTATAGCCGTGTATATGGTGATCTACGCGGTGGACTGCGTTCCCGATGTCATGGAGGTAGGCCCCGAAGAGGACGATGATCTCAGCTTCTTCGATATCGCATATCCCATCCCTAACGGTGGTCGGCGTAAACCTCCGGCTCAGGATCTTGAATATCTCCAGTGCACTGCCCGAGGTTATCCTTGAGTGGACAGGTCCATGGTCGTTATACTTCAACCTCTTAACCGCCATCACGTTTGCCATCTGGAGGTATGTCTGGACCTCAACATCACCTTCAAGGAGGTTGAAGGCTGCCCTAAGCTTGGGAGTTTTAAGGTGCGAATAGACCAGACTTGGGGAGACAACAACCATATCGACAACCTCAACGTTCAAATTTATATTCTACATATCAGACCTTAAGACTATCTGAGTAGTTAAGCGAAGTGTTGAGGATGGAGACTTGGATATTCACCCACGGCGATGTGGACGGGATCTGTGCGGGTGCGATAGCTCTGGCTGCGAACCCTGGGGCCCACGTCTTCTTCACGCATCCCTACGGGTTGGCTGGGGACCTTAAGGAGGCGGAGGGAGCCGATACCGTTATTATATGCGATATAGCCCTATCCGAGAGTCATCTAGGGGAGATCCTGCGGAGGTTCTCGTCGATAACGG
Organism: uncultured Candidatus Bathyarchaeia archaeon; assembly: GCA_964499825.1. Taxonomy (GTDB): domain Archaea; phylum Thermoproteota; class Bathyarchaeia; order Bathyarchaeales; family B26-1; genus B17-G17. The sequence continues at coordinate 10,356 of CAZCOP010000016.1, forward strand.
AGGGCGGCGAGTTGATATATATAGACCACCATCCGCTGCCCGAATCCATCTCTGAGGAGGAGCTTCCGGGTAAGGTCATCCATAAATTGGACTCATCGGCGTCTGAGTTGACTTACACCCTGTATCAGTCGAGGTTAGATCCGATTCAAGCCAGAACAGCGATATACGGAGCCATAGGAGATTACCTTGACGGTACACCCATGATACAGGGCCTCCTAAAGAGATGGGATAAGAGGACCCTATACTTCGAGAGCGGAATCCTGATACAGGGGATCGAAGGAAGGAAGAGAGACTACGACCTTAAGAGGAGTATAATATCGAACCTCGCCGAGAGTATACCCCCAAGCTTCGATAGGAGGTTGGTGGAGCTTGCGATACAACACACTCACTTGGAGGAGATAGCGATGAGGGAGATAAGGAAGAAGGTCAAGATATTCGGGAGGGTGGCATACATCCTCAACTTCCCCTTCGCCCTAGGGAAGACGGCGACCTACGCTAGAGGGTTAACGGACGCCTCAGTCGGGCTGGCTGGGGAGGAAAGGAAGGACGTGATCGACATGAGCTTGAGGACTAGTAGCCCAGATATAGACCTGAACAAGATACTGAGGAGTATAACCCCTAGGCTCGGTGGGAGCGGTGGGGGACACCCGAGGGCTGCTGGGGCTAGGGTGCCGAAGGAGAGGTTCATGAGGTTCCTAGAGGAGTTAAATGAGAAGATCATGATGGTTCAAGTCTGAGCTGGATCAGCTCCTTTCCCAGCCGTGGAGCCTCGTCCGCTAGGACTAGGTTTCTCTCCCATATGTTTAGGATCCCTCTGAAGAAGAACTCAGCTGTGAGCATATTCTTGGACAGGCATACTCTCATGCACATTATCATTCCTCTCAAAGATATGAAACACCTAACAAACCCCCTACTACAAGACATAAGATAAGTAAGGGAAAATACACTAAGTCTTAAGTTGTTACGCCTAGATTCAATCGAAAAGGTAATAAGCTACAGCTTGTTGGATATTGAGGGAGGAGCTGTTTTGGTTAAGGATGCCTACGGTAGGCCGGTGAAGAGCGTCCGCATATCTGTAACGCAGAGGTGTAACCTCCACTGCTTCTACTGCCACCGTGAAGGTGAGGATTACGAAAGCAATAGAGAGATGACCCCTGAGGAGATCGAGACCATAACCCGCGTCATCTCTTCCTTCGGGGTTAGGAGAGTCAAGATAACGGGTGGGGAACCCCTCCTCAGGGGTGACATCCTCGAGATAATCGAAGGGATCAACCGGGTGCCCGGGATATCAGAGATATCAATGACAACGAACGGTGTTCTACTCAATGAGTTGGCTGAACCCCTACGTGAAGCCGGCCTAGCTAGGGTTAATGTCAGCCTCGACACACTAAACCCCAAGACCTACGAGATGATAACAGGCGTAAACTACTTGGAGAGGGTTCTATCAGGGATTAGGAAGGCCGTCGAGGTCGGCCTATACCCTGTTAAGGTAAATATGGTCCTCCTCAGGGGGTTGAATGATGGGGAGATCTGGGATATGGCCAAGTTTGCAGGAGAGAACGGGCTCATCCTCCAATTGATAGAGTTCGAGTCGGCTGTTGAGAATGAACTCTACAAGAGGTTTCATGTGGACCTGACCGGGATAGAGGGGGAGCTGGAGAGGAGAGCTGAGAAGGTTATTGTCAGGGAGATGCACCACAGGAGGAAGTACTTCCTACCTGACGGCGTCGAGGTTGAGGTTGTTAGGCCCATGCACAACACTGAGTTCTGCAAGTACTGCACTAGGATTCGCATAACATCAGATGGAAGGTTTAAGCCCTGCCTCTTCAGGTCTGATAACCTCGTAGACTTCCTCGGTCCAATGAGGAGAGGAGCCTCAACGGATGAGTTAGCAAACCTCTTCCTCGAGGCCGTTAGGAGGAGAAAGCCCTACTTTATGTGATGCTGATATTTTTGCGGGGTTATAAACGTGTCGCCTTTAGGCTTCCTCCTCTCTCAACCATATAGAGAGTTCTAATTAGGTTTTGTTGTTTCTGCGGATGGCTGTTGGATGGTAAGATTAAGTTAAGAAGCTTGGATGGAGAAGAGATGACGTTGAATGATACCGGCGTCATTGCGATTGATGCTATAAACTTGATATACTTCATGAAAAGGGCATAAGGCATTTTTGGAATTGAAACCTCACTCACCCGGCCTTCCTACCAGAGTTATCTTGACCTTAGCCTTTCTCGACGAATTCCTAGATTTTACACAGTCAAAGATAACATCATTCAAGCCCTCCCTAATCTCCGGAACATCACCATCGAATTCCACATCCTTTATATGGAACCCGTTGGCCGAGTAGGCTCTACAGCTCCCATCCTCCTTGCTGTATATCAAGTATTGATCAGGTTCCAGCTTCACATCGAATTTTAGGGTCCTATCATTTATGGTGATGCTTGGGCCCTCCAGTGGTAGGGTTCTCTCCTTTAGAGCCTTGATGCTGGTTATGTACAGGTTAACCCTGTCGTTCGGTGGCATCCTCATCAACCTCAGGGCTACGGAGTTAACTTTCGAGTAATCAAAGCTATGCGTGGCTAGGCTGTAGTAGTCCCTAGTATACTTGAAGAAGTCGAAGACCCTATCACCCTCTGGTTCAAGCATCTCAACATACCTCCACCCCTTAAAGTCTATCACAACATAATGGTCGCAGAGAAGCTCCAACAGCCCATCCAGACACCTAAACTGAACGTTTAGGATCTCACCCTTGCCATCCCCATAAATCCAGAACCCAATCCCCCTGTGGCTGGAGAGGTCGAGGTCTACTACCCTCTCAATCTGGCACCACCCAGTATCATCACTCAAGGAGCTTGAGGCCTCAACCCTGCCGAAGGACATCCCTGACCTAAGCTCACCAAGAGACCCAACAACCCTACAGGAGACGCCTTCAGCCGAGGAGAACGAAAGCTCGCCGGGCTCGCTGAGATCGATCAGGGTTATGTTCTCATCATCCTCATACCCGGCCGGTGAAGGTAATGCACAAACCCTAAGCTCGAAGGATGGAGACTTGAACTCATTGCGGAAGGTCCACCTATTGCTTACACCATCTACATCACGCACGTAATGTTCGTGGTGTTTAACCGGTCGGAAGGTCCACCTATCACCTGCCAGCCTCGTCAACCTGAACTCGGCCCTCGGCTGGCGAAGCCTCATCCTGTCCCGCTCGGAGAAGTACCCACCGAGCCTCAGGGTCTCGTAGTCTTTGATTATGGATAACATCCTAGGCGTCCAGCCGTTCTCCCTAAGGGTTCGTATGGTCGTCTCTATCGAGAGCGGCGAGTCGTAGCCGACGCACTTATTGCATAAGTACTCGATCTCTTCCGGTTCGGTAGCTGGATACGATGAAGTCTTCGTGAAGATGCCGAACCATCCGAACTCAGCAGGCATCAAGTTCGCCTTGACCTTTAGGACCCCGGGAATCTTAACCTTGTCTACATGGCCCTTCACACCCCTGCGGACTCTATCTGTCTGGGCATCCCTGGAGTATATGTGCCAGTTGAAGTGGTCTAGCTGTTCATCCCTCCACTCCAGCATGGTTCCCTGTCCTCGGTAGATGCTGACTGTATAGCTGGCTCCCTGAACCAGAACCTCCCTCTTGAATCTGCTGGTGAAGGCGAGCTGAACCTTGGGTATGTAGTACCACCAAGCACCCTGGAGTGAGGCAGCTTCAGCCCCATCTAGGTAGACCATATCGAAGCCGCACTCGTTCACGATCTTGGCTATCCTCTCAGCTATCTCGTCCAGAAGTGTGCTCTCAGCGTCGGCGATGTAGAAGCCGAATATCTCGGCTAGATGATGTATCTTGGCTCCACGCTGATGCCTCGCAGGCTTTGTTCCTCTTGCCCCTCGGGTACAACCGGTGAATCCATAGGGTGGCTCTAGGGAGATCCCCTCGTAAATTATTATCTCGTCATCGATCTGTATCTCGTTCCCTCCCCCTACGTAGTATGGCTTAGGCTTGGTTGGGACGCCCCTCGGCGGCTCAACTGTTGGGATGAAGGTACTCTCCGGATCTATGGCCTCGGCTAGGGTGAACGATGCGTCTTTCAGGAGCCGTTTGTCCGGTGTCGGTGTCGCGTAGGGGTCATCCTTGCTGATGCACGTGGTGAGGAAGTGTAGACCGGCCTTGAGTCCGGCTTTATGTATCTTCTCAACTACCCTCCTCATACCATCCAGCCCATTCGGGTAGTTCTTCGGGTGGATCGGGTAGCTCCCGCAACTAGTTGACCACGTGAAGTTGTACATCATGATATAGCCGAAGCCTCCTCTCTTTGCGTACTCTATAACCTCGTCGACGTTCTGTTCAGTCACATCGATGAATAGGTAGGACTTCTTAACCTCTGGCGATACCTTATCCCAGACGCCTGATAGGGTTGGACTCGGCAAGCCTTCGTTCAGTTGAACCCTCCGGATGGTCTCCCTCACAATGCTGACCGGCACACCTATAATCGCTATTCTGCTATTTAGGAGTCCATACTTCGGGTAGCACTTCGCAATGAGGATTGCCCTATCATCAGACGCCCCGTAAGAGCGTACCTGCAAGTTTAGCGCCAGTATACAAGCTGCGAACTCATCGTTCCATCCTATGTTCAGGAGTCTACCGACGTTCTCATCTATCGTTAGGTTGATCCTCGATAACGTTAGTTCATCTATATCCTGATCACTTATTGAACTGAGTTTGAACGTTATGTAATCCTCATATAATTTGACCTTCAGAGAGCAGTGTACATCCACGCCATCGAAGGATACCCTCAACTCGTCTCCTTCAAGTTCCACCCTGGATGAGTTGTGGCTCCTACCGTCCTTAACAACCGTCATGAAGGGGTTGGGCACCTCAATGTCTAGGTATTCCCTACCCGTGGCCTTATCCGTGAAAGATTTGTTGAAGCCCTTGGAGTCGATTACATACCTTAAGTATCTATTCTCCAAAACAACATCTGGGAGTGGCATAACTTACCAAGACTTACGGGATGGAAAGCGTATTTAAACTTTTATCTATCCAGATAGTAACTACTAGCCGTATGGGAGAAGTCTGAGACGGAGTTCAGGGCGTAAGCACATGGGCTGGATACTATATGGATGAACCTTATCTACATGTTCATAGTTAAAATTTTCATGACCAGTCATGGAGAGGTTAATCAAGTTCTTAAGGGAGGAGCTGGAGGGGGAAATCCCTAACATCACCGTTGAGGACGTTAGGGTTGGACTGGTTTATACCGGGGTTCTAACCTCAACGGGGCATGGAGGTGTGGCTTACACCCCAATCCACGAGTTCACAGACTGCCCAGTCTTGGATGAGGCTGGTGAGATAGCTGGAACGCCCATCTCCGATGTTATGAAGATGGCCCTCTCACCAAACCTAGTTAAGGCCGCTATAGGCGTGGCAGCCCTCAACGCGTTATCCCAATTGGCATTCGAGATTCATCCTGAGAGGTACAGGTTCTCAAGTGTTGATGTCTTGGAGCTGATCCGGGGTGGGGATAGGGTCTCGATGGTCGGTTACTTCGGCCCTCTAATTCCAAGGATTTTGAGGAGGACGGGTGAGGTCTTCGTCTTTGAGAAGAAGGCCGTAAGAGATGAGAGGGTTAGGTTTGCTTCGCCTTCCGAAATGCCCGTGGTGCTTCAATCCTCCGATGTCATCCTGATAAGTGGGAGTACACTTGTGAATAAGACCCTTCATGAGATATTGAGGTTCAGTGGAAGTGCTAGGGAGGTTGTGCTGTTGGGGCCCACGGCCAGCATAACCCCCCAGCCCCTCTTTAAGTTGGGTGCCACAGCGGTCATGGGTGTGAGGATAACTGATCCAGGGTTGATGTTGAGGGTTGTAAGCGAGGCTGGTGGGACCCATCAACTACTTGCAAGGTGTGCTGAGAAGACGGCTTTTCTGAGGAGGGATTTCCCCCTATAACACTATCAAATCACCAGTCTTTGGCGGCTTACATCTCTCGTTGAAAGCTTCCTTCATAGCCTTTATCGCCTTCGAACCCGTGCAGTGGCATGGATATAGAAACCTCGGATTTAACGTGGTTAAATCTTTCACGGTCAATCGAATCCTTTCACCGCTCGATCCGGTTAGGTGGAAGCCGCCGATGACGGCGTATATCTCATCTACCCCGGTCAGTTCTCGCGCCTGGTTTATCATGTTTATTATACCTGAGTGGGCGCACCCGGAGACCACGATTAGGCCCTTACCTTCCAAGTTTATTACTATAGCTTGGTCATCTGAAATATGATCCTCAATGAGTTCCCCATCCTTGATCGTCCAGAAACCCTCAGTTCTCTCGTATGGTGTTCTTCTCTCAACCTCACCTGTTGTTAGGACTCCCTCCATTATCCTTAAAGGGTTCCTAGTTAAGATCATAACTCCCCCTAGTGACTCCACCTCACCCCTCGTGAATGGTGGGCCTATGTATTTTAGGTGTGGATCATACTTGAGCTTCATATCGAGGATGCCTGGATGGGCTATTATCGGGATGGGTCTATCAAGCCTCTCTAGGAAACCCTTTAAGCCCCCTGTGTGGTCGTAGTGTCCATGGCTTAGGAATACAACTCCGATTCGGCCTGGGTCTATGCCTAGGGTTTTCATGTTGTTCAATAACGTATCTCCGGTTCTTCCAGTATCCATCAGGAGGGAAAGCTCTGGTTTCTGGATCTCTACGAGTATTGACAGTCCATGTTCGGGCTTTAGGCCTCTAGCCTTACCATCTTCATCGACCGTGTCCTCGACTATAACCGTTAACCTAACACCCTCAACGCCCTTCATCACCACATCCCCCTAAGTATTGTAATGTTTGATTAGGGATTTGACTCCATCCTCGATCGCCTTCATCTCTCCCACGAACTCACCTGTTATCTCTTCTTGGGGTAAGAATATGGTCTTAGAGTTCGGTATGGGCTCCTGTGGTACGTTCACCATCCCCCTCAATGGTTTATATTCAAACCTCATCTCGGGTATCCTCTCGTCTAGGGGGTAATGCATGCATGACCAGCCGCCGTTCGGGAGTTGATTATCCATGAACGTGAAGACTGCGACGAGTTTGGCTATCTTGTAGGCATCTTTAATCTGCTCATCTGTACCCTCACCATACTTTGTTAAGACTCTGAGGAGTTCTCCGGCCCCCCATCCCACCTTACACTTCGATGGCCAGAGGTAAGTGTAGAGTGGCATGGTCTTCTCAAACTCTAACAGCTTTAGGGAGGCTTCCAGATATGGTTTGACTGTTGCCTTGGAGTGTTCCCATCTATCCCTCATGACATCGTATAGGTACGAGAGGTATGCCATGCAGGTTCCAACCTGCCAGAACTCCTGCTTAGGATCCCTGTTATCCACAACCTTCGTTATCTTCTCCCCAGGCTTCACCTCGGTTATCAATTCCCCGTCGGGCGTCATCTGGGTGTACATCAAACCCCTACAGCGCATGTACTCCTCATTCGCATCCACGAACCTGAGTATCCACTCCCCAGCCTTAACGGCCTCCTCCCTTCTACCTAAGGCTATCATCAAGTGGCCGAAGAAGCTCGTGTTCAAGCATCCTATGCTTGGTTGCTCCTCAACCCTGTCGGGGTCCTCCCCGATGTAATTGAAGACTCCACCAGACCTGTGTTGATATTGGAGGATCCTGTTTATCACCATCTCATTCCTTGCGAGTGGATGGTTTATCCAGGCTGCAACCTTCAGGAAGGTTAAGGGCCTGTATGCCCTCTGCATTATCTTATACTCTGGACCCTCCTCATCGAAGTAGAAGTCCCCGTTGGGTTTGAGGGAATTCTCCTCGGTCCAGTCTAGTATCTCTGCGATCACCTTATGCTCCACACCTGCTGCGTAGAGGCCCCAGCAGGCTTTATGCACATAGTCTAGGTTGCGTACCCTCATTATCGGCCCGTTTGGGGTTCTCCTCCTAACGAGGAAGCTCCCTCCCTGCTGGATTGACACCCTGACGGCTGCTAGGAGGTGTTCTGCGTCGCGGATTAACTCCTCAACATCTGACCATGCTGGGAACATTAACCCCACCTTTACGGTTTTCTCCTTTATACTTAGCTCGGTTTAGCGTTTAATGTTTGCCCTCGATGGTTGCCCAACCAAACATATTTATTCCTCAATTGGTTTGTTTCATGGATATTGCGAAGGGGCGAGGTGTTTGGAAGGTAGAGTCAAGGCTTGGGAGGAGCAGCTCAAGAAGGTTAAGAGCCGGATGAGTAAGGTTAGGCACAAGATAGCTGTGATAAGTGGGAAGGGTGGGGTAGGGAAGAGTGTTGTCACGGTTAATTTGGCGATAGCCTTCGCTATGCATGGCTACGCCAATAAGATCGGGATACTGGACGCAGATATAACTGGTCCATCCGTGCCGAAGATAATAGGTTTACACGGGGAGAGACTTGTAGCCGGTCCACCCGGAATATTCCCGGCGAATGGACCCTTGGGGGTTAAGGTTGTATCTATGGACTTCCTACTCCAGAGTGAGGAGACCCCGGTGATATGGCGTGGCCCCCTGAAGATGAGGGCTATAGCTCAGTTCCTCTCTGATATTGTCTGGGGTGAGCTCGACTTCCTATTCATAGACCTCCCCCCTGGGACAGGTGATGAGCCTTTGAGTATAATGCAGCTCCTACCGGATATGGATGGGGTTGTCATCGTGACGATACCATCAGAGGTCTCGCAGATAGTGGTGAAGAAGGCTGTGAGCTTCTCTAGGCAACTGAAAATCCCGGTTATAGGGATCGTAGAGAACATGAGCGGATTCGTCTGTCCGAAGTGTGGGGCTGAGATAGACATCTTCAGGAGAGGTGGTGGGGAGAAGATAGCCCGAGACATGAACGTAAGGTTCCTAGGTAGGATACCGATCGACCCAAAGATCTGCGAGGACTCAGATAAGGGTTTACCCTTCATAATGGAGCATAAGGACTCACCAGCGGCCAAGGCCTTCATGAAGATCGTTAAGGAGATAGAGGAGTTCATAGAGGAGAGGAAGAGGGTATAGAAACCTCAGAGAACAATTCGTGTTTACCCCGTTTTCTCCTTCCTCTTGATCATCACGCAGACGCCGTGGACAACCTCTATGCCGTTCTCCCTACAGAACCTCAGAGCATCCTCAGACTCTGAGCCGGGCTGCATCCAAACCTTAGTTATACCCAGCTTCTTGCATGATCTAACTATCCGCTCCGTGATCCTTGGAGGTACAACTATGTTCACCACATCCGGGACCTCCGGTAGCTCCTCGAGATTTGGGTAGCACCTATCACCCAGAATCTCATCGGCGTTAGGGTTTATCGGGTAAACCTTATACCCAGCCTCCTTCAGGTCCTTGTAAACTTGATGCCCATACTTCTCTGGGTTTCTACTAACCCCTACAACTGCGAATATGTTTCCCTCATCTAGGAAGCGCCTTATCATCTCCTCCGTGACCGTTAAATCCCACACCCCCAGCCTATGTTATTCGATCATCCCTACCTGCCGGATGGATAAAATCATTTTAAAATCTTTCCTGTCTTCATATACCAGAGGTAGAGATCCAGCTCGGCTAATGTTATATTGAGTTCCTCCGCAATCTCCCTAAGTTTACCCTCGATCTCCAGATACCTTCTCCTAGTCAAGGTTTTAGGCCTCTCGATTATGCCGTACTCCTCGAGCAGGTCTAGTATGTGGAAGTCTAGGATTGCCGAGTCTGTGTATCCTATATTCCTCAGGAAGTGGCTCGCCTCCTTGTAACCTATACCCCTAACGTTCTCAGCCAGCCATCCCCTCAACTCCCCCTCATCCCTGAATGATTCGATGATCACCTTGAGGGAGTCCATGTACTTCCTAGCCTCAACTATGTATCTGGCCCTACTATTTGGGTATCGGTGGCCGAGCCTCTTCAGCCTCTCGGCCAACTCAGCCTCGTTGAGGGTTAGGAAGCCATCGCCAACAGCCTTCTGGATCCTGATACCACCCTCAGCGTTGAAGTTGGCGGTCAATATGCAGAAGCAGAGCTCCTTGAAGAGCTCACGGCTTGAGCCTCGGCCCAGCCTCCTGAACTCTTCAATCCTGGAGTCTACCACCTCTCTGACTGGGCTCCTAATCAATCTACGCAGCTTCTCAGAGAGCCTCCTGAACCCATCCATCGAGTTAAGCCCCTTTAACCCTGCGTCAACCAAAGTTGACGGCGACAAATCATACAAGTTTGGGGCCAAATAATTTTTTCCTTTGGCGCCCAAATGAGAGGTTCTCTATTATGGTCTATAGTCTCGGTTAACCGTTGTCTTTATATTTGGAGAGAACGCAATATCTCAGAACATTAAAGGCT
>CAZCOP010000017.1:0-6175 GCA_964499825.1 uncultured Candidatus Bathyarchaeia archaeon
CAACCGACTACGATATAGAGGGGGCGACCCTTGGATACACGATACTGAAGTACGCTTGCGGCGGAAAGGAGATCGTAGCCAAGAGGATGAAGTTCTCAACCCTAACAGCTGATGAGTTGAGGGATGCCTATGAGAAGCTCCTGCCCCATATAGAGTTCCCAACAGTTGAGGCTGGAATATGCAGACACTTCGTCGATGCAATATATGGCATAAACCTCTCGAGGGCTATGACGATCGCGGCTAAGAAGTACAGCGGGATATACACCACGATAAGCACAGGGAGGGTTCAGGGGCCAACCCTCAGCTTCGTCGTTGACAGGGAGAAGGAGATAAACTCCTTCATACCGACCCCATACTGGACGGTGAAGGCTGTAGTCAAGATCGGGGATTTAACCTACGAGGCTGAGTATGAACAGGAGGTCCTCAGGAGGCTCGATGAGGCTAAGAGAGTTGTGGAGGATTGTAAGGGTGAAAATGGGAAGATAACAAAGATCGACGTCAGAAGGTTTAAGCAGAAACCTCCCGTACCCTTCGATCTTGGAACCCTCCAGACCGAGGCTTACAGCTTCTTCAAGTATACGCCCAGGAGAACCGCGAACATAGCCGAGAGGCTATACCTTGAGGCATTGATCTCCTATCCGAGAACATCAAGCCAGAAGCTCCCACCATCGATAAACTATGAGGGCATACTCAAGTCCCTAAGCCAGAGGCCGGAGTATAAGGAATTAACAACGGAACTGTTGACCCGTAGTGAGTTGAAGCCCAACGAGGGTAGGAGGGAGGACCCAGCCCATCCGGCGATCTATCCAACGGGGAACCTCCCCGAGAGGACCCTAAGTGAACCTGAGAGGAGACTGTGGGATCTTATAATAAGGAGGTTTATGGCAGTATTCGGTGAACCCGCAATAAAACAAAGCGTTAGGGTTGCGATAGATGTAAACGGTCACCTATTCTACTTGAGGGGTAGGCAGATCTTGAAGGAGGGCTGGATACGCTTCTATAAGCCCTACACCAGGGTTGAGGAAGTTCTCCTCCCACCCCTGAAGGAGGGTGAAACCCTAGAGGTGCTCCAAGTAATCCGTGAGGACAAGTTCACTAAGCCTCCTTCCCGCCATAACCCGAGCAGCCTTCTGAAGAAGATGGAGGAGGAGAGGATAGGGACTAAGGCCACACGGGCCGATATAATCGAGACCCTCTACACGAGGGGCTACGTAAGTGGGGAGAGGATGGTCGTCTCCGAGCTCGGCTTCAACGTGATCAACATACTCCGGAAGTATTGCCCCCTAGTGATCTCTGTGGAGTTCACTAGGAGCCTCGAGGAGAAGATGGAGATGATACAGAATGGGAAGGAGAGCTTGGAGAACGTTGTTAAGGAGGCCATAGCACAGCTTAAACCCGTACTTGAACAGTTGAAGATGAAAGAGAGGGAGATCGGGAGAGCCCTAAATGAGGCGATCAAGAAGGCTAGGATGAGGGATAGGATGATCGGAGCATGCCCAGTCTGTAAGACGGGACAGCTCATGATCCTATACTCAAGGAGGACTGGTAAACGATTCATAGGCTGCACAAACTTCTTTAAGGGGTTGTGTAAGGCATCATTCCCCCTCCCGCAGAGGGGTAGGGCTAAACCCTCCGGTAGGAACTGCAGCTCCTGTGGGTGGCCGACCGTTGAGGTTAGGATCAGGGGTAGGAGGCCCATGGTTATATGCTTCAACCCTGATTGTCCATCCAAGAAGGGGAGATATACGTAGTTGAAGTGCGAGGTATGCGGTAGAGAAGCTGAGAGCCGTTTCTGTGAAGCCCATGAGATGGCTTACAGAAACCTTAAGGATAAGTATGAGGAGTGGAGGTCTGCGATGGATATAGCGTGGGAGGACTACTTGAGGGAGATTTTGAAGAACCCTCTCACGGGGCTCTGGGTTAAGGAGGTCGCCGAACACCTACTCTCAAAGTCTAAGAGATCCAAATAGCGATCGTGGAAGATAAACCTTTAAATTGGTTCTTCAATTATCAAATTAATGTGGTTAAGGTGAGCCCGAAGTTCAGAAGGTTCCAGCATAGATTCACGGACTTGAGGTATTTCGGCGGTAGGGTCTATCGTAGGCTGAGGAGTTTACGACCGTCATCAACCGTGATCGGGCTCATCCTCGTGGGGGTCTCCATATTCCTACTGGGCGGGGGGATTTACGATATACTGATACAGCCCATATCAATCTTCCCTATGAGGGGGAGGCTCCTTGTTTGGTATCCCCAGAGGATACATGAACAGTTCCTTACGGAGAGCATAGACGTAATGATCTTATGCGCCTTAGGAGTTGGAGGCCTCATGTTAATCTATCATAGCACTAAGTACTTCAGAAACCCGAGGCAGGCAACCATCCTGATATTCATAGGGATAACCTTAACGATCTTAACGTTCATAGCCCTAGAGGCATTACTATACTGGAAGATCTATGGAAGCGTGCAGGCTGCAGGCTGAAAAAATGAAGGAGTGAACTTTTATTTTGATCCTCCAGAATTAGGAATTAGTCTAAACTCTTAGAGAACTGGATGCAACGCCATGTGAGGAATAGCCCATGAGAACTATAGAGTGGAGGGATGACGGAACTGTAATCACGATCGACCAGACGAGGCTCCCAAACGAGGAGGTCATGATAGAGCTGAGAAACTGCAGGGAGGTTGCCTCAGCGATAAAGGATATGAAGATGAGGGGTGCACCGTTGATAGGGGTTGCAGCGGCTTATGGTCTAGCCTTAACAGCATACCACTCAAAGGCTGGAGATCGCGAGGAACTCCTGAAAGAACTTGAGGAGTCAGCTGAACTCCTTAGGAGGACGAGACCCACAGCCGTTAACCTCTTCTGGGCTATAGACAGGATTATGAAGCGAGTCTACGGGACTATTGGCGGTTGTGAGGATGTAAGGAGGGCTGTGATCGAGGAGGCGAAGAGGATGGCTGATGAGGATGTCGAGGTTAACCGCAGGATCGGCATGCACGGCTCCAAGTTGATAGATGATGGCGATGGAATCTTAACCCACTGCAACGCCGGGAGCCTTGCGACTGTCGATTACGGGACTGCCCTAGCCGTCATTAGGGCGGCTTGGGAGGAGGGTAAACGTATCAGCGTGTTCGCTGATGAAACTAGACCTAAACTCCAAGGCGCCAGGCTCACAACCTACGAGCTGATGAGGGATGGGATACCGGTAACGTTGATCACGGACAACATGGCTGGCTACCTGATGTCTAGGGGCATGATAGACAAGGTTGTGGTTGGGGCTGATAGGATAGTTAAGGACGCCGTCATAAATAAGATTGGAACCTATACCGTGGCTGTTCTGGCTCACACTCATGGTATACCATTCTACGTGGCAGCCCCGAAGTCAACCTTCGATTTAAAGAGAACATCGGAGGAGGTGACAATCGAGGAGAGAGACCCGAGGGAGGTAACGCATATAATGTCACAGAGGATAGCTCCTGAGGGGGTCAGGGTCTTAAATCCAGCCTTCGATATAACCCCGATCAATTATGTAACGGCCATAATCTGTGAGGAGGGCGTGATAACTAAGGATCAGTTTAAGAGATTCACCGGGAAGAGTGAGAGTTGATGGCCGAGGTAGGAAAGGGGACTAAGGGTCAGATGGAGAGGAAGCCCCTGAAGGGCATACTAAAGGATGATGGTATACTGATCCCATCAACCGAGGATATTGAGGGGCTGATATCTAGAGGTTACGGAGTTGAGGCTGAAGGGGGACTTATGCTGGAACTCTACGAGGCTCTATACCTGTTGAGCAGAAATATAATTGAGGTGACCAACAGGGATGGGGAGACCGTAACCTTCCAAGATGTACTGGACCGTTTTAGGGAGCTGGATGAGAATGCGTGGGTTAGGTACATAATCTACAGGGACCTAAGAAGTAGGGGTTACGTCGTAAGGGAGGGTTTCGGCGGCGTTGACTTCAGGGTTTATGAGAGGGGTCGATACGGGGAGGGGACGGCGAAGTACATGGTTATAGGGGTCCGTGAGGGAAAACCTTTAAGAGTAGAAGAGCTAGCTAAGACATTAAATAATATACAAAGTTTGAAGAAGATCCTGATCCTCGCTGTTCTCAACAGGAGGGGTGAGGTTGTATACTACTCGCTCTCTAAACTAACGTTCTGAGCGGTGTAGAACCTTCCTCCAGGCTTTCTGAGCCGCCTCGACATTTAATAATCCATCAGCCCCTGATTATTTAAGTTACCAGGTTTACCCTGTGAACTCTGGGAGGAGTTATGGCGGAGGCCATCCATCTATGGATGTGAAGCTGAGGATTTCAGGTTGGTTCGACTTCACCACCCGTAACTACTTAGTCTTAACCCTAACCTCAGCCCTTTGGAACGTAGGCTTCAGCATAACAGAGACTTACTTCTCCCTCTACATCTTCGAGTTAGGAGGCACAGAGACAACCATAGGTCTGATAACGGCTCTGGGAAGCGCTGGCTACCTCTTCTCGATAATAATTGGTGGACAGATCGCGGATGTGTACGGCAGGAAGAGGTTGCTCGGCTTCATGACGGTGGTTGGTGGGTTGAGCCACCTCCTCTTGGCCATTGCGCCTGACTGGAGGTTTCTCCTCCTATCATGGACCATCGTGAACCTCTGTTGGGTTGCGGAGCCAGCCTTTTGGGCTCTGTTGGCTGACTCTACGAGCTTTGAGAGGAGGGGTGTAGCCTTCTCCGTCTATAGCTGCCTGAACCTCCTACCTTGGTCGGTTATGCCCTATATTGGGGGCTGCCTCATCGACGCCCTTGGGGTTCTCACAACGATGAGGTGGGTTTATACTGCCCTCGCAGTTATCGGGGTCATCATCGGCCTAGTTCGGCTCTCGATGTTAAGTGAGACGATAACACCGCTGGGAGGTAGCGAGGGTCTTGAGGTTGGGTTTAGATCCGTGGGTAGGGTGGTCAAGACCGCTCTAAGGGGACACCTCAAGCTCTGGAAGTCGATGCCGAGTAGTGTCCTAGCCTTAGCCGTAACGTATATGTTGTGGTCCTTTGAATTCGGCCTAGTTGAACCCTACTGGGTCGTCTACGCCGAGGAGGAGATAGGGCTCACATCATCTGAGTGGGGAACCGTGATCGCCATCGGGAATGTTGCGGGATTAACCTTCAAGCTCTTCGCCGTTGGGAGAATCTTGGACAAGTTCCATAGGAAGACTGTTCTACTCACGATATTGATGCTAGACTCGGCGACCTACATCCTCTTCACCATGTGTAGAAGCTTCTACCATGTTATCATGTTATGGATCTGCGCATCATTGATCTGGGCCTTCTATGGCGCCACCTACCCGGCCATCGAGGCTGATCTCGTCCCAAAGGAGAGGAGAGGCCGAACCTTCGCCGCCCTCAGCGCGGCTTGGTCAGCCTTCAGCATACCTTCAAGCCTGATAGGCGGGGTTGTGTATGAGAGGGTTAACCCGAAGGTCTCCTTCATATCGGCTTCTCTGGTTGTCATCCTCTGCCTAGTTATAACGGCGAGGTTCCTCCAAGTACCGAAGTGGAGCTCAGCTGGGGAATCCAGTCCGGATGACGATATGAGGTAATAGCCGCCATGACCGCCATAAAATAATTATATTTAGAACATGAACCCATATTGAGTTTGTTGAGGTGGTAGCTGGTTTGTCTTCGCCCTTCACCAGAACAGTTCGCGGTATGAGGGACCTCCTCCCGGATGAAGCTGAAGCTATGAGACATCTCGAGTATATGGCTAGGGAGACCGCTAGGCTGTATGGTTACAGGGAGGTCATCACCCCCGTGGTTGAGCACTACGAGCTTCTGGCTGCCAAGATAGGTGAGGAGAACAGGAGGAGGATGTACGTCTTCGAGGATCTCGGTGGGAGGAGGGTTGCCCTAAGACCTGAGTTTACAGCCTCCATAGCTAGGTTAGTAGTTACGAAGATGATGTATGAGCCCAAACCCATCAGGCTCTTCTGTACAGGAAGCCTATACAGGTACGATGAACCCCAATTCGGTAGGTATAGGGAGTTCTGGCAGGCGAACTATGAGTTGATAGGGTCGGGTAGACCTGAAGCGGACTTGGAGATACTATCCATATCAAGGGACTTCATGGAGAAGACAGGGTTGAAGGGCTACTACTTCAAGGTTGGACATGTGGGCATACTCAGAGGTTTGCTGGCCC
>CAZCOP010000017.1:6275-16951 GCA_964499825.1 uncultured Candidatus Bathyarchaeia archaeon
AAGGGCTACTACTTCAAGGTTGGACATGTGGGCATACTCAGAGGTTTGCTGGCCCATGAGGGGATAGGAGAGGAAGAACAGAATGCAATAATGCAGCTCCTAGACAAGAAGGAACGGGATAGAGCCTTAGAGATCGCCCGGGAGAAGGGGGCATCTGGGAGGTGTATAAAGACCCTTAAAGAGCTCTTCGAGATCAGAGAGGAGAATCCTAACGACGCGACTGAAAGAATTATGGAATCTGTGGATGGATACGAGGAGGCTATGAGGGCCGCCGGAAACCTTGAGGCGATACTGAGGCTAGCTGAGGACTCCGGTTTAGAACTGAAGTTAACGGTTGAGGCTGGTTTCGCTAGGGGACTCGAGTATTACACCGGCCTGATCTTTGAGATCTACGTACCAGAGGTAGATATAGCCCTCGGCGGCGGGGGTAGATACGATGGGCTCATCGAACTCTTTGGCGGTGAACATACACCAGCGACCGGGGTGGCCTTAGGGATCGATAGGATAGCCCTCGCCATGTCTAAGCAGGGTTTAGAGTTCAAAGGTGAGGAGGAAGGTAGGGTTCTGGTGATTCCGATAACTGAGGAGGCCGTTGGGGCGGCCTTTAAGGCATCATCGATTCTTCGCGGTGCTGGAGTCCTAACCGAGGTTGAGGTTATGGGTAGGAGGGTGACGAGGGCTCTTCAAGATGCCGATAGGAGGGGGATAACTCATACCATCCTGATCGGAAGCAGGGAGCTTAAGGAGGGGAAGATAACCCTGCGAGATATGAAGACGAGGAAACAGAAGACCACAGATCTAGAGGAGGCCGTGAAATATCTGAGAAGGATATAGACCAAGTGGAATCGCGCATCTGGAGTCTACTTGTGCTTGTTATGGATTATCTCTACCTCCTTATTTCCATCCAGTTGGGTTCTGCCTATGCCCCCTGCAGCAGACTTGTTATGGTATGGATGATGAATTGGTATGCATATCTCAGGCTTCGTGAACTCCCTGACCGCCTCGGTGCTACCGCACCTATGTCCGAATCCTCGCTTCACTTGGACTTTAAATACCGCAAAACCAGTAATGAGTTAACAGAACTGAACCGTCGGAGTTATTTATACTCTACTAGGTAGGGCGGTAGCTGTGAGGTTCACTGGTCATTCCCTAACCATCATCGAGAGTAATGTGGAGACTATGGCGATGGATAGGATTATCGTTAAGAAGATTATTAAGTTCCTTACCCACTCGTATTGTAGGGTTCCCTCAAAGTTCGGGAGGAAGCTGAACCAGAAGTAACCGATCAAGAGGAGGATGCATATTATAGATATCACATAGAAGATGTTAAACTTGAATTTAACCATGAAGGGAGCCTCCAGTCCATAATGGCTTTTTGCGGAATTTATATTTTTTTAATCTATTCCAATCTAAAATATGATTGGCAGATCCAAACCCTATACCGCCTCAAATAAACGGGCAAGGTTTATGGGAGAAGCAACCATGCCATCCAACGGAGAGAGTATGAGAACATTACCGCCGGAGTTCTTCAGCAGAGACCCCGAGGCAGTTGCGAGGGATCTGTTAGGGAAGATCCTCGTTAGGAGGCTAGATGGTAAAACCCTCAGCGGAATCATAGTTGAGACCGAAGCCTATTATGGTGTGGAAGATCCAGCCTCGAGAGCCCACTACGGCATGAAACCCTACAATAGGTTAATGTGGGGTCAGCCGGGGATAACCTTCATCTACAACGTCCATAATAACTGGCTGCTCAACATAGTTGCCCATGAACCGGGTGAGGTTGGAGCCGTCCTTATAAGGGCCATAGAACCCTTAGAGGGGGTCGACCTAATGATGAGGCACAGGATGGTTGGAGATCCCATTAAATTGACTAGTGGACCGGGTAAGTTGACTAAGGCTCTGAGGATAGGTAAAAGCCTGAATGGCATCCCTGTTACATCACCCACAAGCGAAGTATTCATCTTGGATAATAGGCTAAAACTCGATGTGGCTAGCTCTCACAGAATAGGCGTTAAGGAGGACCTCAAGAGGGAGTTGAGGTTCTTCATCAGGGGGAACAAGTTCGTTTCAAGGGGGAGGTTAAGGGAATCCTAGATCCTTACCCCTACCTAGTCACCTCGATCTCCATCATCCTCCGCAGGAGGCTGCCCTTCCTCCTGAAGCGCTCCCTTACCGGCTTAAGCATATCTATTAGGGCTTCGGCTACTCCGTTCTTCAGGTCTAAAGGGTGGACCTCACCCTTCAAGTAGGCGTCCCTCAGCTCCCCATAGCTCTCGAAGGTTATGGGACCGCCATACTTACTCGGCCTCGGTATCTCCAAGAGATCCCTCTCGGCGAAGATTATGTACTTGGCGTGTTCGAGTATGGGGTTACCCTCCTCCTGCCTAGGGGGACAGTAGGCGGCCCTGATCTTTGACCTAATCTCATCCGGCTCGTCATGGACGAAGATGCAACTCTCAGGCTGGCTCTTAGACATCTTTGAGCTTATCTTGAGGTTCACCCTCTCATCTTCATCGAACCGACTCTCAGGTCTTCTAGGCCCCTGGAGACCCATAAGAAGCGGGGTGTGCACGCATACGGGCTTCCTCCAACCGAGCTTCTCAGCTGCATCCCTAGCTAACATGTGAGCCTTCCTCTGGTCTATACCTGCGCAGGCTACGTGTAGGTCCATGTGGAATATGTCGGCTGCTTGCATGCATGGGTATAGAACCCAAGCTGTCTCTATATCTGATAGGTCCATCCCTCGGCCCATTATGGGTAGCGCCCTCCAGACCCTCCGGAGCGATGACGCCTTACCGATCCGGATGACCTTCTCCCAGTACTCGGCTTCGCCGACTATATCCGAAGCCCAGATGTAATGGGTCTGGCTTGAGGAGACCCCTAAAGCATCAAAGCACTCCTTGAAGTACTCTCCGCAGAGGCGAATATTCTCCATCGAACCTCCAAGTTTATTGTTTATCCAGCTATGCCAGTCGGCTAGAAAGATTATGAACTCGAACCCGGCTTTAACCATGTCCTTTATCTTCGAGCCGCAGACGAGACCCATCCCTATATGCATCAACCCGGAACACTCGAAGCCCCAGTAAGCTCTGGGCCTACTTGTGGTCTCGAGGAGCGTACGCAGCTCCTCAGGCTTAACGATCTCCTCAGTATTCCTCATAACTAGGCTCAATCTCTCCTCGAGGTCCATAGAGCCAACCCCAACAGCTGATGCTAAGTTCTAAGCCGAACTACATTCTTAAAGATTATCTCTATAAGAAGGTTTATAATTTATGATGCACTCCTAATCTCAAAGCTGATGGGGTCCGGTATGGAAAGAACGTATAGGATAGCCGTACTACCGGGTGATGGGATAGGGCCGGAGGTAACCGAGGCAGCGGTGAAGGTACTCGAGGCTGTACAGAAGGCGCTGGGCAACTTGAGGTTGATCCTGATACATGGCGAGGCGGGGTTAAACTGCTTTGAGAAGTATGGGACCAACCTCCCATCCGAGACCGTGGAGATACTAAAACGCACAGATGCATGCCTTAAAGGGCCGATGACAACTCCGGAGGAACCTGACCTCCCACCCAGCGCAGCCGTGACGATACGGAAGATGTTCAATCTGTACGCAAACGTCAGGCCATGTAGGGCATTACCCGGCACCCCATCCCTTAAGCCAGATATAGACTTCATCATTGTACGTGAGAATACTGAGGGCTTATACAGCGGGAGGGAGTTTGAGGTCTCACCCGGAGTCGGCATAGCCATGAGGGTCATAACACGGAGGGCCTCTGAGAAGGTTGCGAGGTTAGCCTTCAAGCTTGCATCCAAACGTAGGAGACATCTAACGATCGTCCATAAGAGGAACATACTCCGCATAACCGATGGGATATTCAAGAGTTCCGTGTTGAACGTGGCTAAGGAGTTCCCAGAGGTATCGGTCGATGAAGCCTATGTAGACGCTATGGCCATGAGGCTTGTGAAGGAACCGGAGAGGTTCGATGTCATAGTCACCACGAACATGTTCGGGGATATAATCTCCGATGAGGCAGCCCAGATATGTGGGGGTCTAGGGCTTGCAGCTGGGGCCAATATAGGCGACGAGTATGGGATGTTCGAGCCGGTCCACGGCTCAGCGCCGAAGTACGCCGGACAGAATAAGGTGAACCCCATAGCCATGATCATGGCCGCGAAGTTGATGATGGAGTATCTGGGGGAGGATTGTGCTGCGAGGCTTATAGAGTCAGCTGTAATCGAGGTCCTAAGAGGGGGAGAAGTTAGAACCTATGACCTAGGCGGGAACTCCACAACTATGGAGGTTGGCGAGGCAATAGCCAATAAAGTCTTGGAGCTGGCAGGCAGGCCTTAAGGGCGGGATGAGTTTTATTGCGGGCTAAGATCAGGGTTAACGGAATAGTCCAGGGGGTTGGATTCAGACCCTTCATCTACAGGACAGCAGTTGAGAATGGGCTCGTCGGCTATGTTAGGAACCTTGGGGATGCAACCGTAGAGATAATAGTTGAGGGGGATGAGGGATCAATCAAGAGGTTCCTCAAAACCCTGAGGGAGGAGCCTCCTCCACTGGCCAGGATATACGGGTTGAAGGTGGAATACTCGGAGGAGACCGGGGAGTTTGATAGGTTCAGGATTCTGAAGAGCTCAGGTGAATCCAAAACCTCGGGTTCAATAATTCCGCCCGACATAGCCATCTGCAAGAGATGCCTAGAAGAGCTCAGGGATCCAAGGAATAGACGTTACAACTACTTCTTCATAACATGCACCGACTGCGGACCGAGGTACACGATAATCGAGAGGCTACCCTATGACAGGGCGAACACAACGATGAGGGCATTCAAGATGTGCGAGCGATGCCGAGAAGAGTATAGGAACCCAGCTGACCGGAGGTTCCACGCCCAGACGATAGCGTGTAAGGACTGCGGACCGAGGGTTTACCTAACCACGAACAGAGGGGAAACCGTAGAGGCTGAAGACCCGATAAGGGAGGCTGGGAAGCTGCTCGAAGAGGGTTACATAGTGGCCATAAAGGGTAATGGGGGCTTCCACGTGGCGACGGCCACAACGAAGACTGAGCCTATAGCCAGACTGAGGAGGGTGAAGCATAGATCCCAGAAGCCCTTCGCGATAATGGCTAGGGACCTCGAGGCTGTGAAGACCTTCGCCGAAGTTAACGAAGAAGAGGAGAGGCTCCTAACATCCTACATCAGGCCGATAGTCCTCTTAAGGAAGAGCCCGGATTACTACCTATCCGACCTGATCTCTCCGGGACTCCACAATGTTGGGGTGATGCTACCATACACCGGCCTTCACGTGATGCTCTTTGACGGGGTTGATGAGCCGGCCTTCGTCATGACTAGCGCGAACCCACCTAACGAGCCCATAGTCACCGATGACGGGGAGGCCCTCAGAAGGCTCGGCCCGGATGTAGACTACTTCCTATTCCATGATAGGGTTATAGCTCAAAGGTGCGACGACTCCGTCGTAAGGTTGCACGGTGGAGACCCAGCCATAATCCGTAGGTCTAGGGGTTACGCTCCGGAGCCGATCCGGTTGAGGAGGCCGTCTAAGAGGTGCATACTCTCAGTTGGCGGTGAAGAGAATGTGACGGCGTGCGTACTATTGGGTGATAAAGCCTTCATCTCACAACATATAGGAGACGTTGAGAATTTGGAGACCCTGAACTTCCTTAGGGATACGATAGACCACCTGATAAACCTCACTAAGGCCAAGGTTGAGGCTGTCGCTCACGATCTACACCCAAGATTCAACACAACACAGCTGGCCCGGGAACTCGGTGAAAGGTTCGGGTGTCCAGTCATACCGATCCAGCATCATTACGCCCATGCAGCTGGCTTGATGGCTGAGAGCAACCTAGAGGAGGCTATATGCATAACCTGCGACGGGTTCGGCTACGGCTTAGACGGAAAGGCGTGGGGAGGCGAGGTGATCTACTCAAACCTCAGAGAGTTCAAGAGGTTGAGGCACCTTGAGGAGCAGCCTCAACCGGGCGGCGACCTCGCCACACGCTACCCGGTTAGGATGGCCGCCGGGATCCTTCATAAGGCGACTGATATTGAGAGTTGGATACTCTCTGAGAGTGGACGCCTCCCCCATGGGAGGGTTGAAGCTGAGGTTATCCTAAGGCAGCTTAAAGGTGGCAGGGTTATGGAGACCACGAGTTGCGGGAGAGTGTTGGACGCCATCTCAGCTATAATCGGTGTGTGTTATGAGAGGACCTATGAGGGGGAGCCAGCGATGAAGCTCGAATCGGCGGCTATAGGTGGGAGGAATATCCTCAACTTGGAGCCCAACTTTAAGGGTGGATGTTTGGATACAACCCTACTAGCCTATGAGGTCTTCACCCTGAAGGGAAAGTGTCCAGTTAGGGACCTAGCCTACTCTGCTGAGGAATATATAGCTAGGGGTTTAGCCCAGATGGCCGTCGAGGAGGCTGATAGACTCGGCGTTAGGGATATAGGCTTCTCTGGCGGGGTTGCGTATAACGAACACATCGTGAAGGTTATCAGGAAGGTTGTAAAGGAGCATGGCTTCAACTTCTCAGTTCACCGCCTCGTCCCACCTGGAGATGGGGGATTATCCTTCGGGCAGGCGGTAGCCGCCGCATACTTAGCTGATGAAGGAATCTTTTAATTCCTCGATGTGGATCGTGTAGATGGATGT
Organism: uncultured Candidatus Bathyarchaeia archaeon; assembly: GCA_964499825.1. Lineage (GTDB taxonomy): Archaea > Thermoproteota > Bathyarchaeia > Bathyarchaeales > B26-1 > B17-G17. The sequence goes on from CAZCOP010000017.1 coordinate 12,957, forward strand.
CTAGTATGTGTCTGGCAATACCGGCGAAGGTATTGGAGATTGAGGGTTCAACCGCTAAAGTAGACTTCGGGAGAGGCGTGGTTAGGGAGGTAAACGTAACCCTCGTTGATGCAAAGGTTGGGGATTACGTCCTAGTCCACGCCGGATACGCGATCCAAGTTATCGATAGAGATGCCGCCGAAGAGACGATTAAGTTATGGAACATGATCCTTGAGCTGTCAGGTCCGGTACAGTCATAAAATGTGGAGGTGTAAGAGGGTTGAAGATTAAACCTGAAGATGTTATAAGGGCTGAGGAGGGGGAGATCTACGATATCGAGCTGGAAGCTGACATATTGGAGGCGAATAGGAGGATAGCTGAGGAGAATAGAGCCCTACTGCAAAGGTATAACGTTAAGGCTATAGATGTCATGGGCTCGACAGGTTCCGGGAAGACAACACTAATCGAGGGAATGATAAAACTCCTAAAGGGTAGGTATAGGATAGCCGTCCTCAAGGGTGACCTAACGACGACGATAGACGCCGAGATCGTGAGCAGACACGGCGTGAAGGCCATACCGATCAACACCGGAAAGGAGTGCCACTTAGACGCAAACCTCGTGAGAAAGGCTCTAAACCGATTAAACATGGAGGAGGTTGACCTCATATTCATAGAGAACGTTGGAAACCTAATCTGCCCAGCTGAGTTCCCCCTAGGCTCGGATAAGAGGATAGTCATAGTCAGCGTAACCGAGGGACCATACATGATCATAAAACATCCATACATATTCATGGATGCGGATGTCATAGTCATCAATAAGATAGATCTAGCCGACGCCATGGGGGTAGATGTTGAAGGGCTGAGACTGGACGCGGAGAGGATAAACCCAAAGGCTAAGGTGGTTGCTACGGACTGTAGGAGGGGCATAGGCGTAAGAGAGGTGATCAAGGCGCTTAACCTTTAGGGTTACAACCTAACAAGGGGCCTGTGAGGGGTGCATGAATACTCGATCACAACCCAGATCGTCAGTAAGGTCTTGAGGGAGGCTGAGAGCAGGAGAGCCAAGAGGGTTCTGGAGGTTAAGCTTCAGATAGGAGAACTCACATTCCTCAACCCAGAGCAGGTCAAGTTCTGGTATAAGACCCTAGTCAAGGGCACGGTTATGGAGGGCTCTAAGCTCATAATCCAAGAGAAGAGAGGCTTGGTCAGATGTCCAAAGTGCGGATACGAGGGGTCCTTCAAGTATGAGGATGACCCTGCCTACCACATAGCTTTCCCAACACTCCTCTGCCCAAAGTGTGGAGGAGTAGTCGAGATCATAGGGGGTAGGGAGTGCACAATAGAGAATATCAAGATGGTTGTATAGGAGATGGAGAGCCTAAAGCCTAGATTTAGAGATCCATCACTCGCCAGGAAGGTAATCGAGAAGATAAGGGAGTTGGCTCCACCATACACCGTCAGGTTCTGCCATGTATGCGGCACCCATGAATACACAATAACTCACTACGGGCTACGCTCACTCCTACCAGAGACCGTCGATGTAATAGCCGGGCCAGGATGCCCAGTCTGCGTAACTCCGGCATTCGAGATAGATAGGGCCATCTCCCTCGCTCTGAAGGGCGTGACCGTTCTGACCTTCGGCGACCTCATCCGAGTCCCAGGCTCGGAGATTTCACTTCTAGACGCGAGGGCTAGGGGTGGGGATGTCAGAGTTGTCTACGGAGTTGGGGACGCCGTCAGGATCGCTAGGGAGGAACCTGATAGGGAGTTCGTCTTCTTGGCGATAGGATTCGAGACCACGGCGCCATCGACGGCGAATGAGATACTGAACGGGCCTCCAGAGAACTTATCCTTCCTCATCGTCCACCGGTTGATACCGCCAGCCATGGAGCTACTCCTCGGTGTAGGCGACCTCAAGATAGACGGCTTCATCGCCCCAGGGCACGTCTCAACAATAATCGGCATGAAGCCATACCGGATATTCCCAGAGGCCTACAGGATGCCGACTGTTATAGCGGGCTTTGAACCCTTAGACGTCCTCTTCGGGATACTGATGCTCCTAAGACAGGTGAGGGAGGGGGAGGCGAGGCTGGAGAATGAGTACACCAGATCCGTCACGTGGGAGGGGAACGTGAAGGCCCAGAGGCTCATCCACGAGGCCTTCGATGTCGAGTCCGGATACTGGAGGGGGCTCGGTAGGATACCATCGTCGGCGCTGAGGCTTAAGGATGAATTCTCAGAGTACGATGCGGAGAGGAAGTACGATATCACTGTCGGGAGGTCGAGGGAGCTGATGCCGGGATGCCTCTGCCACCTCGTTATGATAGGGAAGATAAAACCCCCAGAGTGCCCCCTATTCATGAAGGCCTGCACACCTCAGAAGCCTAAGGGAGCGTGTATGGTATCGGTTGAGGGAACATGCAGCATCTGGGCAAAGCATGGGGTCAGAGGGAGGTTTAGAGTTCAGCTATAGCCTTTAGGGCTTTACCGACAACCTCGGTCGCCGTCCTCCCCAACACACGGATCATGGGTTCCTTACCAACCTCACCGAGATCGTAGATTACATCCGGAACACAGCCAGCCCTCTTTATAGCCTCCTCAACACCCCACCTCAGTGTTCTCCCCTCAACCGCCTTAACCTCAACGGGTTCAAGGGACCTGTCGAACATGGACACCGTGAAGCCGGCCCTCTTGAAGGCTTCTACAAGTTTAGGGTCGTAGTGTAGGTTCAAGGCAGCCCTCACGTTTGGGTTGTGCCTCATAGCCGTCAAGATGACATTCGCCATGTGCCTAGAAGCCCCGAACTCAACTGGCCCAACGGCCCTCGATGAAACATGGAGCTTAACTATTCTACCCTCCACAGCCGCCACATCGCTCCTACCGGATGCGTAGGGTAGCGCCATCGCAACTTGGGTTCCAACCTCAGCTATGTAGGGTAGAAACCTAACATCACCCTCTATTAACTTGGAGGCTCTCCTAACCTCCTCTAAAACGTGGAACTTCTCAGCATCATTATAGAGCGATGCTAAGGGGTTGACAGGCCTCCTCCCGCCACCAACCCTAAAGCTGAACCTCAACGCATCCTGGATTAGAACCTCAGCCCTCTCAACCGCGCCGGGTATATCCTCACCTAAGGCCAAGTATCCGGCTATAGCAGCCGAGAAGACGCAGCCACCGCCATGGGGTTCCAGGTCAAACCTGGGCTTCTCAAACGACCTAAACCTCCCATCATAGTACAGGATGTCATGTACGACCTCGCCCTCTAGGTGGCCCCCCTTCAAGACAACGGCCTCGGCTCCCAACCGCGCCAGCTCCCTAGCCGCCTCCTCGGCCTCCCTCAAACCTCCAATCTCAACCCCCGATAGAACCTCAGCCTCGTATCTATTCGGCGTTAAGACAGTTGCCCTAGGAACCATGCATTCACGCAGGGCCTCGACATCCTCAACCCTCATGAGAAGGTCCCCACTACCGGCCCTCAGAACCGGATCAACAACGACTCTTAAATCATACTTATCAATGGCTTCGGAGACAACCATCACAACCTCCCCGGAGTAGAGCATCCCGGTCTTCGCGGCGTCAACCCCTACATCCTCCATAACCGCCTCTATCTGCCTCCTAACAAAATCCGGTGGGATGGGGTGTATCCCATAAACCCCAAGGGTGTTCTGGGCTGTTACAGCAGTCACAACACATGTACCATAGACGCCGAGGGCGGAGAAGGTCTTAAGGTCAGCTTCAACACCGGCACCGCCCCCACTATCCGACCCAGCGATAGTCATAGCACATGGTAAAGCCTTATACCGCCTGCTCATTTTCAACCCTTCTAGTGCCCTATTTAAATTAGTTCCCTTCAAAGTTTAATATAAGATCGTGATTATGATAAAACCATTCTCGTATAGAAAACTTACGAAGATAAGAGAATCTGGCCTTTTTTATATAGAAGAATGGTGGGGGATGTTACGTTGTTGGCGGTCTCACCTTTAGGACCTCCTTGTTCACCAGGTTTGGTGGCACCT
>CAZCOP010000017.1:17051-20121 GCA_964499825.1 uncultured Candidatus Bathyarchaeia archaeon
GTTGTTGGCGGTCTCACCTTTAGGACCTCCTTGTTCACCAGGTTTGGTGGCACCTTCCCTTCCAGTATGGCTGTTAGGTTCTCAACAGCCATGATCGCCATCCGCTTTCTGGTTTCATGGCTTGCGCTTGCTATGTGTGGTGAGGCCGTTACGTTCTCGAGTTTGAGCAGCGGGTTTTCTGGGTCTGTTGGCTCCTTCTCCCAGACATCTAGGCCCGCAGCCCATATCCAACCCTCCTTGAGGGCTTTATATAGGGCTTTCTCGTCAACTACGGGACCGCGGGATGTGTTTATTAGGCACGCCGTCCTCTTCATAAGTTTGAGCCTATCCTCGTTTATTAAGTGGCGTGTTGATGGCAGTAGGGGTACGTGGAGGGTCACAAAGTCCGACTCTTTGAGCAGTGTTTCGAGGTCGACGTATTCAGCCCCCAGCTCCTCTTCAATCTTTTTGTTTCTGACTATGTCGTAGTAGAGTATCCTCATGTTCATCCCCTTTGCCCTTCTAGCTACGGCTGAGCCTATCCTCCCCATCCCGATTATACCTATGGTCTTACCCCATACATCCTGTCCTAGGAGCATCATCAATCCCCACGGTATCTTCCACTTTCCACCCCTCACATACCTATCTGCCTCAGCTATCCTCCTCGCCGTGGCCATCAGTAAGGCGAAGGCATAGTCAGCCGTTGTCTCGGTCAGTACCCCCGGCGTGTTAGTTACGTATATCCCCTTCTCTGTTGCCGCCTCGATGTCGATGTTGTCGTAGCCTACGGCTACTTGACTTATGCCCTTCAGCTGCTCCCCCGCCGCATCTATAACCTCCCGGTCTATCCTATCGGTTAGGAGGCAACATATCCCATCAACCTCCTTAACCTTCTCTATGAGCACGCTTTTTGGAGGCGGGGTTTCCTCGGGCCAGACCTCAACCTCGAACCTCGACTTCAGAATGTTTAGGGCCTCCTCTGGTAGCGCCCTCGTTACAAAAACCCTCTTCCGAGCGGTCTCACCCATGATCTCTCCCTTCCCAGTTTGCCGATTACCCTCAGTAAGCATCTCATTAACCACTGGATACTTTAAATTTTCGATACTGAGCTCAAAAGTTTTATAGATACGCCCTCCAAAAATACTTGAAGGGATGAGGCATGTATAGAGATGATATGAAGCGTGCCGAACATCTTCTTAGAGAGTTTAAGGGTGAAGACTACACCTTCGGGGAGAAGGCTATAGAGAAGATCGGGAAGTACTCCGACAGGGTTGGGAGGAGTATAGCGATAATAAGCGGTAGGACCGGTCACAGATTGGGGATAGTCAACACCGTAACCGAGATCATGACCAAGGAGGGAATAAAGGTTCTCGACGTATTCGATGGAGCCCGCCCGAACACGCCGAGGGAGGACGTTTATAGGCTCGCTTACCAGATCTCCAGGTCTGGATGCGACGGCGTCGTAGCGATAGGCGGTGGGAGCTGTCTCGATGCGGCTAAGGCCGCCCTAGTCCTCTCGATCTATGGGGGTGTTATCGATGACTACTTCGGAACAGGGAGGGTTACTGAGAAATCAGGCGGGGAGAGAATACCCTTGATAGCCGTTCAGACGGCGAGCAGCTCATCCTCGCACCTAACGAAGTACTCCAACATAACCGATATGGTTACGCACCAGAAGAAGCTCATAGTAGATGAATCCATAGTTCCGAGGGGCGCTGTCTTCCAGTACGACGTAACGAGGACCATGCCCCCAAACCTCACAAAGGACGGCGCGTTAGATGGTATAGCCCACTGTTGGGAGGTCTGGATGGGGGCGACAGGGAAGGATTACTACCAAAGGGTGAGCGAGGTTGCATATCTCGGCATAAAGTTGATAGTCAACGCCCTCCCCGAGGCCCTGAAAGATGGCGAAAACCTTGAAGCCAGGTACGCCCTCGGACTTGGAACAGACCTTGGCGGGTACTCCATAATGCTCGGCGGAACGAACGGACCTCACCTTGGAAGCTTCTCTCTGGTCGACATATTGACGCATGGTAGGGCATGCGCGATCTTGAACCCATACTACACTGTGCTCTTCTCATCCGCCATACAGGATCAGCTTCGTAGGGTTGCCGAGATATACGTAGACGCGGGCTTCATGAAGGAGAGCGAGAAGGGCTTGACAGGTAGAAGGCTTGCTGAAGCTGTAGCTAAGGCTATGATAAGGTTCTCTGAGAGCATAGAGTTCCCGACAACCCTAGAGGAGGCAGGCGCAACTAGGGAGCACATCGAGAGAATGATCAGGGCTGCTAAGGACCCACAGCTGAAGATGAAGCTCCAGAATATGCCGATACCAATGGATGCTGAGGCCGGGGATGTCGATAGGCTGATGAAACCAACCCTCGAGGCAGCGTACACGGGCGATCTAAGCCTGATACCCGAGATATAAAAGGCAGAACGGATTTAATTCCTTAGGGTTAAGCCTTTTTTTTAAGATAAGTAAGGCGAGCCGCATCAATACGGTTAGGCGTTAAGGGATCCTCTGGGGACATCTCATATTTACAGCGATAACGGGGTGGAGCTCAAATCTTATAGGGGTATTTTGAGGAGGAATGGGGTGCAGGTATGTTAAGGCCTACTCAACAATAGAATAGCTACACGATGTGGGTTAAACTTAGGTCCTTAAAGCCTTGCGTGCGAAGGTTATGTATCCGGTATGACCCGTCATCAGGGTCTCAGGTCTAGTTCTACCCCTTTCCACCCTCATCCTTCTCATCAGACACTCGATGGTCTCGACCGCTTCAAACCCGCTCTCCTTCAGAGCTTCAACCGTCTTCACAACCTGGTCTATCGTTGGGCTGAATGAAGCGAAGATCCCGCTTCCCCTCAGCGCCTCGTAGGCGTGGGGTACGACGAGCCATGGAGTCGCCATATCCAGAATGACAGCGTCTACATCCCTCTCCTCTATACCCTCAGTTACATCCTTATTCTTTATGTCCACGTATTCGAGTAGACCGGCCCTTTTTAGGTTCTTGGTTGCAATCTTGATGAACTCCTCCCTTATCTCGTAGCTGTATACGTGTCCGTTCGGCTTGACGTAGTAGGCTAGGGC
>CAZCOP010000018.1:0-19498 GCA_964499825.1 uncultured Candidatus Bathyarchaeia archaeon
TCAGGGCTTCCCATCCTACCGATGAAGTTACGGTTTGAGGAGCTTATACAGGTCTCGCCGGGGGCTAAGAGGCCCATATGCCCCCCGAAGCAAGCCCCACAGGTTGGGTTACACACGCATGCTCCAGCCTTTATGAAGACCTCTATCAAGCCCTCCTTTAGGGCTTCCAGGTAAACCTCCTGAGATGCAGGGGTTACCAGAAGCCTCACACCCCTCTTCACAGTTCTACCCTTAATTATCGAAGCTGCAACCTCCAAGTCTTCCAGTCTGCCGTTCGTGCATGAGCCTATGAAGGCTTGATCTATCGGCGTCCCCTCAACCTCTGAGACAGGCTTCACATTATCGACGGAGTGGGGACACGCCACCTGAGGTTCTAGGTCTGTGACATCAAACTTTAGTGTCCTCTCATATCTCGCATCTGGATCGCTCCTGAAGGCTCTGAAGCTCTCCCCGCTCCTACCCCTGACGTATGAGATGGCCTTCTCATCTGGGTTGATTATCCCCGTCTTGGCGCCCATCTCAACCGCCATGTTGCAGAGAGTCATCCTACCGCTAACGCTCATGCTGTCTATCGTTGGACCGGCGAACTCTAAGGCCTTATAAATGGCTCCGTCAGCCTTAACCTCACCAGCTATCTTCAATATTAAATCCTTTGCGCATACGAAGTTCTTGAATTCTCCTTCCACCCATACCTTCACTGTATGGGGGACCTTGAGCCATATCTCACCGGTTGCGAAAACAGCCGCCATCTCGGTTGAGCCTATACCGGTCGCGAAGGCTCCTAGAGCCCCATAGGTGCAGGTGTGGGAGTCAGCGCCAACTATCAGCATTCCCGGCCTGACGTGGCCCTTCTCCATCATAACCTGGTGGCATACACCCCCGAAGCCTATGTCGTATAGGTTCGGGATATTCTGCTCCCTGGCGAACTCCCTCATTATCTTGTGGAGTATGGCCGACCTGACCGAGTCGGCTGGAACCTGGTGGTCGAGGACCATGACTATGCGGTTTCTATCCCAGACCTCCCTCACACCTATCTTGTGGAAGGCCTCGATCGCTAGGGGTCCTGTTATCTCGTTTATCATGGCCATATCAACCTTCGCTTCGACTATCTCGTCTGGGTGTACCTCATCCCTACCGGAGGCTGCAGCCAGTATCTTCTCCGATATGTTCATCTCCGCTACCTACTCCTCAGCCGCTTCCACCACTCTCAATCCCTGTCTTCTCCAATCGGTTGGTGGAGCGCCTTTAGGGTTCTATCCCCGCCGTCTTCCTTATAAACCTCCCAACCTTCTCGAGTTGGAGTTCCTCAGTCTCCTTCATCAACGCTTTGAGCCTCTTACTCCCGGATTTGTACTCCTCTATCCACTCCCTAGCGAACCTGCCGCTCCGAACCTCCTCCACAGCCCTCCTCATGTTCTCCTTCACGCGTTCGTCGATTATCTTAGGCCCTACGGTCAGTCCTCCATACTTGGCCGTATCGGATACCGCCCTTAACATCCCCGTTAATCCACTCTTGTAGATTAAGTCCATGATGAGCTTTGCCTCATTGCAAGCCTCGAAGTAGGCTAGCTCCGGCGGGTAACCCGTCTCAACCAGGACCTCGAATCCCTTCTTTATGAGCTCCATCAAACCCCCCACGAGGACTGTCTGTTCACCGATTAGGTCGCTCTCAGTCTCATCTTTGAAGGTTGTCTCCAAAACTCCGGCCCTCGTGCATCCAAGGGCCTTTGATATGGCTAGGGCTATCTCCTTAGCCCTTCCGGAGTGATCTTGATAGACGGCTATGAGGGCTGGAACCCCGAAGCCCTCTAGGTACGTCTCCCTAAGCCTTATCCCGGGGCTCTTCGGCGCCACCATGACGACGTCAACGTTCTCCGGGGGGATTATCTGCTTAAAGTGTATGTTGAAGCCGTGAGCGAAGTCTAGGACCTTCCCCTCAGTTAGGTTGGGTTCTATCGAACCCTTGTAGACGCTCGGCTGAACCATGTCCGGTATCAACATGAAGATTATGTCACCCATCTTCGCGGCTTCTGGTATAGGGTAGACCTCGAAGCCGTCCTCCTTAGCCCTTCTCCACGACTTACCCCCAGGCCTTAGGCCCAATATGACTTTTAGGCCTGAGTCCCTCATGTTCTGGGCTTGGGCCCTACCTTGGCTTCCGTATCCGATCACGGCTATCGTCTTATCCCTTATCGGCTCGAGGGTTACATCCTTATCGAAGTATACCTTAACCATCTCACCATTTCACCCCCTTTTAACGAACAGATTACTCGATCCGGATCGCCTTCGTTCCTCTGGAGAGGGCTGTTATTCCTGTTCTAGCTATCTCCTTAACACCGAAGGGCTTCATCAACTCTATGAATGCATCTATCTTCTCTGAGTCCCCCGTTATCTCCACCATCAACGACTCAAGGGATACATCTACAACTCTAGCCCTGAATATGTTAGCGTAGTTTATTATGTCCGATCTAGCCCTTGAGTTTGGTGCGTGGACCTTTATCAGGGCCATCTCCCTCGTCACAATATTCGCCGGGTCAAGCCTACTTACCTTTATGACATCGATGAGCTTCGACATCTGCTTTATAACCTGCTCAACGGTCTTCTCATCGCCCTTAACGGTTATCGTCATCCTAGCCAGGTCCCTAGGCTCAACTGGGCCAACCGTTATGCTCTCTATGTTGAAGCCCCTCCTCCTGAACATGTTCGAGACCCTGTAGAGGACGCCGGGCTTATGCTCAACTATGGCCGCGATTATATGGGTCTCCTCATCTCCAGCCTTAGCCATCAACCTATCATCTCCCTCAAGCTCTTACCAGCCGGAACCATCGGGAAGACGTTCTCCTCCGGCGATATCGGGACATCTATAACCGTGGTCACGTTCGCCTTCATGGCCTCCTTGACCGCCCTGTTGAACTCGCTCAATGAATCTACGCGGATCCCGTGGGCGCCGTAGGCCTCCGCCAACTTCACGAAGTCGGGTATCCTACCTAGGTCTACCGAGAAGTACCTTCTCCCGAAGAAGAGCCTCTGCCACTGGGCCACCATACCGAGCGTGGAGTTGTTTAGCACTATCACCGTTACAGGTATATCCTCCGTGACTGATGTTGCAAGGTCCTGCTCCGTCATTATGAAGCTTCCATCGCCGGCTATATCGACTACGAACCTATCCGGGAAGGCTACTTTCGCACCTATGGCGGCTGGGAAGCCGAAGCCCATGGTTCCAAGCCCACCTGAGCTTATGAAGGTCCTCGGCTTGTAAACCTTGAAGTATAGGGACGCCCACATCTGGTTCTGACCGACCTCGGTCGCCACTATCGAGTCAGCCGGTAGGAGCTTACGCAGCTCCTTCATCAACACAGGAGGCTTCAACTCCTCACCGGAGGGCTCAACAACCTCCTGGAGTCCATCTTTTAACTCCTTAACCCTGCGGAGCCATGGTGTATCCCTCCTCTTCTCAGCTCGCTTCGTAACCTCCCTGTACACCGCTCTGAGGGCACTCTTCGCATCGGCGACTATCGGGACATTCACCTCAACGTTCTTACCTATCTCGGCGGCGTCTATATCGATGTGTATTATCTTGGCGTCAGGGCAGAAGGTGTCTAGGGTTCCGGTCGATCTATCGGCGAACCTGGTACCAACGGCGAAGAGGACGTCCGCTTCAAGTATCGCGGTGTTCGCAACCTTTGAGCCGTGCATACCTATGCATCCTAGGCATAACGGATGGTTCTCCGGGATGCACCCCTTCCCCATGAAGGTTGTCACAACGGGGGCCAACATGAACTCAGCGAGCCTGAGGAGCTCATCGGATGCGTTCGATAATATTACACCTCCACCAGCCAGGATTATCGGCCGCTCAGCCTTCAGTAGGAGCTCAGCTGCCTTCTTGACCTGTAGTGGATGGGGTTTTACAACAGGCCTGTACCCCCTGATCTCAACCTTATCCGGGAACTCCATCTCGGCCCTCTCCGTCTGGGTGTCCTTTGGGAAGTCTATCAGGACGGGGCCCGGCCTACCGGTTGTGGCTATGTAGAAGGCCTCCTTAACCACCTTGGGAACCTCAGCCGCGTACCTGATCTGGTAGTTATGCTTTGTGATTGGTGTTGTTATCCCTATTATGTCGGCCTCCTGGAAGGCGTCTCTACCGATCATGTAGGCTGTGTTAGGTGAGTACCTGTTCACCTGCCCCGTTACGGCTATGACTGGAGATGAGTCCATGTAGGCGTTCGCTATACCCGTGACGAGGTTTGTCGCTCCGGGCCCTGAAGTTGCCATGCATACCCCCGGCTTACCGCTCGCTCTGGCGTAGCCGTCGGCTGCATGTGCTGCGCACTGTTCATGCCTGACGAGGATGTGCCTTATCCCTGACTCTTGTAGTACGTCGTATATTGGTAGGGTTGCCCCGCCGATTATGCCGAAGATCACCTTCACGCCCTGTCTCTTCAGCGATTCTACCAGCGCCTCCGCTCCCGTCATCTCAACCATCTAGAATTTCACCTCCAAGTTTACGGTTTACTCTCCTCGCAACCTCTTCGGGTTTCCAGAAACCATCTCGGGCTTTGGTAACTTCTCCTCTGCCGGTCGCTATAAAGGAGAACTTAGGTGGGTCTCTATCTATGGAGGAAACGATTCCCCCGTACCCGGTTATCCCTCACTTTTCTATCCTCCATCGGAACGAAGCACTAACTATTATTCACTTCACCCTTAAAAAGTTTTTGAAGGCTTTCGGGATGTCAACCTACATCCAACCTTTCAAGCAATAGCCTAGCCTCAACTTCGGTTCTGCGGTGGGTGCGTATCAGTAGGCCGCCGAGCTTAAGGGCCCTCACCAGTTGTCGATATTCAAGTTATATAGGGGTTCACTTTAGCTATTAGGTATGGTCAAGGTTACTGTTATAGGCGTCGGGAAACTCGGTTCATGTATAGCCTATGAGGTCGCTAGGAGGGGTCTACCGGACGAGCTTGTCTTGGTTGACATATATAGAGAGCTCGCGGAGGGTAACGCTGCGGATATAGCTCAGGCCTTGGCCTTCGAGAGTAATTTGGAGGTCTATGCTGGAGACTACGCCGATGCAGACGGCTCCGACGTCATAGTTGTGACTGCAGGTAAACCTAGGACGCCCGAGATGAAGTCTAGGATGGAGCTACTAAACGTAAACGCTAGGATAATCCGTAGCGTAGCCTTTGAGATTAAGGGTTTAAGTGGGGACTTCGTGGTTGTCACATTGACGAACCCTGTTGACTTGATGAACTACCTGATGTGGCGTTACACAGGGATCGAGAGGTTTAGGGTTATCGGGAGCGCCGGCCAGCTCGACTCATCCAGGTTCAGGAGGACCCTAAGCAGGCTCTATGGAGTTCCAGTACTGGAGATCGACGCTTATGTGATCGGGGAGCATGGGGAGAACCAGGTTCCGGTCTTCAGCAAGGTCAGAATAAGGGGTGAAAGGCGGAGCTTCACACCTGAAGAGACCGCTAGGATAAGGGATGAACTCAGGGAGACCGCCCTGAGGGTCATCTCAAAGAAGGGCGCCACGATATACGCACCAGCAAATAACACGGCTGATGTAATCCAGGCCATAGTAAGGAATGAGAAGAGGCTCTTCGTGTGCTCGGTTGTTCTTGATGGGGAGTACGGCTTGAGGGATGTCAGTGTAGGGGTTCCAGTGATAATTGGTAGGGGCGGGGTTGAGGACATAATCGAGTGGAGCCTCGATAAGGACGAGGAGGATATATTCCGCCGTGGAGCTGAGAGGTTGAAGAGCGTTATAGAAAGCCTTGAAGTGACATAGCGAACTCCATATTGAGGGAGAAAACCTATAAGGCCCTCAATAAACCTTCACTAGATTGGGGGAGTGATCGATGGGTGGGAGGAAGAAGCTAACCTTGAAACAGATGGAGAAGATGCAGAGAAGGCTGGAGGAGAAGAGGAAGGCTAAGCGTGAGGCTAGGCCTACGAGGACTGGCAGCGAGAAGACCTCTACCGGGATAATCCCGCCGGATGTCAGGGATAAGAACGTCATAGATGAGATAAGGAGGATGAAGGTCTTAACCCCATACTTGATAGCTTCACGCTTCAACCTACGCCTCAGCGTGGCTAAGGACTTCCTTGAGAAGCTCCACCAACGAGGCTTGGTGGAGTACGTCTCGGGCGGTAGGAATATAAAGATATACAAGCCCGCTGGCTGAACTTTAAGCTGGGCGACGGCTCTAGTTATGGAGTTTCCAGAGAAGATATACACCCACGAGGAGATACGTCTAGCTAGGTCCCTTATAGAGGGCGGGTACCGCCACCGCCTCCGCATAGTGGGTAGTAAGGCCTTCAAGGAGATGGTTAGGGAGGCTTTGAAGCTGATAAGGAGGGCAGGCTACTACGACTTCGTCAGGGCCAACCTACGGATGATAAAGGAGATAGACGGCTTCAGCCAGTTGAGGGAGGCCGATGCGACCTTATGGGCGAACACCTACGTGATGAGGGACCCCGTCGATGCTGCGAGCTTCATATTCCAGAAGGCCTGGCAGATGAGTGAGTACCTCATGGAGAGGCGTCACTACGGCCACATAGGTGAGACCTTGGCCATAAATATGCGTGTAAGGTTTCTTAAGAGGCTGAGGGATAGGATTAGGGATCCCGAGGTTAAGGCTGAGTGTGAGAGGAAGCTGAAGCTCTGGGATGAGGGCGTGCTCCTATAATCGGTTTCAGGTCTCACCTCTCCTCAGATGGGATCGGTTCAACCCTTATCTTGGTCCCTATCTTAACCCCCTTGAAGAGTTCAAGCCCCTTCGTTACCTGCCCTATTATGTTGACTGGGCTGTAGGGTTTCATATCCTCGTGGAAGACGCAGAGGGCGCTCCCCATAGGCCAGTATGCTATCGTCCCCTTCTCAGCTGTTGATTTAGCCTTCTCTCCCCCCACGGTTATCGGTATCTGGACGTATACTTCGTCTTTCCATAGGGCAGCCCTCCCCTCTAAGGGCAGCCTCCTCAGTATTGCGTCCACAGTTCTGGGCGCCATATGGCGTATCAGCTCCCCTTCAGCTTCACCTATACCCTCAAGTATGAACCTTATTGGTATGCGGGATATAGCCTTCTCAGCCATGTTGATCACCTATCAATAACGAAAGCCTTTTAAAAAGTTTTAATAGTAGAGGAGGTGATGAGCCATGGATTATTTGGGGGAGATAAGCGCCCATTCTAAGAGTTTAGAGAGGAGGCGTGACGAGTTACTCAACGAGCTGAAGAGGTTAGAGAAAAGCTTGAAGATGGGTGAGATAGACGAGGAGACCTACAAGAGGAGGAGACGCGAGGTAGAGAGGGCGATAGTTGAGGTTATGGATCGCCTCGCCCAGATGAAGTTCCTAATGGGTCAGAGATAACTGTGAGGGCTGATTAACATAAACACTACAGATAAATCTCCCTTCTCGGATATCTCGTATAGAGGTCTCCCGGGTTCTGGTGGTGAAGATGTCTGAGAGCGGGGAGCTCCGGTCGATGGCCGATCTGCTCCGCAGCGGAGCAACCCTGACCAGCCTGTCCTGTCCAGTCTGCGCCTCACCCCTCTTCAAGTTGAAGAGCGGAGAACTGTGGTGCGCCAAGTGTAAGAAGAGGGTTGTCGTCGTAAAGGAGGAGGAGACTGAAGCCGCCAGCCCAATATTGCTTGGAAGCCTCGAGTCAACCCTACTGGCCAAGATACAGAAGTTGGATAGGATGATGAAGGACGAGGAGGATATAGACCAGCTCCTAAGACTTGGAGCCGTCCTCTCAAATATGCTAGAGAACCTCGAGAGGCTGAGAAGGATAATGAGGCATAAGCCCTAATGATCAGGTTTGGGGCTACCAGTCTTGTTCGGGGTCTACGATAACTTCCCCAATATAATCCATGGGTTCGCCCATTTCAAGTGTGACTCCCCTCCATCTGAACTTGGCTCCGCCATTATCCGAGCCCTATACAGGATGAATAGGAGGACTAGATTCATCTCTTCACGTAGGATCCCAACTCCGTTGGGTTGCAGAGTTAGGCTTGAGTTCGGCATCGCCGATGGGACGGACTTCAACTACATAGACGAGGAAGTTCTGAGCTTATCCTTGGATATCCTGTCCAAGGGTGACCTTGACATCCTCGACTTCTTATGCGTCGTCCGCTACTACAGAATCGAGAAGGGAAGGAAACCCTTAAGGTTCGATTACTACCTCCTTAGGTTCATGCTCAACCCGGGTGAAGGGGAGGTTAGGGTCTTCCACGAGAGGGGGATACGACGCCTACCGATAGAGGACCTAATCCTCATCCTGATGGATTCCGTGGATAGGGAGTTATCGAGGAGGAGGGTCAGACGCCCCCACGTGAAGCTGACCCATCTGCGTGCGCTTTAAGGTGCAGAGGAATTATTGATGAATGATCAGCGAATCACGGAAGCAGAGGATTAATAAATCCCCAAACCGAACGCTAGAACTCCATAAATTTAAACTTCTGGGATACGGAGGATCGCGACTCTACTTGAGGAGAAAAGCTAAAAGCTCCCACTTTGATATGTATTGGTGCCCTCAGGGTTATATTGGATTTATGGCGTCCAGGTTGGTGGCTATATTGAAGGTTGCTGTAATAGGCGCCGGCATGATTGGTGGAGCAATAGTTGAGGCCCTACTGAGGAGGGGCTTTGAGGTAACCGCGACCAGGAGGAGGGTTGAGAAGATAGCCCACCTGAAGAGGATGGGCGTGGAGGTAACGAGCGATAATAGGGAGGCGGCGAGGAAGGCCGATGTCGTGATAATATCGGTGAAACCAAAGGATGTCAGGGGGGTGCTAGAAGAGATAAGGGGTGAGATATCAGGTAAACTCGTAATCTCGGTTGCGGCAGCTGTAAGCCTAAACCTACTGAGAGATGTAGCTCCGGAAGCTAGATACGTTAGGGCCATGCCGAACCTAGCAGTGCTGGTCGGCGAGTCGATGACAGCCTACTCAACGGATCCGAGGATAACGAGAGGAGACGAGGAGAAAGCCAAGGCCGTACTCGAAGCCCTCGGGAAGGCCGTGAGGGTGGAGGAGGGATTTATGGACGCGATAACAGCCCTAAGCGGCTGCGCACCCGCATACCTATCAATAATACTGGAAGCCTTAACGTATGCAGGGTTAGAGGTGGGTCTTCCACGGGAGGTAGCCCTAACCTCAGCAGCCCAGTCGATGGTCGGAACAGGGAAGCTGATACTGGAAGCCGATAAAAAACCTGAAGAGATAAGGGAGATCGTTGCAACCCCAGGTGGGGTGACGATCGAGGGGTTGAAGGAGCTGGAGAGCATACCGATAAGGTATGCCTTCATGAGAGCCATCAGGTCAGCGACAGCGAAGTCCAAGAAGATATCCAGGGAGTTAGCGGAGATGTAAACCCAACCCTCAATCTCCTAAACCCCAGTTGACATCTAGGATCGAACGGTCGGAATGGGGAGGATCAGGAACTAGCCTCCCTTCACCACCTTATCGGTCTTAGCTAGGTCCCTAAGCCTCTCCACACCACCGATCTCCCTGATAAACTCAACTACACTCCTCGGGAGAAGCTCCTCCCAGCTCCTCCCAGTCAGCATCCTCCTCCTTATCTCGGTGGCTGAACAGAGCTTACGCTTATAGAAGGGTATAGACCTAACCTCGAATCCACACTCGAGGAACAGCCTCCTAGTTAGGGGCTCATTCGTGTAGACGATGTCGAACTTGGGGACGAACGAGATGACGTGGGAGACCCATATTCCATGGACGTCAAGGTCGATCACGGGGATTATGTAATACCTCCCAGGGTCTATCCCAGCCTCATCTAGGGCTAACCTAACCATGGTGGCCCTCTCACCAGCCGTGAAGGGGTTCTCCAAGGTGTGGCTGTGCTGCGCGCTCCCAATAACTATGATAACCTCGTCAGATTCGTTGAGTATGTATTTAACGGCCTCCAAGTGCCCTAGGTGGAAGGGCTGGAAGCGTCCAACGTATAGGGCTCTTAAGAAGCGCCTCCCCTCCCCGCCGGCCATAACCAACCACAGCTCCTAAGGCTTTCACAGGCTCAGTTGTGGAAACTTTAAGGCTCATCAGACTTATTACTTTTGCTTCTCCACCCTCAACAACTTTATCTCAAGTTTTCGGGGTTTAACTCCATCAAGGGTCTTCTTTCGTCCCCTGAAGGTTACATGGAGAGAAAGGGGAGGCAGAAACCGAGGGAGGATTTTATTCAGGAGAACGTAGGGTTGGCGGGGGAGAAAAAATGTCTCGGGAAGGCCCAACTAAGAGTTAAGTTTTTATATTTGAATCCGTTTGAGTAAGGCTTAACCATTATTTAAAGATGTGGAGGATACTATTTGTTATCAAGAGCAAGCGCAGCGGGAACCCCGATTCTCATATTAAGGGAGGGATCAGGGAGATCGAGGGGTAGAGACGCCCAACGCTCAAACATAATGGCGGCCAAGGTGGTCGCGGAGGCGATAAAGACCTCACTCGGACCTAAAGGTATGGATAAGATGCTGGTCGACAGCGTGGGAGACGTATCGATCACAAACGATGGACACACGATCCTGAAGGAGATGGACATACAACATCCAGCGGCGAGGATGATGGTTGAGGTGGCGAAAGCCCAAGACGATGAGGTTGGAGACGGAACAACGACATCGGTAATAATAGCCGGGGAGTTGCTGAGCAAGGCTGAGGAGCTGATCGAGAAGGGCATACACCCAACCGTGATAATAGATGGATACAGGGAGGCGGCTGAGAGAGCCCTGAAACACCTAGATGAGATAGCTATCAAGGTCACCTCAAAGGATAAAGATTACATAAGGAAGGTAGCTGAGACATCGATGGCGAGCAAGATAGTTGCAGAGAATAAGGAGTTCCTGGCGGATATAGCCGCCAAAGCCGTCCTCCAAGTGGCCGAGAAGACCAAGGATGGGTATAGAGTTGACATAGACGACGTTAAGGTTGAGAAGAAGACGGGAGGCTCAATTGTTGAAACCGAACTGATAAGGGGAATAGTCCTCGATAAGGATGTGGCCCACCCAAACATGCCGAGGAGGATCGAGAAGGCAAAGATAGCCCTACTGAACACACCCCTAGAGATAAGGAAGACAGAGTTCGATTCAAGGATACAGATAGAACACCCAGAGCAGATGGAGGCCTTCCTCAAGCAGGAGGAGGAGATGCTGAGGGAGATGGTTGAGAAGGTGGCGTCGAAGGGGGTGAACACCCTCTTCTGCCAGAAGGGCATAGACGACATGGCAAAGCACTTCCTAGCGGTGAAGGGCATACTGGCAACCAACAGGGTGAAGAAGTCAGATATGGAGAAACTCTCAAAGTCGACTGGTGGAAAGCTCATAACAACCCTCGAAGACCTGACTGATGAGGACTTTGGATACGCCGAACTGGTGGAGGAGCGCAAGATAGGAGGAGACAGGATGATCTTCATAGAGGGCTGCAGGAATCCACGTTCAGTCACCATACTACTACGCGGGGGAACCGAAAGGGTTATAGAAGAAGCTGAAAGGTCGATACACGACGCGTTATGCGTATGCCGAGATATAATAATCGAGCCGAGAGTAGTGGCGGGTGGAGGAGCCTCAGAACTCGAGGTCAGCAGGGAACTGAGGGAGTATGCCGGGTCCCTACCTGGGAGGGAGCAACTCGCGGTGATGGCCTACGCCGAAGCCTTCGAGTCGATACCGGCAACCCTAGCCGAGAACGCTGGGTTAGACACGATAGATGTACTCTCAGAGCTTAGAGCCCGCCATGAGAAGGGTGAGAGGTGGGCTGGGATAGATGTAAACGACGGGAGAGTGAAGGACATGGAGAAGGAAGGCATCCTAGAACCCCTGATAGTGAAGAAGCAGGTTATAAAATCCGCTACAGAAGCCGCCTCCATGATACTGAAGATAGATGACGTAATCTCGGTAGGAAGAATGAAGAGCACAGAGCAACCACAAACCCCAACGCCGGGTTATGGCGGATACCCTACTCCTAGATAAGCCGACGCATACAGAGGAGGAAGGGAGGGGAGAAACGCGCTGGTAAACCCCAGCACCAAGGAGAAACCCGAGAAGAGAATCTGGATAGGACCCCCAAAACTAACCAGGTTCGAGAGGGCTAGGATAGTTGGGGCTAGAGCCCTCCAGATAGCCATGGGAGCGCCGATACTAATAGAACCCTCCAGCAAACTAACAAACCCGATAGATATAGCCCTAGAGGAGCTGAAGAGGGGTATACTGCCGATAACCATAAGGAGAACCCTCCCAGACGGCGTAACATACCAAGACATACCACTAAAATGGCTACTATAATGGTATTTTCGGATACTTTAATGGTATATGTTTGAGACATTACTTTCTCTTCCTGAAGATCTTGACTCCATCCATCTCGCAGACATATTCGAAGCCTACCTCAATCAGCTTGCATGCTTCCTCAACTGTCCTCGCCGTTCTCACATGGAACTCTTCGCTTCCTCCCTTCTGGAAGAGTGTATTCTCGATATCTATGTAGATTAGAGTATTCCTGATGTATAGGAAGATAAAAAACCTATTATTGGGAAATTATACCTAATTCCTTTAATTTTTTGATTCCGATTACGGTTATTGAGTACGAAGTTTCGCGATTTTTATGCCTTAAGATGTATCTTTCCGGTCGTCTCACTAGTTTCCTTAACGTTCTTCTTGCTAAACCTCTGAAGTGTGATGGAAAGTGTGAGAGAACAGCCTGTTCAGGTACATGGGCGTGAATGCTTCCGCCACATGCTTCCCATAGTGCGACTAGGACTGCAATCTCTTCGTTTGTTAGAGGCTTTGCATTTGTGGTTGTCACAACCTTTACTCAGCAAAGATATTTTTGCTTAGTATAGACGTAATGAATATATATGCGAAGTATTTAAATATTACGTAGTATCATACGGTGGTACGCAATCGAAGAGACCCATATAAAAAGAAAACCAAGCGTGAAAGGTCATGTTCGGAATAGGAAAGATAAAATACTATAAGAAGTCCGGCGCGAGGCTCTACATACCACAAAAGGTTATCTCGGACCCTGCTTTCCCCTTCAAAGACGGGGACATCGTTAAGATCGAGTTTGGTAACGACTCGTTGATATTGAAGCCTGTAGAATGGTGGGAGATGCTTGATTGGAAGACTATGCCACGGGTATACGAAAAACTTCCGGAAGAGCTAAAGAAAAAGATCAAAGCGGCAAACCTAATCTAAACTCCCATATACTTCCCCCATTTTTATTCTAAGTTTATTTCACAGTGATGACAATGTTAGACATACTTAGTTGACTTGTTTTTTAGTCTATGTCCTTTTTCTTAGTTAATAGCTTTAGTGTTTTATCAGAACTTCCCCAGACCAACGTATATCTAGAGTTTTTTAAAAAATTCTGAAGCGCCGTTATGTAGGGGAGTCCCTAAGTGGCTAAGTGGAGAAGCCCTTATGTCCAGTGTATTACAGACGAAGGCATCTCAAAGGAAGGAAACTTATTGATGAGAACTTAATTACGGATTACCGAGATCATTCTGAGATTAATTGTTCTCCAAGAGAAAATTCTTGCAGATGCTATTACCCTTGTATAAGTCCTCATAAATTTCGCAGTAACAGACGTTATCACCTTACTCAAGTCTCTCATAATTTCGCAGATTTCTCCAAAAGAAGGCAATCTTACGCTTTCATTCATAAACCGATGGAGAAAAATTCCTTTTTAAAGTGGCAATTCTCCCATTCCCGCGACCATGGTTATGGCTGTCTAGAGTTTGCCATCTTTAATCTATTTCAGCACAAGGTTGAAGACGGCCAGGGTGAACGACCCGCGTTTCAACGAGACGCTTATAGAGTACTGGATGAGCCACAAGATGGGCAAGGTCAAGAGGGCCTACTTCGTACCGCCCGTCGAAGAACAGCTACGCCTCTACATGATGGCCGAGGAGAGGCTTAAGCCTTAGATGCGGGTCTCGATCAGCCATTCTCTCAGCAGTTTTTCTGGGAAGTCGTCGATCATCTTCTTCATGGTCTCTTCTGTGAGCCTTCCGACTTCCCTTTTGCAGAATACGCAGTAGAACCTTCCGTCGACATCCTCTTCGGTTAATAGGGGGGTCTGGCAGTGTGGGCAGAGGAGTTCTCCATCCCTGTAGATTGGGGGCTTCGGCTTCTTCAAGGCTCCGCCCGCCCCATCTTCCTTTTAATTGCTTCTTTATAATGGTTGAGGAGGCTTGTAAGTCTTTCTTCCTCAGCCCTCCTGTTTAGGTAGTTCCAGTCTAAGTTGTCGAATTGCGCGCTTAAGGTTGATATTATATCCTCGAAGTCGTGTGTTCCAGGCCTCCTCGATTTAAGCTTCATTATTAGGTAGTCTTCTGGCGAGGGGATCAATACTTGTTCTCCGTTAAGGGTGACCGTTCTCATACGTCTTTCGGATTCGGAGTCGAACTTGAATCCTGCCTCGCTTGGACGGAGGATCAGATCCGCTAAGGACCCTGTCTCCCTGTCCCTTATCTTGACGAGACCCAACTCTAGGAGGTCTCTTGGAGACCTTACCTCCTTTTCATGCTTCATGGGATAGATGAGCGTGTACCTCTCCCTCCTCAATATCTCGAAGAGGCTTTCAGCTCCCCTCTCGTCCAGAGACACCACTATATCGACGTCCCTAGAGAACCTCTCCCTCCCATAATACTGGACGGGGATCGCTCCCGCCAGCACGTACTTAAGTCCACGCCTCCTAAACTCGCGAATCAGGTCTATCGCCGTCTTCCTCGTCGACGCAGGAATAAGCTCTCCCCTGTAGCTAACGCTTCGGCTACGTCTACTCCTAGGCGGGTCTGCTGAGCGGCTTCCCCCAACCTTCAGACGTTTTTTTAGCCGTCTCGAAACGCCTCTTCTTCTTATAATATACGTTGGACGATCAAACCTCTTCTTATAAGCCAATTACCAAACCACCGTTAACTAGATAGACTCGTTTCTCCATTATAAAATTAGGTTCTCAGCTTCCTTAGAATAGGTCTTCCACGTCTTTTATGGTTCTGGTGGCTCCTTTCGATTCGGGTTCCAGCTTTTTGACCTGTCTCCAACCGTCGAGGAGAAGTTTGACGCCGAACCTTTTCTCGTATAGGCGGAAGACTTCCCTCGCCGTCCCCTTGGGGGTCGTGGAGGCAGAACGTCGTTCAGAGAGACCGCTACGGCCGCTTTAAGAAGTGGACGAAGATCATGCTTCCCGGCGTCTGAGTGGATAAGCGGAGGAAAGCCAAGAAGAGGATGCCCCGTAGCAAGCCCGGCTACGGCCACGGGGCTGACTACGCTTGAGGAGGTCAGTTACCCACGGATGAATCCGTAGGCTTGCAACTCTCGCTTTCAGGATGCTTTCCATAAAATTCACCGAATTTTGCTTTGTGGATTAATATAGCTTTTACGGGGGTTTATGGTTTTCTTCTTTATGGACTGGAAGGCTGTTGATAAGTGTTTGATTAGGCGTGGTGAGCTCCTGCTGAGCCTAAACTTCTTGGATGGTTATGGTGATGGGTTGGAAGCTATGAACCGTAAGAAGGTTGGGCATCCTTATAGACTTATGAACCGTTATGTTGAGTTCTTGGCGTTGTCCGCTACCTATTCTCTATGCCTTATAGGCAGCTTGAGGGCTCCATAGGCTTGTTCCTAAGCTTCCTTCAGCAGACTATTCTGGCTTAGGCGGCGCATACCGAGGTTGGATCTATCGCCTTATGAGTATCTCCAGGGGTTGATGAGCCATTAGATTGGTCTGAAGCCTGTGTGAGGGCTGCTGAGCTCATAGATAGGAATAGTGAAGCCTTTAAGCGTGCGGTTAAGCGTGAGGCCCAGCGCCTGTACAACAGCAGGTTCATGACCCAGCTGAACAGGGCTAGGGAGAAAATTAGAGATGAAGGCTGGAAGTTAGGCTTTAAGCACGGCTACGGGGAGGGCTACGAAAAGGCTAGAGGTGAGTTTGAAGTCTGGTTCTACTGCAACATATGCGGGGAACCCATAACCATAAGGCCTAACAGTGAAAGCCATAAGGCCTTGATCCAGACATGCACGACCACGGATGGGGCCACAAGGCCTGCCATGAAAGAACTGGTTAAGTGGCTGCGGCCGTGTCTGCCTCAACTGCAACCCCACGCATGCACCCTAGCGCATTTACATTAGGAAGCTTACGGATTTCCTCCCTAAACTCGCCTCTTAGGGTACTAGTCACCTTAACTAGTTAAAGTGACTGGTTTAAAATACTAGGTTAGAACTAGGTGCCTACTACTAGTTGTTTATGGGGGGATTGCGTCATTAACTTAGGGGTAGGATCCTACCCTAGCAACATTAAATCTAATGGGTACAGGGTTAAAGCGAAGATAAAGAGGAAGCGGCTTCTCCCCATATCTGGTAAAGACTTTAAGTCTCTATTTGGCGGGGGGAAGACCTTTTGCTTTAGGTGTGGAAGCGTCAATTACTTAATGATGGTATTAAATATGATATTTTGAATATGCCGGTTAGGAAGTGGTAGGTTATGAGTAGCCACGCTAAATTAGTCGGTGTTGTGGAGGAGAGTGCACGTGAAATTTTAAGTAGGCATGGGCTTAAAGGTGAGTATCTGACTGTTAGAGAGCTTAGGTTTCCTCATGGTCGAGCCGACGTGGTTCTGTATGGACTTTGCGAGGGAGTGTCTGTGATGCCCATTGCAGTAGAGGTTAGACGGGAGGTTGTTAGCGGGGTTGACATTCTTGCTACAATAAACGAGAAGATGAGGGGGATATACGACTATGCATTCACACACGTATATATCGCTGTTCCAAGTATAAGGAGCCGCGTAGAAGATCTAGTTAGAATGCATCTTTCAGAGCTCGGTTACGGTCTGCTAAAGCTGGAGGACGATGGAGCCAAGATTGTGGAAGAGGCTAAACCTAAGAAGCCGCCGGGCGAAGACTATTATAGGGTTGCTTCTCAGGGCGTACTTTACTTAGCGGTGAGGAAGGCTCTGAAAGAGATCGGCCTTGAGGCAGATCACATCAGCTCCGAGTGGATAGGATATGAGAAGCCTATAAACTATTGTGGCTGGCTATCTGAGAGCCATGCGGTTTTCGGAATCTACGCAAGGGATTTAGATGCTGCCGAAAAACTGTTGAATGCTGCAGACTTAACTAGGCTGGCTGACGTAGGCTATAGGACCCATATTGAGGTACGCTTCGTAGCCGTAGGGAGAACCATAGGTAACCTGCATCTATGTGATGAACCGCTCAACGAGAGAATAGCGAAAGATAACATGCTAAAAATGATGAAGGCCCTGAAAAATGTGTTTAAGCCCTGCGGAGTCGGTTTCTCAATCTACAAGCCTCTATGGAACACCAACAGAGTCCCCTCATATCCATGGGCCCTAAACCAGGTAAGGGAATGCCTCTCAGATAAGGAACTAGGCTTGCTTAAAGGCGTAACTAGATAATACGCTGGCTCGCCCCCAAATTTGTTGGATTCAACGTCACCTATTTTTGTAGTGAGCCCATATTCTGACTTTACCAACATATTTCAAATTAAATAAATCTATTCTCATTCATCCTCAATAGTTTTGACCCAGGGATGAGATTTTATTCTCTCCATTTGCTCCATAATTCTCCTATCACCCTCAATTTTCCTAACAACCCCAACTTCTTAAGTATCTCTAGGACTTCTTCGTTGCTTTCAAGAGCATCTCCAGTCAATCTGAGGGCTTTACCACATGGTTCAGGATCATGGTAGATGCATTCCCTGAGCATCTTCTCGACTCCATCCTCCTGCCTTACCACGCCCCGGAGAAGTCCCTAGACTTCACCTAACCATCCTGAAGAACCCCGAACAAGCCTCCTCACTCGAGAGAAGATCAAGAACATCCATAAAGAAACATCAGAAGACAGCCACAAAAACCTTATTTATGAGCGATTTTTTATCTTAGATTAGTTTTTTCTTTTGGCGATAATACCGTAACCTAGAACTCCTAAACCAGTGATAAAGACAAAGAACCCACCTATTTGAAAGGGACCATATTCAATTATTCCCTCGTCTATAGGTCTACTTCCTAGGGGGAAGTACATCCACATCACAAACCCAATAATCATGATAATTAAACCCATAACAACTACGTCTTTCTTCATTAATTATACACTCCCGCATTCAAAATAATAGATAGAAGATTATTTAAAATTTAGCACGCATAACCTGTGAACTGTGATCTCGCCTTTTCGAGTTTCTCCACAACTTTCAGTATTTTATCCTCGTTCTCGTAGATCTTCTTGATCATGTAGAGCTGACCGTTAGAAACATCAGTTTTCTCCGCCGCTTATCCCGAACCATACTCTGAGTCAAATTCGACTCAGTTTACGCCGTAAACATCCATTCCTTTGCTTTTGGCGTTAATTCTTGTCTTAGAACATGCACTTCCAGATAAATCTCCTGCGAAGTCTTTGCCTGTTCAGCTCCACTACTGCTACCTTCTTGTTCTCGAACTCCTTCACCAAGCAGGGAAACATATTTGAACCTAAGGAAAGTGCGGCCTTCCAGCGGCGATGCTCACTCAAGATCACGCTGTCATGGTTAAAGCGTACGTCAACGTCAAGCTTCCAGAGGAGCTGGTTAGGGAAGTGGACAAACTCGTAAAGGATGGAACCTCAGGCTACCGTAGTAGGGGCGAGTTCGTGGCTGAGGCAGCCCGCATGTTACTCATAAAAATAAGGAGCCTAAGGAAGGAGTGAACTGAAGCGCGGGCTCCACAGTTATGTTTATACATCGCAGATGGAGAGGGTGTGAACCGAGGCCTTCGCCACCAAGCTGGCTTACGAGGCGGCGACTCAGCTCATACCGTTCTCACATGTGAGAGTTCCCTGGAATGGATAAAGCCTACGTAGCGTGCCTATCGGATCTTCGAGACATCCTGTTTAAAAGCGAACTATTTCAAAATCATGTTTTCCTTCTCAGCGCCCGCAGCCTTTTAGCACGGCTTTGAATCCATTCAGGGTTTTCATAGACCCTGCCATCCTCAACCTTCACTCGGCCCTTCTCTATGCTCCTCATGATCCTCCAAGCCGTTAAGTGGTTGAAGCTTGGGTTTCGCCTGGCTACCTCCGGATAGAGTACCTTGAGGGCAACCGGTATAGTTCTGTAGGACAGCCCGTGCCTGCGCAGCTCGTAGACGGCTAGGATGAGATCCTCAGGGTAGTACAGCATTTCCCACACCAGCTAGGAAATTTCTCCGGCGTTTCCGATAGCTAAACATATGGATACAGCCTTACTTAAGGCTTGAATAAGCTCATGTCTTAAACAAATGAGGGCGATTTCACGTTTCTCTCTGGGAAAAACTGTTGGGAAAAATGGGAAAATTTTTGGGAAGCTCTGGGAATTTTCTACAGGGAAAAGGCCATGCCGAGAATATCGATTGAAGAAGCGAAGAAGCTTTTGGCTGGAGGCTGGAGGCTTCGGGTGAAGAGGGTCAGCGACAAGCGGTACATAACCATCCGACTGGGAAGCCGAAAGGAGAGGAGCTTAGGAC
>CAZCOP010000018.1:19508-19890 GCA_964499825.1 uncultured Candidatus Bathyarchaeia archaeon
AAGTCAGAGGCATGAGGGTGAACGCCAAGGTTGAAACTGTGAGGGCGGGGGCTAAGGTCAAGAAATCTCCAGCGCAGAGATTTAAGGTTTTCAAGGAGAGGCAGAGGCTGACCAACGCCATAAACCAGACGGTGGCCTCGCTCAGAAATATGGAGCCAAAATTTCACAGGGAACTGAGGGGCAGATTACGCATGGTGATTGAAAGGTTAGGGTTCCTGCTCAGACTCGCTAAAGAAGCCGAGACGCTGGAGGAGCTACAGGAAATACAAGCCATCCTCGAAGAGGAATGGAAGTCGCTGAATGCCCGATCCTTATGGATGGAGGATCTCCACCTTAGGCTTAAGGAAATGCTTGCAAGTGTGGGGCTACCAGCCAGCTGGGC
>CAZCOP010000019.1:0-12989 GCA_964499825.1 uncultured Candidatus Bathyarchaeia archaeon
GAAGCTAAGAGGAGGCTGAAGGTTGGGAGGAGCCTAAGGCTCTTCGGTGATGGATTCCAGAAGAGGGACAGGCTCTACGGGAGGACGGTCTGGCGCATACCCGTAATGGAGGGTGAGTTCATAGTTGAGGATAACTTCGGAGCGAAGAGAGCTGTTGCCGGAGGAAACTTCTTCATACTGGCTGAGGATGCGAGATCTGGATTGAAGGCTGCTGAGGAGGCTGTTGAAGCCATAACGGGGAGGGTGAGGGGTGTAATCCTGCCTTTCCCTGGGGGCGTATGTAGGTCGGGCTCAAAGGTCGGCTCCATGAGGTATAAGCTTCCAGCTTCAACGAACCACCCCTACTGCCCGAAGATTAGAGATCTTATACCTGACTCCCGGCTCCCGAAGAATGTGAACAGCGTTTACGAGATCGTGATAAACGGTCTGGACCTAGACTGTGTAAGGAGGGCTATGGCCGAGGGGGTGAAGGCGGCGGTGAAGACTCCGGGGGTCGTAAAGATAACAGCTGGAAACTACGGTGGAAGGTTCGGCCCGGTGAAGATATACCTGCGAGAACTCGTAGGGTGAGAAGCTGGCGTTCCTCTACAACGAGTCAAGTCGTCAAGCCTTCCCCTTATAGCCTATCTCCTCTAGGATGCTCTCCGCCGCCTCCCTAACGGCTTCTAGGCTGCTGTGTTTCGGCCTCCATCCAAGCCTCTTAATCTTCGATACATCCAAGAGCATGAGCTTCACATCCCCAACCCATCCAACTCCGCCCTCAACATCAACCTTATAGCGGAACCTGACATCCCTTAACCCCATACACTCCGCGACGACCCTAGCTATCGTTGTCACATCGACCTGGTCCTCGGAGCCTATATTATAGACCTCAAAGTTGCTCCTCGAACTCTCTAATCCTCTAAGCCCTGCCAGCATTGCCTCTACGCAGTCATCGACGAGTAGATAGGACTTGCTCTGCCTTCCATCCCCGAGTATCTCCAGCTCCTTTGGGTTTGATAGGAGCTTATGTATGAAGTCCCATATCACACCGTGCCTACTCCTAGACCCAATTATGTTGGCGAGGCGGTAAACGACGCTCCTAAAACCGAACATGTGGCTGTAGGCTGAGATCATGGCTTCACATGCAAGCTTGGAGGCTCCGTAGAGGGAGATGGGTCTCAATGATCCGTAACTCTCCGGGGTTGGGATGACGTCAACCTCGCCGTAGACGGTCGACGTGGATGTGAAGGCTAGGGTCTCAGCCGTTCCGCTCTCACGCATCCCCTCAAGTATATTATAGGTGGCCATCACGTTCTGTTCAAGGTCTATCCTAGTATCAGATACGCCCCTCCTAACCTCCGCGTTCGCCGCTAGGTGGAAGACTACTTCACAACCATCCATAGCCCTCTCCACATCCTCGGGGTTTAAGCAGTCGCCAACAATGAACTCGAAGTTCTCATCGCCGATCCATCTCTCTAAGTTCTCTCTCCTCCCACTGCTCATGTTATCGAGGACAACAACTGATGAACCCATCTCCATCAAGGCGTCGACCAGGTGGCTCCCTATGAAGCCAGCTCCACCAGTCACGAGAACCCTACCGTCCAGTTTCATCTACGCGTTCACCCCCTCCCCGGGTTTTCCACAACACGAAAGCAGCAACTCTAGTAAATTTAATATTCCATGATATATAATTTGGAGGGTGTATTAAGCCTGTTCTAACTTGGGAGAGGGGAAATATATGGCGCGTAAGTATAGGGTTGGCGTTGCCGGTTTAATCCACGACCACGTGTGGAGCATACTCGAACAACTCAGAGGTCTGGAGAACGTCGATTTGACATCGGCTGCTGACCTTAATGAACCCCTACTGGCGAGGGTCAGGGAGGAATACGGGGTGAAGAGGACATACAAGAGTTATGGGGAGTTGTTCAGAAGGGAGGAGCTCGACGCGGTCCTAATCTACACAGAGAACAGCAGACACGCCGAGATAACCGAGATGGCTGCCGAAAGGGGAGTCCACGTGATGGTTGAGAAACCGATGGCCGCAACTCTGGAGCAGGCGGAGAGGATGATGAAGGCAGCTCGCAAGTATGGTGTAAGGCTCATGGTCAACTACCCAACTGCATGGTTCCCAGGGATAAGGTACGCCCACAAATTCGCAGCTGAGGGAAATATAGGTAAAGTCTTCCTAGTCAGATATAGAGCCGCCCATCAAGGTCCGAAGGAGATGGGCTGTTCACCGTACTTTTATGAGTGGTTGTACAACCCTGAGCTGAATGGAGCTGGGGCCTACATGGACTACTGCTGTTACGGTGCGAACATGAGTAGGTGGATTCTCGGGATGCCGGAGAAGGTTACGGCGCTAGGCGGAACCTACGTAAGGGATTACCTAACCGTTGAGGATAACGCCATACTGATAATGGGCTATCCGAAGGGTATGGGTATAGCTGAGGCATCATGGTCCCAGGTTGGGGATGGGATACCCCCCAGATACACCCTGATACTCACCGGGAGCGATGGCGTTGTGGCTGGTGGACAGAGAGAGGTGAGGATATACCTCCAAGAAGAGAAGGGATGGAGGATCATCCAGGCCCCACAATTGGAGGAGGGGAGACGGAACGCCCCAGAACACTTCATAAAATGCATAGATAGAGATGAACCCTTCGATGATCCAGTCTCACCCTTAATTAATAGAGACACCCAGATCATACTTGAGGCTGGATTGATCTCGATGAAGGAGGATAGAGTCGTCTACATGAAGGAGATGGGGGTTGAGTAGTTTGGGCGAACTGATCAAGGTCGGCCTTGTTGGATGCGGCCGGATAATGCCCGCACACCTACACGGATACAAGGCCCTGATCGAGAAGGGGGTTGACGTGCGGATAACAGCCCTATGCGCCAGGAAGAGGGCTGACGCAGAGAGGTTCAGGAAGCGTGGGGAGGGACCCCCGCCGAGGAAGCCGGTTGGTCCACCCGGGGATCCATTGGCGGTCCCCCACATCTACGTCAGCGACTTCCAGGGGGATGTGGAGGTTGAGATATACACCGACTACAGGGAGATGGTGAAGAGGGGAGATATAGACGCGGTTGACATATACACCTCCGTTTACTCCCACCATCCGATAGCGATCGAGAGCTTGAAGGCTGGCAAGCACGTCCTCGTTGAGAAGCCTATCGCCATAACGGTGAAGGCGGCCCGTAAGATGGTTGAGACCGCTGATGAGTCCGGTATGGTTCTAGGGGTCGCCGAGAACATACGCTACTTCAGGGATGTCAGGATCTCAAAGTGGATAATCGATAACGGGTATCTAGGCGATGTCCAGATGGCCCTGATGGGAATACTCGGGGGCTACTGGTCACCCAATAAGATAGTCGCAGAGACCTCGTGGCGCCACAAGAAGCTTCTGGCTGGTGGAGGGGCGACGATAGATATGGGGGTCCATGTATTCGACGTCCTAAGAACCCTATGCGGTGAGGTTGACGAGGTCACAAGCCTCGTCAGGGCGGTCGAGAAGGTGAGGGTTACAAGGGATGAGGCTGGGAGGGTTATAGATAGGGTTGAGAGCGAGGTTGACGACACATTCTTCACCCTTGTGAACTTTGAGAGCGGAGCTATAGGGCAGGTGTTCTTCTCATGGGCTGGACATGGAGAACCGACCATAATACCCGGCGTTAGGGTCATATACGGCAGTAAGGGCTGTATAAAAGGGAGCCTCCTAATACTGGATGATGGAACCAGGATGGATGTGGAGGACTTCTTCGAGAAGAAGGCGTCGAGGGAGGATAAAGAGAGGCTTTTCCCGTATGGCCTCACGGATCCTATGGCCCTCGAAACCTTGGAGTTCCTCAGGGCCATACGTGAGGGGAGGGAGATGGAGACGAGCGGGAGGGAGGGGCTTAGGGACCTAGCAGCCTCCTACGCCATGATAGAGTCTTCGTTGCTGAACAGGCCTGTTAAGGTTTCAGAGGTTGAGTCCGGTGAGATAGAGCACTACGAGAAGGAGATAAACGAATACTACAAGATATAACCCTCCTAATCCCCTAACAGCCGCACATAAAGGAGAAAATAGAATCAAGGGAAGCCGTAACCAGCAACGGCCATGTAGGTAATATCATGAATGTCAAGTACGTAACCTCAGCCCCGGGTAGAGCCGACTTCCTGAACACCCATCAGGATTATAAGGGCCTACCAGTCGTCCCTGTAGCCCTAAACCTTAGGGCATACATGTATGCGAAGCTGACGGGTGGAGACGAGTTTGTGATAAGGGCGCCGGACTTGGAGGAGTACGGTGAGCCATCCCTAGACACTTTCAAGATATGTAGAAACGAGATGCTTGAGAGGGGCTTCTTCGGTAACTACTTCAGGGCGGTTGTGAATGTGATAGTTAAGCAGGGTTTCGGTCATAGGTTGAGAGGGCTTGACGTAACGGTGAGGAGCGAGATACCTATAGGTTCAGGTCTATCAAGCAGCGCAGCTATAGAGGTAGCCTTCACCTGCCTGCTCAACCACGCATTCAAGCTCGGATACACTAGGAAGGACATGGCTGAGGTCGCCTATACAGCCGAGAATGTTGAGGCCGGAATCCCCTGCGGCCGCCTCGACCAGTATGGAGTCTCCTTTGGCGGCGTGATAAAGCTGGATTGTAGACCCCCATACAACGTTGAGGCCCTACCCTTTAAGGACCTAACCTTCGCAGTTGTCGACTCAGGAGTTAGGCACTCCACAGCTGACATCCATCCGAGAAGGCAGGGCGAGATAGAGAGGGGTTTGAGAGCCCTAATGGAGAATGAGGAGCTCCCGGATGAACTTAAGGGTAAGCTTGGATACCGATACTATGAGCCTCTATGGGAGGAGATAGATGAGGAGGAGATCAGACCCTTCCTATCAACCCTCGACAGGGAGGCTGAGAATCGGATACTCTTCACCTTGAGGATGCAGAGGCTCACCGAGCTAGCCTTGAAGGTTCTGAGGCTTGAGGATATCAAGAAAGACGATGTGACCGGCCTCCTAGGCGTGAAGGCTTGGAGGAGGATTGAGAGCCTCCCAGAGAGGGAGAGGATGTACAACATACTTGGCGAGGTCATGAATAGGCAACACGCCCTCCTCAGAGACCTGTACGATGTGAGCCTACCGATAATCGAGGACGTATGCAAAGCGGCCGTGGAGGCTGGAGCGTACGGTGCGAAGATATCAGGGGCCGGGATGGGTGGAAGCGTAATAGCGTTGGTCAGAGATGCCGAGGCTGGCCGTAAGGTTGTCGAGGAGTGCTTAGCCGTTGGAGCCAAGAAGGGCTGGATCTCAAGGGTTGGGGAGGGTGTGAGGGTGGAGAAGCCGGAATAAGCGCGATCACCCGCTCAGGGGATCTCCAATGCTTCGCCTCGAGAAGGTTAACGAGTCTAATAGACGGCGCGTGGTTGAGCTCCTAAGCTCCGACGTCATCAGACATGCCTTCGCCATATACGATCTACAGTACAAACCAGAATACACAACTATGTATTTAGCCCTAGATGAGGGTAAGATGGAGGGCTACATCCTAATCTACACAGGCTTAGGCTTCCCAAGTGTGGTGTTAGAGTGTAGGAAGGGTCTGGCGGATAAGCTCTTGGACTACGCGCCGAGAGGCCGCTTCATCTTACATGCACCCATCGACTCGATACCGGTGGTGAGGGATAGATTCCCGGAGGCCAACTACTACCTTGAGGAGTGGATGGTCGTGAGGAGGGGTGAGGAGAGAACCTTCAAGTCGGAGCTTGTACGTAGACTGTCAACTAGGGATGACGCCGATCAACTTGCCCACCTTGTTCAGCTCCGTAGATCGGTAGTGGTTAGAGATGTTGAAAGGTATATGGAGCAGATAACCGACAGGCCGACCTATGGGGTCTTCCTGGATGGGAGACTCATCTCCTACGCCAGCGTCTTGATACAGCTACCCCAAGTTTGGGTTATAGGCGGGGTCTACACTCATCCGGACTATAGAAATAGGGGATATGGAACCTTAGTAACATCGGCCGTAACCGAGGAAGCCCTAAAGAACGCGGGGTGTGCAGCTCTATTCGTCAGGACGGATAACTACCCAGCTATCAGGGTCTACAGTAAGATCGGCTATAAGCGCTTCGGGGAGAAGGTGTGGGTTGACGTCGGGTTGGGAATGAAACCCTAAGTGTGGAGGGCTGAAACTACGTGATAAGCTTAACCTCGTGGAGGATCTCCTTGAACTCTTCCTCCCTCAGTGAAGCCCTCCTACCATCCCTATAGATCGCCCTAACCCTCTCTATGACGGAGTTTAACTCCTCCCTACTCGGCTCTCTCCCAGCTATTTCGATTATCTTATGTCGGATTATAGCCTTCCCCGAGTGCTTCCCTATGGTTAGCCTACGGGTGTTCCCGACGAGTTCTGGGGGGTAGGGTTCATAAGTTAACGGGTTACTTAAAACCCCGTGGGTGTGTATCCCGGATTCATGGGCGAAGGCGTAGTCGCCCACTATAGCCTTATTAGGCGGGATCGTGTAACCCGTCGCTCGACTTATGAACTCAGCTATCTCCCTAAGCTTCTGGGTCTTCCCCTCATACTTCTTGACACCATGGTGCATGTAGAGGTTCATTATCACCTTCTCGGTTTCGGCGTTCCCAGCCCTCTCACCTATCCCAAGGAAGGTTGTGCTGGCGTAGATCCTATCCCAAACTCCGGAGGCAGCCCTGATCGCCGCCAGAGTGTTCTCAACGGCGTTACCAAAGTCGTCGTGGGCGTGTATCTCGATGTCCCCAATTCTGGTCTCAGCCTTTATAGCCCTAACCTTGGCTGGTATGCCGCTCGGTAAGGGGGCGTTCGGGTCGGATAGGCCAACCCCGACCGTGTCGCATATCCTATAGCACTCAGCCCCAGCCTCGGCCACGGCGTTTATGAACCTCCTCTCGAAGTTCCAGTCAGCCCTGGTGCTGTCCTCACCGTGGACGAAGACCCTCAACCCATGGTCCTTAGCCGCATACTCAACCGCATCAACAACCCTCTGAAGGAGCTCCTCAGGGGTCTTGTCGGGCCACTTAGCCCTGAAGTGTATGTATGAGACCGGGTGGGATATTCCGACCTCGTTGAAGTCGCAGCTTAAGGCGTCATCTATGTCGGCCTTCAAGGCCCTACACCAACCGGCTATCCTCGCGTTTAAGCTCAGGTCTTGGATGAGTTTTACGGCTTTCTTGTCCGGCTCCTGGAAGTGGTGGAGCTCTATTCTATCAACCCCAAGCTCATCTAGGAGCTTCGCTATCTGGGCCGCATCCTCCGGCGACACGGCTAAACCGGGCATCTGGACGCCGTCCCTGAGTGTGGTGTCGTCTATTAAGGGCTCGGTCTCCAGCGGCAGCTTTGGGAAAGTGAACATATCAGCTTTCATTAGTTAGCACCGCGTTTTTAACAAAATTTAACAAAAATATTATGGCTTTATTTAAATTTTTCTTAATCTAGTTTAGATCGTATTTGACCTTTTATGGTGGGTGGAAGATTGAGATCAACGTTTCGGTGTGGACGACGTTTGGGTGGCGTTCTATCATCTCGTATATTATCTTCCTAAGTTCGTCTAGGTCGTTGGCCTCTATCACGACGACGGCGTCGAACCTGCCTAAGACCGAGTTGGCCATCTTGACTCCCTTGATGCGTCTAGACCTCACTATCTCCTCGGATGTCCCCGGCTTCATGGTGACCATGACGAAGGCTCTTATCGTCTTTCGGCGGAGGTCCTTACTTGACGGCATGGACGGCTTCTCCTCCATCAGTGTAGGGTTAGGGAGGTCTCTGTGTGTATTATGTTTGGGTCTTTCCCTATGACCTTGTAGACTATCTCATTTATGCTCTCTAGGTTTGGGGCCTCTATTATCACTATGGCGTCGTATCTGCCGTAGATTGAGTCAGCTTGGACTACCTCCTTCACCCTCTCCTTTATCCTCTTCACAACCTCCTCGGATGTTCCCGGCTTGGTCCTTATCAGTATGTAAGCTCTCACCCTTCAATCACCTCCTAATAATCTAGATACTTCATAATCTCCCATGGGGTTACGTAGAGGCAGTACTGGTTCCAGTCGTTCGTCTTATACTCTATGAATGAGTCGAATATATGACTTCCTAGGGTTCTGTATATGACCTCGTCGCTCTTCATCTCATCCAGGGCATCCTTCAGTGTTGTCGGTAGCTCCCCAATCCCCAGGGCTCTCCTCCTCTCAGGGGTCAACTTATAAACATCCTCATCAACGGGGTCTCCAGGGTCTATCTTCTTCCTCACGCCGTCGAGCCCAGCCATCAGGATGCACGAGAAAGCTAGGTATGGGTTGCATGACGGGTCGGCTGAGCGGAACTCAACCCTCTTATGGGAGGCGAACTCGGGACCCCTATAGTATACTGGGACCCTAACTAGAGCTGACCTGTTCCGTCTAGACCACATTATGTATATCGGAGCCTCAAACCCCGGTACGAGCCGTTTGTAGGAGTTCACGGTTGGACAGCACACGGCTGTCAGCGCCCTCGCATGGTCTAGCAGCCCACCTATGAAGTACCTCCCAGTTTGGCTTATCTCAGCGTACTCATCTTCCTCGTCGTACATCATATTCCGACCGTTCCTCCAGAGTGATACGTGAACGTGCATGCCGCTGGCGTTATCCAAGTAAACGGGCTTGGGCATGAAGGTCGCTATCATCCCATACCTCTTGGCCACATTCTTCGCTACAAACTTGTAGTATAGAGCCCTGTCAGCCGTCTCAACCAGTTCCCCAAACTTGAAGTCTATCTCCAGCTGGCCAGCCGTTGCAACCTCGTGGTGGTGCATCTCGATCTTGAAGCCGAAGCTGTCCTCAAGTATGGAGGCAACCTCATTGCGGTACTTTATGGTTGTATCCTCTGGGGGAGGCTTAAAGTATGCCTCCTTAGGTCTTAAGGTGAAGCTTCCAGGCGTTATCTCCGGGGATTGCGGGACTACCCTCGGCGCACCCCATGAGTCCCCCTCACCACCCTTTGGGCTTACCCACAGGTCCCACACCAGCCTAGTCGGGTCTATAGATGAGAAGATGAAGTACTCCAGCTCCGGCCCGAAGTATCCAGTGTACCCCATGGCCTCCGCCTCCTTCACAGCCCTCTTGGCTACATAACCCCTCGGGCAGACCTCTGATGGCTCCTTGCCTCCATAGGCCTCATAGACGTCGCCTATCGTGATGGCGCTTCTCTGCCTCTCATCGGTCGTCCATGGTAGAACAGCGAGGGTCCTTGGGTCCGGCATCAGGACCATATCCGACTCCTCTACAGATTTGAAGCCCCTTATTGAGGAGCCGTCGAATCCTATTCCCCTCCTGAAGGCTGAGCCGTCTATGTACTCCCTAGCCGGTATGACGACATCCTGCATCAGACCCCTTACATCGACGAAGGTGGAGTGCACCCAACGTACCCTATTCCTCTTTAAGGTTTCTATAGCCCCACGGATGGCCTCCTCATCAGCCAAGGATCAACCACCATCCATTCAATGAATCAAAGATTTACTGAAATATTATATATAAATTTTTCGTTTTAATATAAAAACATTTATAAATTGATTTAACAATTGAATGTTTGTTCATTAGGCTTGGTGGTTTAAGGGATGAAGGGGAACCCCGAAGCTCCCAGCCGTGAAGAGCCCTACCAACCAGATGAGGTTGATCTAAAGATAATCAGCCTCCTGCAGGGGGACTCCAGGATGAGCTTTAACAAGATAGCGGGTAAACTCCGAATATCTGTCGGAACAGTCTACAATCGTGTGAAGAGCTTGGAGAGTAGGGGGATTATCAAGGGTTACACCGTTATGGTCGACCCAGCAAAGCTTGGGCAGACCTTGACTGCTATAATAATGATACAGGCTGAGGGTAAGCACCTAGTAGAGGTTGAGGATGAGCTGGCGAGGATGGATGAGGCTATATGCGTCTATGACATAACCGGAGACTTCGATATAGCAGTCATAGCTAGGTTTAGAGACCGTTTCGAACTGAACTCATTCGTTAAGCGGATTCTAAAGATGACCTATGTGAGGAGGACCGTCACAAACGTCATCCTGAACGTCGTCAAGGAGGACTTCAGGGTAAAAATGCCTCAGCTGGCCATAACGACTCAACATTTAGAACGTTAAGATGTACCGAGTAATTGGTGGTTATCGTGGAGGAGCTTATAAGTGCAGCGTTGGGGTTAAGCCCGGTTGACCTACTCATTCACGGTAGGATGGTTGATGTCTACAGGGGTGTGGTAACCGAGTCCTACATAGGCGTAAAGGGGGATAAGGTAGCCTACGTCGGGAAGAGGCCTACGAGGTGTAGGAGGAGGCTGAACGTTGACTCGGGCTACATCCTACCGGCCTACATAGACGGCCACATCCATATAGAGAGCACCATGATGATACCGAGCAGATTTGCAGCCGCAGTCATACCTAGGGGAACATGTTGCGTAGTGGCGGATCCACACGAGATAGCTAACGTCATGGGGGTTGAAGGGATAAGGTTCATGATCGAGGACTCAAGGAGGACTCCGCTGAGGGTCTACTTCATGATACCATCCTCCGTCCCGGCGACCAGCCTCGAGACCTCGGGAGCCGAGATAGGCCTTAAAGAGATAGAACAGCTGAAACATCTCGATGAGGTTCTGGGCCTGGGTGAGGTTATGAACTTCCATGGGGTCATATCCGGGGAGAGGAGTGTACTCAGTAAGATAGAGGCCTGCAAGGGTATGGTCATAGATGGCCACGCCCCCGGGTTGAGGGGAGCCGAACTCAGCGCATACGCGGCCGCTGGAATAGGATCAGACCATGAATCCACAAGTCTTGACGAAGCCTCAGAGAAGCTCTCTATGGGTATGTGGATTATGGTGAGGGAGGGTTCAACATCCAAGAACCTGCACAGCCTCGTCGGCTTGATCTCGAAGGGAACCCCCAAGAGGTTGATGCTCGTTACAGATGATAGGGATGCGAGGGACCTCCTACGTGAGGGGCATATAGACCACTGCCTTAGAAGGGCCGTGGAGGAGGGAGTCGACCCCGTCGATGCGGTTAGGTTGGTGACTATAAAACCAGCCGAATATTTCGGCTTGAGGCTTCTTGGCGGTATAGCTCCGGGCAGATGGGCTGACATTGTGGTGGTTGACGATCTGGAAGGGTTTAACGCTAGGTACGTATTCATCGGCGGCCGGATCGTTGCTAGAGACGGCGTCTACACCGGGGTTCTTGAGGGTGAACTCCCGAAGATAGCTTGTAAGAAAACCGTGAACGTCGGTGAGATACACCCTGAAGACTTGACTATAACTTACCACGCTGATGAAGCCCACGTGAGGGTTATAGGCCTAATCGAGGGGGAACTCTACACCGATGAACTCCACTACTTAATGAAGGTCACCGACGGGAGAGTTCAGGCTGACCCAGGCCGGGATATAGCCAAAGTCTGCGTCATAGAGAGGCATAAGGGCACCAGAAGGATAGGTAAGGGCTTCGTGAAGGGCTTCAACTTGAGGGAGGGAGCCATAGCTTCAACTGTGGCCCATGACTCCCATAACCTGATAGTCCTAGGAACCAACGATGCGGATATGCACGCTGCTGTCAAGTGTATAATTCGTATGGGTGGGGGTTTGGTCGCCGTATCGGATGGTAAGATCCTTGGAAGCCTACCGTTACCCGTGGCTGGCCTTATGTCAACTGAGGGTGTTAAGCTCGTGGCTGAGAGGATGGAGGGGCTGCATGGAGCCGTAAGATCCCTAGGTTGTAGGTTAGAAGCTCCCTTCATGGCCTTGTCCTTCCTATCCCTCCCAGTAATCCCGAAATTGAAGATTACGGATCATGGACTCATCGATGTGGAGAGGTTCAAGGTTGTGAACTTATTCCTGGAGTGAGAGCTACGCCCCTACCGCCTCACAAGTTTTAAAGCTTCCTTAAACTCCTCAGTTCCGGCCCTCCTCAGTAGCTCGTATATCAGCATCTCCGTAGATACTATTACAGCTCCATGCTGCCTAGCCCTCTCCAGAGCTATGAGCTTATCAACCTCCCTCCTAGATGATGTTGCATCCGCCACGATGTAGATCCGGTATCCTCTCTCAACCCCATCTATCGCCGTTTGATTTACGCAGATGTGGGTCTCTATCCCTGTTAGTATTAAGTTCTCCGCCTTTAGCTCCTTTAGGGATTCCCTAAACTCCCTCGAGCCGAAGCAATTGAAGTTCAGCTTCTCGATCGGCCTCAAGTTCTGGATTAGACCCCTTATCTCAGGTATGGTTCTACCCAGCCCCTTTGGATACTGCTCCGTTACTATGATGGGCATCCCGATTATGGAGGCGAACCTCACCAGCCTCTGAATGTTGAGGGATACTGTCTCCCTGTCGTGTATGTGCGGGAAGAGCCTCTCCTGTACATCGATTACGACGAGAACGGTTCCATCTCTTTGGATTAAACCCCTAGGTTTACTTGTCAATTTAGACCCAACTGGAGTGGTTAGTTTAAAAACAACCTTGAACCAGATAAATAGTTAACTCCCTTATAACTCTGGGAGGGAAGCCTTGAAAAGTTTGACCTTGAGACCTCTCTCTTCCCTTAAACTCGTCTTAAGGAGACATAGGTGCCCGAGAACGATTACGAGCCGATATTGAGGTTGGCCAAGGAGAGGGATATAGGAACTATAGTCATGAAGGCCTTCGCGAAGCAGATGTGGCCAACCGAGGAACGGCGGTACAATACGTGGTATGAGCCCTTCGACACTCAGAGGGAGGTGGACCTATGCCTCTGGTTCGCACTCTCCGAAGGCGTGACGACTGTGACGACGCCCGCCGATATACGGCTGATCCCGATGGTTATAGATGCGGCTGAGAGGTATCGTGAACTCTCTAAGGAGGAAATGGAGGAGCTAATCGAGTCGGCGTCCAACCTGAAACCCTTATTTCCAAGGCCTAAGTGAACGGTGAAGCCGTCCCTAAATCACCAGGTTGAAAACAAAAAAGTTATTAAAGGTTTCTATAAGGGTTACTTACTGGATAA
>CAZCOP010000019.1:13089-14441 GCA_964499825.1 uncultured Candidatus Bathyarchaeia archaeon
AGGTTGAAAACAAAAAAGTTATTAAAGGTTTCTATAAGGGTTACTTACTGGATAAGCGGGTTTGATTGCTGGGTAGGTGGGCCCGTAGCTCAGCAAGGCAGAGCGGCGGACCAACAGGTGGCGGTCTGTAATGTTGGGCTGAGGCTCTTAACCCGTAGGTCGGGGGTTCAATTCCCCCCGGGCCCGCCAAAATAACCAGTTTACAGAACTTTTACAGTCTGTTCAAGCCTCATCTAACTTCCCTACAGCCTCAGTCATGGCTACTATTTCACCAAGGGAAGCAGGGACTCTATTAGCGGTAACTAATATTAGGGGTTTCTGATAGTTTACTGAATCAAACCTGAGAGGTCGTTTGAAGGGCGGTTCTATGACCATAAAGGTTGCTGAAGGAATAGTTAGAGCCCTTGAGAGGTTAGGTGTCAAGTTGATTTTCGGCATACCGGGCTCTCAGACATGTCCCCTCTACGATGCCCTGTACACCTCAAGGATAAGGCATATCCTAGTCAGGCATGAACAGATGGCGGCCTACATGGCCGATGCCTACGCAAAGTTTACAGGTAGGCTTGGGGTCTGCGATGGAACAGGGGGACCGGGGGCTACAAACCTCCTAACGGGCATAGCAACCTCATGGACAGATAGGGTTCCAGTCCTAGCCTTCACCGGGCAACAGCCGCTGACCCATCTTGGGAGGGGGGCCTTCCAGGAGCTCGACCACGTAGCTATCTTCAGCCCAATAACTAAATGGTCCACCCGCCTCATCAAACCGGAGAAGACGGTAGAGACGATCAGGGAAGCCTACAAGATGGCGGTTTGGGGTAGGCCTGGACCCGTGCATATAGACCTCCCACTGGATGTCCAAACCCAACCATTAATTGAAGAGGCTGAGAAGCAGCTCGAAGACCTGCCGGCGGTCCTGAATGTGCCGAAGCCATTAGGTGAACCAGAAGCCGTAAGGAGGGCTCTAAAACTGCTCATCAAGTCGCAGAGACCGATCATAATCGCTGGTGGAGGAGTCCATTACTCGGGCAGAGCCTGGAAAGAACTCCGGATGTTAGCTGAACAACTCATGATTCCGGTCGTAACAACCTTCAACGGTAGGGGGTCAATCCCCGAGGACCACCCCCTATCAGCTGGAAGGATGGGTATCTACGCCCCAACATACACGGATAAACTCCTAGCAGAGGCCGATGTTATCCTAGCGGTCGGCTGCCGCTTTGCAGCCCTGAGCACCAAGAGGTGGAGCAACATAAACCCGAACTCGACTATAATCCACATAGATATAGACCCGGCCGTGATAGGTAGGAACTATCGAACCGAGGTTGGGATTGTAGGTGACGCACGAACCGTGCTGA
>CAZCOP010000019.1:14541-18835 GCA_964499825.1 uncultured Candidatus Bathyarchaeia archaeon
ATAGCATGCAAGCTCGCTGAGCCTGAAAGGCTTGTGGTGGCGATCTGCGGTGACGGAGGCTTCTACATGAGCATGCACGAGTTATCGACAGCCCTCCAAGAAGAAGCTCCGATAATGGTCTGTATATTCAACGATGGAGCTTTAGGAACGATAAAGCATCACCAGAGGAGCCGTTACGGGGGTAGGCTCATATCCGTGGAACTCGAAAACCCGGACTTCGCATCGGTCGCCGAGGCGATGGGGTGCCACGGCGTAACGGTTGACGAACCCGACCAGCTCAGCCAAGCCTTAAGAGAGGGTGTAAGGATGGTGATGAATGGGCAACCGGTTGTGGTCGACATCCACATAGACGGGGATGAGCCTCTTCCACAATGATGGCTAAAGGCTGGGGATAACATAATTCCTCACAACCTCCACCTAAGCATCTCGCTATAATTGGGGTGAGGCCTAAACCTCCTCATAACCTCCCCAACCGGGACACCCAGAACCTCAACCTCATCCAAGTTTATAGCTCCGAAGCCCCAACGGTTTAGGTGATATAAGTAGCCTATCTCAGAGGGGTCAAAACCCATTATCTTGGTCATAACTGCATCTAGAGATATGGGGTGAAGGCTGGCGGCCGCAACCCTGAGATCTACCGGGTCGCCGGAGACGGGGCCTCCCCCCTCCATCCCAACGTAACCATCCACAACCCCGAGGTTCGGCATCACATACCTAGCTAACTTCGCGATGTTCAAGTTTATGCCCTTATACCCCTGGTGGACTTTAGACTTGTCATGGTCGACCAAGCTTCCGACAACCATATTCTTGATCGTTAGGGTTACTATCACGGTGTTGTGGGTCTTCGGAATGGCCAACGAGACCCTATAATCGCTCTCCACGGCCGTCTTGGATAGGCGGAACCTTAAAGGTCTAAGGTTTGAGTCGAAGCCCTCAACCTCGATGTAGTCGTCCTCATTAAGGTCTACAAACTCCACACCGTACTCATCCCTAAGTTCTAGATAGCCGAAGTTAACGAGTCCTTCCTTTAAACTCGAACTTGCCGGGCCCTCCCCAATTATCAATCTCCCGGAGTAATACTTCGTTATCGTATCTAGAACGGCCCTTGCAGCATCGACGTGTGTGGCTGCAAGCTGCCTTCTCGTGGAGACGAAGTTAGGCTTTATTAAGACCTGCCTCCTACCCTTCAAGCTCTCCTTGACCTGATCTTCTATCAGGCTTAGAGCTTTAGATACACCATCATAGTGCCCATCCGACCTGACAACTGAGACCTTCGGCTTCATCGCAACCATGATCCCTTAACGTTACTCTGGGATAAAAAATAGTCGCACATTTGGGGGTAAATATTTAAAGTAGATGTCACATTACACCTAGCTTAAAATGACCGAGAAGAGGCTGAACAGCATACTGGGGGCTCAGCATCCGACTTTACACCATAACCCTATGTGGCTTCCTTCTAGGTTTGAGTGTGGTTCTATGGCTGCTTCGCAACGTCTACCTCGGCTTGATGGTGTACCAATAACTTTAGAACATGTTCAGCCCACGATTCCTCTTCCTAGTGGCCGTGATCGGTAACGTCGCCGCATCTATCCTCATGCTTCTAATACTTATAAAAAAGAGGAGGGGAAGAAAAGTCTAGGATAGACGGATTCGGAATGGGCGAACCACCGGTTTAGATGGGGAACGGGTGGCTTCCGGTTCATCCCGGTATAGTCTTAAATATGTTGTTGCCGAAATTGTAGAGCCTATACCTATACTTCTCTGATATGTGAGACGCCACAACCT
Source organism: uncultured Candidatus Bathyarchaeia archaeon (assembly GCA_964499825.1). GTDB lineage: Archaea > Thermoproteota > Bathyarchaeia > Bathyarchaeales > B26-1 > B17-G17. Next base: position 16,327 of record CAZCOP010000019.1, read on the forward strand.
CGCCGGCGAATATCGTGTGGTCCCCTGTCACCAGCTTCCCCCTAACCTTGCACTCGAAGCATGCGACAGCATCCTTAATTAACGGCGGCTTAACATGCTTCGCCTTAAGGGTTTCTATGCCGAAGGCCTTAAACTTGTCGACATCCCTCCCAGAGCAGGAGCCCGTATACTCCACCATCTCCTTCATCTCCTCATTCGGGAACGCTATAACGAACTCACCTGTCTCCTCGATCAATTTGTGGGTGTAACGTTCATGACCTACACTGACAGCCAACATGGGAGGCCTCCCGGAGGTGACCATGCACCAACCAGCTGGCATAACATTAGGCTTACCCTCCCTATCACAGCTCACAACCAAAACAACGGGCTCAGGATACTTCCTATTAATAGCTTCATCCCACGAGACCTCAATCACGTCTAGACCCCCTCAAACACACAACCATTAATTGACCCAAGACGCTTATATAAATGGCTCAAACGAAAAGGGGTAAACCTAAATACCTAAAAATCAACCATAAAAGATAGGAGGTAAGGTTAAGTTCGATCTGAAGGGCCCGTAGCTCAGCAAGGACAGAGCACCGGGCTTTTAAGCGGACGAGAACGCCATGAAGCTCCCTCACATGGAGAAACCCGGGGGTCGCGGGTTCAATTCCCGCCGGGCCCGCCAGTAATGGTTCCATTAGATAAAGTTATGATCCGATATTGACTGGGGAATGGTGGTTTCATGGCTGGTCTGCTCCTTGTTTTGGCTGAGTCCGCTCTGGAGGTAGTCCCGAGGAGCCTATGGGGGCATCCATCGGTCCTGAGCCATTCGAGGAGGGTTGGGAAGCCGCCGAAGCTCATGATCCTTGACAGGTCCTACCACCATTCCGCGATGAGGAGTCTTAAGAGGGACTGGAAGAGGGGTAGACCCGACATAGTCCACTTCTGCCTCCTGGAGGCCTTGGGTTCACCCCTAAACCGTGAGGGGCTTCTAGAGGTTTACGTTCACACATTGAACGATTACGTGATCTCGATCTCGCCGGAGACCAGGCTCCCGAGGAATTATAACCGTTTCATAGGGTTGATCGAGCAGCTCTTCGAGTTGGGTAGGGTTCCACCGGAGGGGAAGGTTCTACTCAAGATCAGGAGGGAGAACCTAAAGGTTCTCATCGATAGGGTTAAACCATCCTACAAGGTTGCTCTGAGCAGAGCTGGAAAGCCCAAACTACTCCAGGAGTTGATGGGTGAACTCTCAAAGGAGGATAAACCGATGGTCGTCGTCGGAGGCTTCCCCATCGGACGCTTCGAGGAGGAGACTTTGAGCCTTATGGATGATGTCGTCTCCATAGACCCCGAGACACTTGAGGCATGGACTGTAGTCTCAAGGGTGATATATGACTATGAGAGGGCCATAGGCCTGCCGGAGAGGCGGATTGAAAGGGCTGGTGGAAATTATATTAACGGTTAATGCTTATCCTTATCACATAAATAATCTATCTGTTGCATCCTCTCCGGGGGAGTTTTATCCCCTTACACGCCCTAGTTTTCCATATTTCAATCCGCAGTCTATGTAGTGGATTATGTTCTCCTTTATCCTCTCACTTAGGGGGGTAGTCAATGGCATGGCTGTTGGACATAGGATGAAGCCTCCACCTTGTGCACCCTCATTTATAGCTCTCCTAACCCAACGCTCTATATCCAGTCTGCTCCCAACTTCGAAGATCCTCTCCTCTACGTTGCCGATCAAAGTTATTTCACTCCCGAGTATCCTCCTAGCCTCATGTAGCTCCACATCTCCGTCTGGAGGGGGCTCTAGAGGGTCAACAGCGTCAACCCCCATCTCCCTAAAGGACTCTAAGACGAGCTTAACCTTCCCATGCGAGTGGAGCCTAGCCAGCCCACCGTAACTGTGTAGGAGTTCAACCAGCTCCGCATCGTAGGGGGTGACGAGGCGGTCAAACTCACTCGGGTTGAAGAATGGGGGTGCGGCGTACTCCGGTCCGACTATGCGGTATAGGGTGACGGCCCCGCTCGCTAGGATGTGCCTGAGGTAGTTGTAGATCCTCTCTTGGAAGAACTCCAGCAGATCGAAGATTAAGGCCTTGTTCTTAATGTACAATCTGATGAACCTGGATAGGCCGAAGAGCTCAACGGTTAGGCATAGGGCATCTGGTATATCCCCCATGACTATCCCGGATCCCCCGAGCCTACCGTCCAAGGTGAAGAATGAGTCCACCGAGGGCCTCCACGGTTTGTAGGGTAGGGAGAGCACCTTTTCAGCGTCCTCCTCATCCTTGCAAAGGTACTCAATCGTCCATGATGTGTGGACGCCCTCCATCTGCTTCCTGACGGTGGTTATCGTTCCCCTAGGGGTCTCGATGACCGTTCTAAAATAGTTAGAGTCGCCGTCCCTCCACTCCAACCGTTTAACGCGGTTCCTATCGATTACGCCGTAGAACAGGACTTCCTCCCCAGCCTCGGCTCTAGGAGACCAGAAGTACATCTTATCGGTCTTACCCTCGGCGTA
>CAZCOP010000020.1:0-18052 GCA_964499825.1 uncultured Candidatus Bathyarchaeia archaeon
TCCCTCTTTATGAGTGGGACGCTTGACAGGCCATCCAGCCTCATCAAGAGCTTTACCGGCAAGTTTTATCTCCATACCACATGCAACCCTAACGGCGGCCAAGTAGCCCTCCTAAGCAGCATCTCCCTTACGCATGAGCCTCCAGGGAGTATGTACACATCGTATCCTTTCTCTGATCGTTACAGCTTGGTTAATTAGGCAGATGTAGAATGGAACGCTCGGGTTGAAGGTTGCCCTGTGCATTCCATCCATATACCTCCTTGAGCAGTGAGACGATGGGAAGACCTTCCCGTTAGCCTTCAAGAAGGGCTTCCAGCTTGTAAGGTTCTCTATCCGTATCTGGATGAAGTCCCCCATCAGTTGTATGCATCTGAGAGTTCAGTCCGGTCAGCTCCTGAATCCTAAACCTACTCATCAGGCGGCGGCTACCCCACTCATCCCATGGGTATCGTTGCGGCGTGTACTCCTCGCAACCCCCATGAAGAGGGAGCTGGAGATCATGGTTAGGTTGAACTTGAAGAGGTAGGGTGTGGGCTGGGCTAACTATGCGGATGAGCACGTACTTAAGGGTAACTCATAGATCGGAATCTTCGGATTCCTGATCTTCCACAACCTCGTACTTAACCCTCCGGCCCCTGCCGTCATAAACCGCAACGTCAAGCTCAGACCTGTATGGGTAGGCGGTTATAACCATAAACCTTCCGTAGAAGTTGTTCAGGTCCCCTATTGAGGGTCTCAACATCCCTGATGGATGGGAGTGTGCAGTCCCAACGATCGAGAAATCGATGGGGAGCATGTGTGGAGGGAAACCCGAGAAGTTGTTCCCATGAACCGCCAGCGGAGGTATCTCAACCTCCTCAACTAGGACGTAGTCTCCAGTGGTCTTACCCCTTAAGAGGAGGATCCCCTCCTTAGGGTGGCAGGATTTGGCGTACTCGAGGATACTCCTCAACACTGAACGGTTCAATCTAACCTTAAACCCCATCTTTATGATCTCCCTCTCTCCCTCAACGTATCCTCCAAGGCGAAGGCTAAACCTATGAGGGCTGATGAGGCTGCATACTCCGTTGAGAGGGTTATGCCGGGGCATAGGTCTATTATCAAGTCGGCGAAGCGGAATACGCCCTTTGGGATCCCCTCCCTAGAGCCGAAGAACATGTTGATCCTCCTCTCATCCGAGGTGAAGTATTCCGCGAGCCTACTCGAGACCTTCGGGAAGGGTTCACCCTCAGGCTCGAAGACTATCTTAGGCTCACCCCTCCTATCCCTGACGAGTTGGTATAGATCTTGAATCCTAACCTTAACCCTTCTAGGCTTATGTGAGTATGTTCTGCATTGGATCCTATACCTGGACTCTATCCCCTCCAGAACCCCCCTGATGAAGTGGTCGAGCACATCAGCACCTACCGAGCCCACCATCCCAATAACCAGCTCCCCAACCTCGAACATCTGGACGGCCCTGCCGATCCTGGCACCCATAGATTGCACGGCGCCCTTAGGGCCGATGTACGGCATCTGTATTACCGAAGCCTTAGAGAAGTACTCTCTTATGTTACGCTTCTCAGGGGTCATCTTCCTCCACACCCTGCTACCGTCGAGAACGCCTATGGCTGCCACATCATTTATCACTTCTACCCAGACGACCACATCCGGGTTGTCTAGATTAACCGACGCGTTGGTCGCCTCAATTATGGCGGAGCCAGCCTTATAGTTTATATCTACGCTTGTGTAGGGGTGTGAGCCGCGCCTAACGGTTCTAACCGCAAATTTGGTCTCCTCACCTAGATGCCTCGTCGAGACCCTCACCGCGGCTTCAACTATCTCCTCCAAGCTGGCTTTCACAGTCTCCTCAGCTACAAGAACTCGTTCAGCCTCCGGTATCTCCCTCTCAATGGCAACCGCAAGCTTGGGCTTATCCGCTTCACTGGCCAACTTCACCGTTACGAGGCCTGGGTAACCTGACGGCTTAGGCTCAACCTCAGCCTTATAGCCCAGCTCCTCAATTCTGGATGCAACTATGTTCTCCAGGCCGAGTGGGGTCTTGATTATGATGTCTAAGCCTCTGATGCTTCCCCTCATGGCTCTAGACCTTCAAAACCTTGGGGTTCAATGGGTTACGATCATCTATGGTTGTGGGTTAAGATTAATGTTTACCATGCGGTTTTTCTTTGTTTAGTATCTCCCCTATGTGCTTCAGGAGTTCTTTGAAGGCCACCTTAAAGCCGTATGCGAACTTCTTCCTACCAGCCTCCATATCCCTCTTTATCTCATCGACGCTCATGAATAGGACCTCGGATATCTCCTCCTCATCGTATCTTATCGGGCCGTCGTATCGGCACACGTAGAGCATGGATATCTCCCTCTCCACGCTGGAGAAGCTCTTGAACTTGCAGATCTCAATTAATGGAGCGTCCACGCCGAGTTCCTCCTTGAGTTCCCTCCTCGCCGCGTCCTCGTAGCTCTCGCCGTAGTTGACGTGTCCGGTTGCGGAGGCCGTGTAGTAACCTGGATATAAATCCTTGCTGGTTGAACGCCTCTGGAGTAAGATCCTGTTCTCGCTGTTGATCAGGAATACGTAGACAGACCTGTGGATGAGCCTATTCTCCGAGTGGCACTCCTCCCTTGAAGCCCTACCGATGACCCTGTCGTCTCCGTCAACGACGTAAAAGTACTCAGTCATACCCTATTATCCCCGAATCCACAACTTCCTAATTAGTGTGGAGGGTTAGGGGTTAAAACCTTTCGGTAACTTATATTCAGATGGGGGATAGGACTTATTAGCGCCATTAAAGATAGAAGGGTCATGCTTGGGGAAGGTGGAGATGGAGACAGGAAAGCCTAATGAACACGGGAAGCGGCTGTGCTTCCTATCTAGGTATGATAGCATAACGGATGTTATGACTGACCACAAGCTCGCATCGCTCGGCGACTCCTTCGTAAACCTGATCTTCTCCCTATACCTCTCTAGGAGAAGGGGTGAACCCACGGGCGGAAGGGTTAACAGCTGGATCCTAGCCCAGGCTGTTAGGAAAGCTGGTTTGAGGGAACTCCTCCCTTCAAGGCTGAACCGCCATGAGCAAGCTGATGCGGCTGAGGCCCTGATCGTCTACGCCTGGTTGAGGGGTTCAATCTCCATGGATGAGGCTGTCTCGATCTTGGAGAGTGAGGAGAGGCCGGAGGAGGCCTTCACTAAGATCCTAAAGGTGATTCGCGGTAGGGTTAGGCTTTACCCCTCCCCTTCTCGGCTTTCCTCCACTCCCTCAACGCCGACCTGAAAGCCCTCTTGAATTCCCTGTTTCTCTTCAGTATCTTGTTGACTGCCTCCTTTAGGGCCGTCTCAGGGTTCCTCCTACCCTTGGTCCTAATGTAGAATATTGGGTTAGATGTTAGCGGGTGTGGTATTCTGTATCCGGCTATCTCAACCGTCTCATCCTCAAGTAAGACCTTCTCAAGTAAGTTGCATAGGGTGTGGCTCTCACCCTCCACCTCGAACTTCAGTTCCCTCGGCTTCCGCATCAGTATTTTTATCTGCAAATCTACACCTTCCTAGAGCGCTACATCCCCGTAGTCTGAAGCCGTCTTCCTCTTCTCCACATTACCACACTCAACGCAGCGTACCTTCCTATCATCCTTTACTAGAGTTAGAGCTCCACCACACCTTGAGCAGAATGCGTATACCACACCGAGGTTCGGACCCTTCGTTGAGAGGTGGTAAACCCTATTCTTATCGCTTATAACCTTGGCGCGCATTATGTCCCCAACGCGGCATACATCATACATCGTATCGGTGTATTTGATGCTTGCCTCTGATACGTGTAGGAGCCCAGTGAAGAAGCCTGAGAGGTATCTCCTCCCCACCTTCACTATCCTCACCGTGGCGAGGGAGTCCTGTACATTCAAGACGTTGCCGAGAACTACCTTCCCAACTTCAGGGATCTGAGCCTTACGAGCCAGCGGGTAAACTGAAACCTTACGGTTCATCAGGTCCATAAGTACGTAGCCAGTTATCTGCGCGTAGATGGAGCCATCCTTAACGTAGGTTCCGAAGTCCGGTATGAACTCCTCTATCACACCGAGCTTATCCCCGGGTACAACAAGCTCACCGCTCCTCCGTAGGGTAGTCATACAGGCACCATCCAAACCATGACGATGTAAAGATCCATGTTAGACCAGTTTAAAGGGATGGGCGCCCCCAATATTAATCTTCCCATAGTCGGATTTAACCTTTAAGATCCTGTATAAATCAGCCTTAACCCTATATCTTCTCCTGCGGTGGAACTCGTATATCCTCGGGATGACCAAGTCGATTTCGTAGACCCCAGTGATCACACCGTCCATAGACTCAATCTTCTCCTTAAGGAATTCACGGACAGAACGGCTCCTCTTATGAAGCGAGTATACGACATCGGATACTTCAAGGGCCTTCCTTAAGAACTTAACGTCCATACCCCTCCTCCAGCTGCCGAAGGGGGGGTTCATGAGGGTTGTATCGAAGCGCCCACGGATGCATTCTATGCCGCCGGTAACTAGGTCTAGTTCAACACCGACCATCTCAGCGTTCTCCCTAGCCGCCCTCATGGATTCGCCGTCTATATCCACGCCGACAACCTCCCTAGCCCCGAGTAAGGCAGCTGAGATGGCGAGTATCCCGGAGCCGCATCCGAGATCGATAACCCTCTTACCGCGGATGTCGTTGTGTATGCGTCCCGCCATAAAGGCTATCTCAGCCGCGCTCACAGGGTCAAGCGGGTAACCTTCCCATCTCAGCTTTGGGTTTGGGGGAGGCCTCAACCTTGAGAGTATGATCTCCAGGTGTCTCTTACGTTTAATCCTCAAGGTGCATCCCTTTACGCTTTCAGGGATCTGGTTTCCAGTCCACTCCGATCGCAATCCAGGACCATCAAGGAGAAATACACGTATTAACCTCTAAACTTTACGGAAAACCATATTAGCGTTTGGGTTGGAGTTTATCATCTGGAGGTTTAATCCTTGGCTAGGGTTTCAGCGGTCGATGTGCCGATAAAACCCTGGGATGAGGAGATATTTGAGGCCGTCGAGAGGAGCGTCGAACTCCTAGGAGGCCCGGGGAGGTTTGCCAACTCAGGGGATCTCGTCTTCATAAAGCCGAACATCCTATGCGGCGACCTTGCTGGAACGACCGATAGGCGTGTCCTATACGCGGCGGTCAGGATGTTCGTGGATGAGGGCTGCGATGTCGTGGTTGGTGAGAACCCCCTAGTCGATACAAACTCCGAGGAGGAGTTTGAGAGGTATGGGGTTAGGAGGCTTGTCGAGCGGGCTGGCGGCAGGTTCATAGACTTGAGGAGGGATAGACATGTCACCGTGAGGGTTAAGGATGCCAGGGGTTGTGAGACTCTAAGGATAGCTGAGACCGTCTTGAAGGCGGACTGCGTGGTGAGCATGCCGGTTATGAAGAGCCACGGCCTCTGCCTTGTCACCTTAAGTTTGAAGAACATGTGGGGAACTATACCTCCGACTCAGAGGTATGTGGGGCATAGGAAGAGCCTTAACTGGACCCTCGCTGAGTTGAACAAGATAGTCAAGACTAAGCTCGCCATAATCGACGGCACAACGGCTGTGGGTGCACCCCCGATTGGACCCTTCCCCCTAGGCCTCATCATAGCTGGAGATGACCCAGTGGCAGCCGACTCGATTGCAGCCCTCAGGATGGGCTATAACCCCTACGAGATCGAGCATATAAGGTACGCCCACCAGCTTGGGGTTGGGGAGATCGACCCCTCCAAGATAGAGCTTTTGGGGACTGAGCTTGAGGCCATAAAGAGGGCTGGCGAGACCTCTGGAAGGGAGAAGTTCATGCTTCAAGAATACACCGTCAGACCGGAGGAGCTTCTGAAGGGTGTTGATAATGTGAGGCTGGTCATGGGAAACCCATGTTCGGGCTGCATCGTGAAGTTTAACTTGGCGATAAAGAATATAGGAGTTGATAAGATAGCTGAGGGTCCGGAGATGGCTTTCATCCTTGGACCCGACGCTGAACCAGTTCCCGGGGTGGTCAACCTGATCATAGGAGGCTGCCTAAGGAGGTACGCCGATAAGGGCATATTCATCGATTTCTGTCCGGTTTATAATCAGGATGTTGAGTCCGGCATAAGGGTGGCCCTCGGAGAGGCTGAGAGGGTGGAGCAGCTCTGGGACTCCCTCCTAAAGAGCTATAGGGAGAAGGAGGATGAGAGCCTACCGGGCTTCTAGCCTCCGTTTACCTCTCAAACCACCTTCCTTCGAGGAGGTCCTCCCACCTCATCCTACCGAGCATGACCAATGCCTCGTTCACGTTCAGGACTGGCTTCTCGAAGGTTGATAGATCGTCGGTTGAAACCCTGGGGCAACCCGTGTTAACGAAGGCCTCTATAGATGGGAACTCCCTTAGGGCTTCGGCGGTTATCTCCCTTAAAGCCAACAGGGTTGCATCCTTCCCGCACTCCCTCAGGTATCTCTTCACCCTCAACGCCGAGTTTAGGTTTGTCTGCCCGACCTTCACGCCCACCAGTATCCCGAAGGCCTCGGCTTCCCTCGCTTGGGCTATGTTGATCCATCTCTGCCTTATAACCTTCTGAACCTCCTCCTTTCCGATTGGGTATGCCCTCCCCATGAAGGGGTCAGCCACTACAACAGGCTTCATTGTAGTCAGAGCTAACCCTAAGGCGTGGAACCTTCCCCCGCCCAGGAATAGGAAGGCTTCGACCTCATCCTTAATGGTCAAGGCGTTGCTGTACTCGCAGCCTATAACTTGTCCCGGATACCTCATGCGCCTTGCATCTCCCACAACCACGGTCTTCCCGGCTTTGTTCAGCATCCCTCTAGCCTCGTCAAGCCTGTGTATATGTTGAACGGTTGTTGCGAGTCCTATCCTCTCCCACCCCTCCAAATGTCTTAGAGAGTCCTCGATGGCCCCATTGATCTGAACCTTCGACCTAGCCTCAATGTATATCGTCGGCACATCCACTTTCCGGATGAGTTCCGAGTGGCCGTAGTGGACTATTAGGTCAGCATCTAACCTTTTGGCTTCATCTACGGCGATGTCGCATGCTCCATAGCAGGGGTCCGCTGAGATTATGGGGAGGGCTCCAGCCTCCTCAACAACCCCAGCAAGCCTCGGTCCCTCCCCCTTCAGTCCCTCTGGAAGCTGTATCAGAACCTTACTGGAGCCACGTCTGGTTATCTCTTCTCTTAGCATATCCTCCTCTAGCTCGAAGGTTTCAGCCAATCCTACCATCCCTAACTGAGTGTGATGTAGAATCTATAGGGTGATGTTATCTCAAGCCTTCTTAACTTTCACGTTTTATCCTTTTAATAAAAAAGGAGATGGAGTTTGCATTATTCGTCTATTCTACGTTGCGCCGATTAGGCGCCGATCGGCATCTATTACGCTGCTACCATCTCGGTGTGAACTCCGACTCTCCCTGCTTCCCCTTCCTGATGTTGCCGTATAATATCTCCTTGGCCTCTGCCAGCCTTTCAAGTATGATCTTCTGCTCTATACTCGCCACAAGCTTCCTAGTCTTGACGACTACATCTGGGTTTACGCTTATGCTGTCTATCCCACACCTGACGAGGAACTCACAGAACTCTGGGTAGACGGATGGGGCCTGGCCGCAGATGCTGACTGTGACGCCGTTTTCGTGGGCTACCCTTATCAGGTGGGCTATAGCCCTCTTGACGGCTGGATCCCTCTCATCGAAGTATCGGCTGTCTATGGCTGGGAGTATCTGGCTGTCCCTATCGGTTCCCAGGGTGAGCTGGGTTAGGTCGTTGCTTCCGATGCTGAATCCGTCGCAGAGCTTCGAGAACTCGTCGGCCATGAATATTATGCTTGGAACCTCAGCCATCAGCCATATCTTGAAGTCCCTACCCCTCTCCAGTCCCTCCTCCTTCAGTATGCGGAGGCACTCCTCAACCTCCCATGTGCAACGCACGAAGGGAAGCATAACCCAGACGTTGGTCAGGTTCCATTCATCCCTGACCTTCTTTATAGCCTTACACTCAAGCCTGAATGCGTCCCTGTACTGCTCGCTGATGTATCGGCTCACACCCCTCCAGCCCATCATCGGGTTGTCCTCGTGTGGCTCATACTTCTCCCCACCCTTCAGCTGCCTGTACTCGTTCGTCTTGAAGTCGCTTAGCCTAACGACGACGGGTTTCGGGAATATCGCCCTGGCAACCTGCGCGATCCCCTCAGCCATCTTGTCAACGAACTTCTGCTCCTGCCCCATCTCGATCAGGTAATTCGGGTGTTCGCCTATGTAGGATGCCATTATGAACTCGACGCGCATCAGCCCTATTCCATCGAAGGGCAGGTTCTTATAGTCCTCTATCTTCTCGGGGACGCCGAGGTTCATGTATATCTTTGTAGCCGTGGTTGGGACGGCTTCGGCCGCCACAGCGGTCGGCGCAGCAGCGACGGCTGGAGCCTCAGGTTTCTCCTCCCTTATTATACCCTCATAGATGACTCCGGTCTTCGCGTCAACCGTGTAGTCCCGGTCGGTCCTCATTACGTTAGTCGCGTTACCGGTTCCAACTATGCATGGTATTCCGAGCTCCCTGGAGACTATGGCTGCGTGGCATGTCATTCCTCCGTCATCTGTGACTATGGCTCCTGCAACGCGCATGTATGGAACCCAGTCTGGATTCGTCATCTTTGTTACGAGTATGTCCCCCTTCGTTATCAGCTTATCCGCCTCCTCCGTTGTCAGGACAACCTTGGCCTTTCCTGCGTATACTCCGGGGCTTGCCGGTAGGCCCCGCGTTACGACTACTCTCTCGGCCGTTACGGCTTCAGTCTCCTTCTCAACGGCCTCTTCGGGTTTGGCCCTCACACTCCACACGGTCTCAGGCCTCGACTGCACTATGAAGATGTTCTCTGGGAAGGGTAGATCCCTATCTATGGCCCACTCTATATCTTGGGCTCTACCGTAGTGCTCCTCTATCTTCTTGGCGAGCTCGGCGAGTATGCGTATCTCCTCATCTGTTAGGCATGGTTGATTCTGCCTCTCAGGGGGAACTTCGGCGTGGATCGTCTTACCGGTCTTGGGGTCGCGTATGTACTCAACCGTCTTCTTGGCTATCCTCTTGTCGATCACCTTCAGCGTCTCCTTGTCAACTATATAGTCATCCGGGGTTACGGCTCCTGATACCACAGACTCGCCCAATCCCCAGTTACCCTCTATGACTATCTGGGACCTGTCGCCGGTCACCGGGTTTATCGTGAACATGACCCCCGCGGCCTTAGCGTTGACCATCTTCTGAACCCCGACGCTTATGAGGACATCCTCATGTCTGAAGCCCTTCTGGGTTCTGTAGAAGATGGCCCTTGGGGTGAATAGGCTTGACCAGCACTTAACGGTTTTCTCCACCAGTTCATCTGCCCCCCTAACGTTCAGGTAGGTCTCCTGTTGCCCGGCGAAGGATGCGTCCGGTAGGTCCTCAGCTGTAGCGCTTGAACGAACGGCGACGTAGACATCTACCATCCTAGTCTTCTCGCTGAGCTTCTCGTAGGCCTTCCTTATCTCCTCCTCGATATCCCTCGGCATCGGCGTGGACTCGATTAGCTTCCTAACCTTCCTCGAAGCCTCCTCGTATTGTTTAGGGTCGTTTATGTCGGTCACGGTCTCCCTTATGGTCTCGTATATCTTCTCCGCTATCCCGGTTTCCCGTAGGTACTTTGAGTAGGCGTAGGCTGTTATTGCGAAGCCTGGTGGAACCGGTATGCCGGCTTGAGTCATCTCGCCCAAGTTCGCGTTCTTCCCGCCTACTAGGGGTATGTCCTCCTTCCTCAACTCCTCAAACCAGAGTACAAGCCTCTTACTCTTATCAGACTCCAAGCCTCCACACCTCCCTGTTGCAACTTAATCCATAACCCTCTCTATGAGTATGCGGCATCTGGTTGGTAACTTGGCGGCCCCCCTCTTCAGGGCCTCCTTAGCTATCTCAACGCCATCCTCATTAACACCAACCATAATGACCGGCTGGTTCGGCTTAATCCTCGCAGCGGTACCTATGGGCTTCCCGAAGGCCTTCCTCATACCATCTTGGAGCCTGTCTGCGTGGGCGCCGAAGATCATCTTATTCTCCCTAAGGATGACATGTGGGTATAGAAGTACACGCATGAAGTAGTTCTTCCCAAGCTTCCTCTGCAGGTACCTGTTCGTTGCAACACGGGCCGCCTCTAGGGCGTTATGTCTGATCTGGACTCTATTTAGAGCTATGAGTGAGACTTTATAGTCGTAACTACCCGAGGGGTCGCCGTGAGTGAACTTGGCTATCTTAGGTTGAGGGAAACCCCCTATATACTTCTTCTGGGTGTAGGGTACGCCCTTAACCTCCCGGTAGTTACGAGCCTTCATCTCCGTTCCCTCTCACATAAAATCTGTAGTGATATTTAAATCTTCGTTCTCCAATTGATGCTGTTAAGATAAGGTTTGTGCCGGTCTTTTTAATGTTTGCGTGTTCTTGGGTTGTTGTAGTATACGAATGTCTATAGGAAGGTTTTTATGGATTTATGCCGTTCTCCCCGCTGGGAAGTTGCTGTAGAACTGTCTCATCCTTTCTTTTAGTGTTCTGGAACCACCACTCGACGCGGTTCCTCAATCCCCGTGTGACATGCATCCATTTCAGGACTAGGTTGTGAGGGGAATCATAATACCACGATTCCTTATCAACTATGATTAACGCTTATTTATGATGTTCTCAGAGTCTTCTTCAGTATGTGTTCAGTTCATTATTGAGAGTTGCAAGCTGGCGTCAACGGCTAACACTCCCTCCTTGAATCCGCATCTATGGCAGCCCAGACGAAGAGGTGCCAGCCGTCCACTTTCAACCTAGCCTCGTCTACAGCTATGACCCTCCAACCTTGGGCTTACCCTCATGGATGAAACCCCCTCAGCTTTCGAGCCAATAGTAGACGGCAACATAACTGGCCTAGATTAAACCAGCCCTCTCAGTCGTACCCTCCATAGCTGAGATCAGCCATATACGTGATGCAGCCTCTAACTTATGGACTAGTGAAACCGCGGAAACCTTATCTTAACAGTATCTAATTGGAATCCGGCTTAACAGGTCGGAGGCGGTCTAAGGTTAGGTCAGCCGCCACCCTCCGATTTGAGCACCAAGAAAGGATGCGGGAAAACGAAAAAGATATATGTGTTTTCTCATTCTTGAAAAATTGGTCGGGCGGTAGCTCAGCTTGGTAGAGCTTCCGAACCAGCCGTGAATTAACATGGCTGGTGGAGAGGCTGTAGATATCTACCGCCTGGTAGGTATCAATCCAGCCTACCAAGCGTACAGAAACCGGAGTGTCGCAGGTTCAAAATGGGGGCTCATAATGGGTCTCCATGGGAATCCTGCCCGCCCGACCATACTTGCATGTTCTCCATTTGGCTCTCAGAACTTAGTGTATACCCATGAGAGGATATCTCCGTTGTGGAGTATGTAGGCGTCGCATGCCACCGGACCCCAATCCCAGCTCTTAGTTGTCGAGTTCCATATGTACCATATCCAGAAGTGATTTGGGTCTCCACCCACCCCATTTATGGCTGTCACGAAGATTCCGTATTTTCCCTTGGTGTAGTTTAGCTCCGCTATTGTGATCGTGGCTGTGAAGAAGTTTGACCCAAAGGGAACTAGGGTGTTATTATGCCACGTCATGGTTCCATTCCCGTAATCTATCAGTATGTTTACCGCTATGTAGTTCTCGTATTTCTCCAGCTCCTTGAGGGCTTCTGCGTATAGTTGCTGGTACTTTAGGTTCTCTTGGTAGTAGTAGATGCTTAAGTATAGGGACACCACCAAGGTGCAAAGTAGGGCTGCAGACACCCAGATCCAAGGGTTTTTATTCAACATACTCACCTCCTTTCGATACGACCTTTCCAATAGTGTTTATGAGGACTGTGCCGCAGAGGAAAAAGAAGATGAGGTTTGAGGTTTCATGGGCAAGTGCGAATGGTATCCCGCTGACTAGGGCTACGATTATAGCCCTCGATGGGGGTAGGGCTATCATAAAGGCTGAGGCTATATTTGTGATCAGGTCATAGATGAACGTTAGGAAGAACCCTATAATCCCTAACTTCACGTTTGAACTCCAGAACTCCCCATCCCTGATGGATAAGGAGCCAGAAATCTTAAAGCCGTACCTCGCGCATAAACCTCCAGCAAGTCCGTATAGGGTCTCACTCAGTGTGGTTGCGAAGAATATGAGTAACTGGAAGCCGTAGGGGTTGAGCGTTCCATATATGAGCCACGTCAAGAAGCCAACAAGCATTCCGGGAATTATACCCATCAAGTAACCGCTAACGAAGACAAAGAGGTCCATAAACTTTACATTTGGAACGCTCAGCATGAGGTAGTTTGAACCTACGCATAGGGAGGTCATAACAGCGATGAAGCTTAGCTCCTTCGTTGTGAGGTCTATGTTGATTCCCATCTCATTAGATGGATAATCCATCCAATATTTAAACATTACTACCAAACAGAAAAACAAACCAATAGATTAAAAGATGAAAAACTGTTAGATAGGGTTAGGGAACGTTCTTAACGGGCGTGTAAGGCTATCCGTTCCATCTCATTCCTCCTCTGTATGGCGTGGCTCCTAACATCCTTATTCGCCGCTAGGATGAGTTCCTCGGCTAGGCACTCCTCTAGGGTTTTGGGGTTCCCGAAGGATGCTTGCCTAGCTCCCTCCGTTAGGAACCTCAACGCAAGGTCAACCCTTCTCTGTGGTGATATGTCCACCGCCTGGTGGTAGACTATGCCTCCATAGCTGATTCTAGTTGTGTCCTCGCATGGAGCCGCATTCTCAATAGCTCTCACAAGGACCTCTATCGGGTTCCTTCCCGTTCTCAGGTGAATTATCTCGAATGTGTTCTTGACTACATTTATCGCTCTAGCCTTCTTCCCGGCGTTCTTTCCAGGCCTCATGAGGTTGTTTATCAACCTTTCAACTATGTTCAGCCTGCTCTTGTGGAACCTGCTATGCTCATGCCTACCCATCGTGTGGGGTACGTACAGCGGCGTCAGTGAGATGTACCTCTTCAACCCTGGATCCTTGACCTCTATTCCCTCGAAGCTCCACTTACCGAACAGTTTTATCTCCTTCTCCTTGCTCATATACTCACCGAATCGAGTTGCACCCTCTTATTTAAGGGTTATGAGAACATGGGGATTAACTCGGGTGAGATCCTTTTAGGACTGTTCTAACGGATGGGCTTCTCCTTCCTCCCCAACACGAGGTCCTTGAGTGATATACCATTCACCGTGACAACCTTCCACCTGACGCCAGGTATGTCGCCCATAGACCTACCCCTCGAGCCGCCTATCCCGGCGACGACAACCTCATCATGCTCATCGACTACGTTCAGGGCTCCATCTCCCGGTAGGAAGGCTGTTATAACCTTCCCATTCTTTATCAATTGAACCCTCACGCACTTCCTTATGGCGCTGTTCGGCTGCTTACTCTCCCTACCAACCTTCTCTAGGACTATACCCTTCGCCATCGGGGCTCCCTGGAGGGGGTCAGATTTAACATCTAATCTAAGTATCCGCCTCTTGTAGTAGCGGTCGCTCCACCTGAACTTCTTCCTCTTCATGATGAGCTTTCTAGCCGCGAACTCTCCCTTTGGGGATTTTGAACCCATCTTCCCTCTCCTAGTCTAAGATAACTGGACGAGATTTATTTAAACTTATATGTTTGGGCGGTCAGGTTGGCGGGGAGACGGCGCAAGCTGGAGGCAAGTACCCTAAAATGTTTTATTATGTAAAGGTGCTGCTCTCGTCCCCAGCCCAACCAGTTTAGGTTATGGAGATGTTGTCTATCTGGAAGTACCGTTTCGCTAGGAACCTTACCCTCTCAGCGTTCCTCCCATTCCTCCCGATGGCTATCCCCTTATCCCTCGGGTCGACGGAGATTATGGCTATCGACTTTCCGTTAAGTCTTTCAGTTATACGGACCTCCCTAACCCTAGCCGGTTTCAGGGCGTTCCTTATGAACTGCACAGGGTTGTCGGAGTACTCTATTATCTCATGCCTCTTGCCGGTTATCCTCTCCAGCAAGGCTATATTCTTCCCACGCTTCCCTATAGCCATCCCCGCATCCCCCTCCTTTATCACGAAGATAACCCTGTTCGCTTTGTCGTCTATTATGCAGTCCCTAACGGTTGCTCCGGTTATGCTCTCGAATAGGGCTATATACCTCATCTCCCTATTCGTGAACCTAATCCCCTTAGCCATCTCCTCCCCCCTTAACTATTTCAAGTATATCAGAGTCTCCGGGTTCCCTGATGGCCATGGCGGAGACCGTGAAGGGCTTACCACAGACAGAGCCCAACTCGAGGCTTGTCCCCTTATAAACAATCAAGGGTATACCTGAGAGCTTACAATAATAATTAAGCTTCCCCCTAACATCCTCCGGACAGTTCGATGCAACTATTATGAGCCTAGCCTTGCCGGTCATGGCGCTCTTTAAGGAGCTTTCAGCGCCGAAGAGTATCCTGCCGGTCTTCACAGCGATGGCGATGGACTTATTTATGTCAGCCATCCCGGCCTCACCCGGTTTCGCCCTTCTCTGTTATCGGGGCGGCGGACATATAAATATCTACCAGTCCAGTTCCTATCGGTATAGTCTGGCCGACTATAACGTTCTCAACAACTCCTTTAAGCGGGTCACGCTCACCCCTAATGGCAGCCTTAACTATGTTCGGGACAGTTATCTCGAAGGCTGCTCTAGCTAGGACGCTTGCCTTCTCGCCGCTGACCCCGTGCCTACCAATCTGACGGACCTCACCGGTTACAGTCATTATATCAGCCACCAGCATTATGTGCCTTATATCAACATCGAGGCCCTGCTCCTCAAGTACCCCCATGGCCTCATTTATTAGGGCGTTTCTAGCTGCCTCTATGCCGAGGGTCTTCGCTATCTCGTGGATGTTGTTTGTTGTGGTCTTAGATGGGTCCACTCCAGGAACCTCAAGGATCTTCGGGAGGTTTGAGCCGTCGGTTCTTATAACCCACTCACCCTCCTCCTCGGTCACTAGGACCCTACGGATGTTCGGCACACCCTTGATGTGGTGGGAGGATATCTTCTGGACAAGTTTCTTCGGTTCTATCTCCCTCTTAGGCTCTATGAAAACCTGATCCTCCATGAACTTCAGAGACCAATCTGGGGAGTCAAGTTTCTTCTTCAAGTCATCGATTGTTATGCCCCTATCCCTCATCGCGTTGAGGTCAAGCCTAACCACAACACCCCCTGTCTGCGGGTCTATGTACACGGTCTGGGAGATGTCGTCCATGGTTGTGTATAATATTTTACGGGCGACCTCTGTGGCCTTCTCCTTGCTGGTTCTATGCTCCTCATCGAGGTGTATCGTCATTATCGGCGTTGATGGTTGCCTGCGTGCATCGACTATCTCGATGAGGCGTGGTAGGCCCAACGTTACGTTCTGCTCCCTAACGCCGGCGTAGTGGAAGGTTCTGAGAGTCATCTGGGTTCCAGGTTCACCTATAGACTGAGCTGCAACTATACCTATTGCCTCACCGGACTCAACTAGGGCCTTCCTGTAGTTCTCAACAGTCAGCTTAATCGCTAAATCAACCCCCTCCCTGTTCAGCTTAGCCTTCAAGAGTTCGGTTCTGAGTTCATCGATGAGGAGGGGTGTGAGCTGATCCCTAACCCTCTTAAGGTTATCCTCAATGTAATCCTCGGATGCCGGCTCGCCGCCCTCAACCATGAGCTTTATCTGCTCGACGAGCCTAGCAACATTAACGGCCTTACCGTGGTCACTCTTCGCGGGGTCGACGCCGTCCTCACCATACTTGAACTGGATTATGTCTCCGCTCGGGTTCCTAACGGTTCCGTCGTACTCTATGTGAAGATGTTCTAGGGCATTTATCAGACGTCTCTGCATGTAGCCGCTCTGCTGAGTTCTGACGGCTGTATCCACAAGTCCCTCTCTCCCTCCCATGGCATGGAAGAAGAACTCGATCGGATCTAAGCCGTCCCTATAGGATGCGCAGACGAAGCCCCTAGCTCTCGGGGATGAGTCTCCTACCTTAAAGTGTGGCAGGACCCTCTCTAGGTAGCCCCTCATGATCCTCTTCCCACGTACGGATTGCTGTCCGAGGCAAGCCGTCATCTGCCCTATATTTATGATTGAGCCCCTAGCCCCGCTCCTCGTCATCACTACCCCAGAGTTCGTTATGTCAAGGTCCGAATCCGCTATCCTGCCGGCCTCCTCCCTAGCCCTAGCCAGCTCGTTCATCACATATATCTCGAAGGAGTCTTTGAGGCTCTGACCCGGCAGCCTCTCGAGTGTACCTTTCTTCAGAGCCTCCGTGAAGGACCTAACCCTCCTCTCAGCCTTCTCTATAACCTTCATTATCCTCTCCTGAGCCTCATTTGAGAGTTCAAGCTCGTCGAAGGAGTAGGTGAAACCCCTCATGGTGAGGAATCTTATGAAGAGCTTCGAGATGCTGTTCAGGAACTCCCTACCAGCCTCGGTTCCGTAATCCTTTATTATCCTGTGTAGGAGGCTCTCAGACCTCTCAGCCCCTATGGAGTTCTTATCTATAACACCGCACTTCAGGACGCCGTCCTTTATGACGACGTAGGCGTCGTATGGACAGTTCTCGCGTTCACACACTGAACAGCTACGGCATATACTGGCCTTGAGGGTGTAATTCAAACCCTTCGGGATGAAGAGGCTGAATATCTGCTTCCCGCTCCATAGGGGTTCAGGCTCCTTAACCTCAGGCTCCGGGAGTGGACCCTCATAACCGGTGGCGATGAGCAGATCGCAAACTTCCTTTTTAGTTAGGTAGGTAGACTTCTGGGTTAGGAGGCAGGCGGCTGTTATGAAGTCCCTGATGGCGCCTATAATTGGCCCTCCAAACCTCGGGGACAGTATGTGGTCCTGAACCTGCATCAGAAGCCTCGCCTCTGTTTGAGCCTCCTCGCTCTGTGGGACGTGAAGGTTCATCTCGTCCCCGTCGAAGTCTGCGTTGTATGGCGGGCAGACGCAGAGGTGGAGCCTGAAGGTCTTGTATGGTAGAACCTTAACGTAGTGGGCCATTATCGACATCCTGTGGAGTGAAGGCTGCCTATTGAAGATCACAACATCCCCATCTCTCAGATGCCTCTCAACTATGTAACCGGGCTCTAACGCCTCAGCCACCTTATCCTTATCGGCCACAAACTCAAGCCTTATACGCTTCCCATCGGGCCTAACTATGTAGAGGGCGCCCGGATAATTCTCAGGGCCGTTCCTAACGAGCTTACGCATCTCCTCTATATTCCAGGGTGTAACCTTCTCCGGTATTGAGAGCCTCATGGCAACCTCAAGTGGAACCCCAACCTCGTTTATATCAAGGTTAGGGTCTGGGGAGATCACGGTTCTAGCTGAGAAGTCAACCCTTTTACCGGATAGGTTGCTCCTGAACCTACCCTCCTTCCCCTTGAGCCGTTGGGATAGGGTCTTTAAGGCCCTCCCAGACCTATGCCTAGCCGGAGGTATACCAGAGACCTCGTTGTTGAAGTACGTCGTCACGTGGTATTGCAGAAGCTCCGATAGGTCCTGTATGATCAGGGTTGGAGCTCCAGCCTCTATGTTCTCCTTCAACCGCTGGTTTATGCGGGTTATGTCGACGAGTTTATGCGTTAGGTCGTCTTCGGATCGTATCCCAGACTCCAAGGTTATCGAGGGCCTAACATAGACTGGTGGGACAGGTATAACCTGAAGTATCATCCATTCAGGACGGGCCCTCTTCGGGTTGAAACCCAACAACTCGAGGTCTTCATCCGGTATCCTCTCGAACCGCTCTCTAATGACGCTCGGGATCAACCTCTGACCGTTCTCGTAGAAGCTCGTCGGCTTCGAAAACTCTATCTTGTACTGCTCAGCTCCACAGTGCGGGCACTCCCTGCTCTTCCTAGCCCTCTCGAAGACGCGATGGTAGAAGGAGTCGGGGATTGATCCCATCATCTCGGTTATATGCCTCATCCGGTTGCGGATCTTCTCTATCTCGCTAT
>CAZCOP010000021.1:0-17901 GCA_964499825.1 uncultured Candidatus Bathyarchaeia archaeon
TGGATGCCTTGGAATCGGGGAGACTCGGCGGCGCGGCCCTAGACGTCTACGAGTCCGAACCTCCCTGCGATGTTAGATTAATGAAACTTCGAAACGTCGTCTGTACGCCCCATATAGGGGCTCAGACTGAGGAGGCCCGATGTATAGCCTCCATACTAATAGCCAAGAAGATAGTTGAATGCCTAAGTCGGAAGTCCGGATAGGCTTCTCTGGAGGTAAAGATTAATAATTCATGTAATTATGCTGTGTTTGGGAGAAACCCAACTCTAAAAACTCGATGCGAATAAAACTGAAAGGGATAGCTATAGTGGTTAGTGACGGCGGGATCTCGGTCTGGGCCGGTGATGTTCAACAGCGTATAGAGGTCGGCAGGAATATGGAGCTGAGAACACTCTTCGGCAAGATGTTGGCTGATGATATGAAGATGCTCCACATAAGCAACAAGAGGGTCTTCGAGATCAGATCTCTCGATGAGGACGGCTACATAGCACATTAAACCTTAAGCCGTAAAGTTGGTCTTCTCAACTAACCTTTTAAATCAAGATTCGCATAGAAAGAAGGGTTATTGGATCGAGTACCCGGGTGGAGAAGGGTTTGGTTGATGTATGGCTTCCCTACGGGGATACAGAGGTGTGTCTGAGGGTTAAGATGAAGAACCTCAATGCAGTACTCAAACCTGATGAGAAGCCGAGGATTAATAACCTTAAGGCGAAGGTTGATGAGGCGTTAAGGAAACCTGTGGGAACTGACCCCCTATCTGAGATGGCTAAGCCAGGAGAGAGGGTAGCCATAGCGGTTAAGTGTCCCATGCCCGGCGACTGTGAAGTTATGGGCGTAATCCTCAAAGTCATAATCCATGAACTGAACTCTTCTGGCGTTAAACCTGAGGATGTGAGGGTGATCGCAACCTATGATCCGCTCCACACCAACTGGCCGAGCTATCTAAAACGCATGATTCAGGAGTGCGATGAGTTGAAGGAAATGAAGGTGATAATCCACAACCCAGATGGTAAAAACAATATTCACGTTGGAAAGACGGCGCAGGGGACTAAGATAGATTTGAACAGAGCCTTTGTCGAGGCTGATTTGAAGGTGACGGCTGGCTTCATAAGGCCTCATCCATACGCGGGATATGCAGGGGGAGGAGATGTTATCCTGCCTGGAGTCTCTGGGAAGAAAACGATCCAGCAGTACCACTCTAAGGTATTTCATCCCAAAGCTGTGAGGGGTTTGCTGGATGAGAACCCGATGTATATAGACTCCATGGAGGCCTCTAAGCTGGCTGGTGTAAACTTCGCAGTGGATGTAATCCGAGATCACAGGGGTGATGTGGTGGGGGTATTCGCCGGGGAATTGGAGCGGTCGTTTAAGGAGGGCGTTGGACTCCTCGACTCAGCATGTAGGGTTCACGTCAAGAAGGGGGCCGACGTGTTATTCCTCAGCCCGGGGGGTAAACCTTTCGACTCCAACCTATACGAGACTTGCTTAGGACTCGACATAGCACCCGGCATACTGGGGAGAAATGGCGCCCTAGTTCTCGTCGGTGAGTGTAGAGAAGGGTATGGAGACCAAGAGTTCTTCAACCTCATGAAGTCTTCTAAGGGTTTCAAAGAGGCTGAAAGGGCCTTAAGAAGGAGGTTCACAGGGGGTAGATACGTAGCCCACATCTTAACGGAAGCCCTTAGGAGGTTCAGAGTCATCCTAGTCTCTGCGCTACCGGACTACTACACAGTTGAAGCCTTTAAGCTGAGGCCGTCCAGGACGGTCAATGAGGCATTAAGGTTCGCCCTAGACATAACTGGGAGAGATGCAGATATAATGGCTGTGACCCATGGAAGATACGTGATACCGACTCAGGGTTGAGACAACGTATTAATTTTTGGTTTTATCCAAACTGGGAGAAAGTGTGGGCTCCACACTCAAGATCCACATCATCGTGTCTTATATGGGTGCTCAGTGGGGCCAGAGCTGTCATCACCCACACCTTATTGGATCACCTCCTATTTATTTAAGGTTTAAGATGTCTTTGGCATGCTCCTTGTGAGGCGTTGTTGAGGAGAAATTTGAAAGCGTTATCTAAGAGATCTTGTTGGCTCTAACCATTCCCTTGAGGCCTCTGCTTAGCCTCCGCCCATCTAAGTTGGAGTAACTCTATATATCCTGGTTAAGCTTATTATCTTAAAGTAATAGAGAGTCAAGATGGCTGAGCCATGTATAGGAGAACCACCCCTCTCAGGAGATTCTGGCTCTGGCTTCCACTTATCATTATACTTATGGGCGTAGTTCTCTACGGGTCCTACACTTGGCTGAACTGGAAGATCACGCAGAGTATGTACCTCCTCAAATCGGGCCTAGACTGGTTTAACATAACCTTCTACCACAACTACACGTTTATACTGGCCGCGATCTTAGCCCTCCTGACCTTGAACCCTATGGTTGGAAGAAGCGACCTCTACGAGGCCTGGGAGGCCTTCCAGTGGATGATACACATGGAGTATGGATCCGGCGGGGCTATGCCGACCTTCTCACCTAAGACTAGGAGAACCCTATGGATATTCTGGCAGTTGTTCAAATGGGTCGCCGCATTCCTCATAATAGCCTCAATTAACGGTTTACCATTCCTGGGCAGGGTGACACCCATCTTCTGCATGGCCATGAAAGGGATAGGAGACTGGAGCCTTATACCTAGGATAATGCTCCTTCCGGTCTCCCCGGCCTCAAGCTCGGAGCTTATCTCCCTCATGCCGACCATGGAGGTGGAGTACCGCCTCATGTATATACTATCAACCGCAATACTAGCCTTGATCGCTATCAGGTTTGGGCTTAAACTGGTGAAGCACTTCTTGATGGGCCAACAGAACATCTGGGTTAGGGACATATTCCTCATAATGACGTGCATCATGATCTCGATGGTGCTGGGTTCACCATACTGGGCTATGGATGCGACAACGCCCTTCGACTACATGATATGCGTGATCCTCCTAGTCGGATTCGCCGTTGCAACCGTTTTCTTCCACTTCGTTGGGTTCCAGAGGGGCCAATCGTTCTCTAAAAGGAGGAGGATGGTTCTCCTAGCCTTTACTTTATCCCTAGTAATCCTCCTAGCCATAGACGCCGCGATAATAGCTGGCTTCAGACTGAACTGGAACAACAACTGGATAGAATACGAGTGGAAGCCCCTAACCGAGAAGCAGATAGCCGTGACCAGGTGGGCTGCTGGAATAGAGAACATAGAGCGGATGCCCCTCTCGGCACTGCCGGGTGGAAACGTAACCAAGACCCTAAGCCTAGTCCGCCAGTGGGATAGGTGGGCAGCCCATACAAGGATGATAAATAGGATAGGCTCCAACTGGATGACACTGGCCGATTCCGACATAATCTATATACACGGGAGGGAGTATTGGGTAGCCCCAACCACCATACTATACCCAAGCAAGGATTGGATAAGCACACACTTAATCTACACCCACACATCGAGGATAATAGTAATCGACAGCCACACTGGAGAGTACGTCGATGTGAAGGAGGCCTTCAAGATCAGGAGGGAACCCCTAATATACTACGGTGAGGGGGAGGGATTCTCCAATCCAGTCTACGTAAACGTGAGGGGCTTCAATGAGGTTGAAAACGTCTCATACTCAAAGGAGCCAGACTACACACTCACAGGGTGGGAGAGGATGCTCTGGTTCCTATTCCAAGGCCAGATAGGTTTCGCCTTCTCCCCGCCGCAGGAGAGCATAGATATGCTCTATAACCGTGACGTACTCAAGCGCGTTGAGGACCTCTTAATATATGGGTTAGAGGCAGACCCAGACGCCTACCTAGTTAGTGATGGCGAGAACATATATTACGCGGTTCAGGTATACATCAACTACCCTATGCACTCAGGCTTCTCAGCCAGTAGCTACCTGAGATACTTCGCCGTCGTCTTAGTCAATGTGGAGGATGGGAAGATAACTGGTTACGTAGTGGGCAAACCGGACGGGTTCCTGATAGACTTCTACAGAGAATATTACAACGCTTGGAAGTCAATAGATGATCCAAGCGCCGACTGGCTTAGGCCTCAATTACGCTACCCAGAGGCTCTACTCGGGATGCACGATAAACCTGGACAGTTAGATGTTGATTTCAAGTTCCATGTGAACGATCCCTTTGCTTGGAGGTCTGGGAACGAATTCTATGAGAGGCCACATGAGACAGAGGTCCTATACGTCCTGTTCGTGGACCAGAATGATGTGTACTTCACCGGAATCCAGATAGTGGAGTACATGAAGTCGGAGAGTAAGAACTTGGCGGCCATATACCTAGCCTATGGAGGGGAGGATCTGGGTAGGATAGTACTCTATGAAGTACCGGCCTCAGCTAGGTTTCTGGGTCCAACATCAGCCTTAGACTCCCTCAAAACAAACGAGAAGGTTAAGACTAAGCTAACCTTCTACCAATATCCAGAGGCATCAAGGCTGGGTAACATCCTACTATACCCGATAAAGGGTAAACTTTACTACTTCATCCCGCTATATCTAACGGGCTCAATTATGGCTACGATGCCTCAGATAGGCATAGTGGACGCATCTTCTGGCTCTCTCGTAGCCATGGGCTCAGACGCCGCAGAAGCCTACTACAACCTCATAGGCGCACCTGTTGAGGTTGGAGCGTCAGAGAGGTTGAGGAGAGTTAGGGAGATCTTCATTCAAGCAGGTTGTACGCTTATAAACATTACGGCTGTTCACCCGGATGTTGAGGTGAGGGAGTATAATCTCACGTACATTAAGGAGGCGGATTGGAGTTCAGCGAAGGAGGGTATAGAATCCTTCATAGAGAGGCATTCACTCAGCGGTCGTAAGGTTCTCGTATGGCGTGAAGGCGATGACATAGTGAATTTTGGAGTCTTAGAGTTGGAGGATGGAACCTGGCGGTATCTGTACTACATAAGCGTCAAATACAGGTGAAGAGAGATGGGTAGGAGAGGAAGGAGGAACGAGGCGATCCTGGAAGAGTTCGACTTATGGCTGAAGACGGCCTTCATAGAAGAGTTTAGGTTTATGGGGCACACTTTCAGGAGGGTTGGGAGGAACAAGGTCCTAATCGACAGTGGAGCCTTCACTGAGAGGGAGGTTAGACAGATACTCCAAATGTTGACCTCACGAAACCCAATAGATAGGTTAAACGCGACCATGATAATATGGGAGAGGAATGGTACATTAATCAAGGTGTTGATCTTCCTAGCTCTGGTAGCGGTTATTGTGATATACATATACGTCAGAAGGTGAAGGATGGAAGAAACCTAAAGTTTACCCTTGACTTATCCCCTCCGGATGATCTTCTTTAACCTTAAACCCCAAGGGATCGGTTTACCATAAGGAACAGCCTTACCCCTCCTTATACCTTCAATTATCTCCTCAACATCTGGGTCAACATCTATGAGTATGTAGGCTAAACCTATGGCCTCCGGAAGGTGGGAGTCGCTTCCCGCCGTCTGGGGTAGGTTAAGCCTCTCGGCGAGCCTCCTACTCAGGAAGCTCATCAATGAGAAGGGAACCATAGAGGAGTTGATAACCTCTATAGCGTCTAACCCCAGTTGTGATACGTAATCGCCTGTGCCGAGGCTGCTCTTGAAGGGTGCTGGAGGGTGAGGCTCAACAGCTATCCCCCCAGCCTCATGTATCCTCTCAACGGTTTCCGCCGGATCCAAACCCTTAGGTATAGGGGTAGTTATGTTCAACCCCAGAACGTGACCCATAGAAGTTGAGACCTCTATCCCTGGGATTACGATCAAGCCCTCAATTCCAGCTCTACCCAGCAGGTTCAAGGCTCCCTCAACCGTATCGTGGTCGGTGACGGCGACCCCATCCAGACCTCTCATCCTAGAATATGCGATCAGCTCCCTGAGGGTTGTTAGGCTATCCCCGGAGTAACATGTGTGGACGTGTAGGTCTATCTTCAACCCCCTCGGTCGGTCAGTCTCCAAGATTCGCTCAGCTCAGCTTATTTTGCTGCCCGGTCTTACGGGCTTATCCGGCTGGAGAAGCGTGACCGTCCTCCCATCCTGGGCCGCCAGTATCATAACCTCAGACTCCACACCCATGATCCTCCTAGGTTTAAGGTTGGTTATCAAGGCTACAAGTTTACCCTCAAGCTCCTCAGGTTTGTAGTTATCAGCTATACCCGCAACGGCGTTCTTCAATCTCTCGCCGCCAACATCTATCGTCAACTTGATGAGCTTCTTAGAGCCAGGAATGTGCTCAGCCTTGACTATCTTACCAACCCTGAGATCCATCCTTGAGAACTCGTCGATGGAGACCATGTGGGAGGCAGCCCTAACCTTCTCGAGCATCTCCTGCAAACCTTCCCTTGAGGCCTCTACTTTATGGAATAGAGGTTTAGCCTCCCCAACCTTATGACCCGGTGGGAGGGGCTTTAGGGCTTCACTCCACCTATTCGCCTCCTCGGGTAGGTTTAGAAGTTTCCTGAGCCTCTCAGATGTGAAGGGCATGAATGGAGCCATAGTCACCGTTAGGGCTTTGACTATCTGAGCTGCGACGTATAGGGTGGTGGCGGCGGAGCCTCTGTCCCGCTTTATAGCTAGCCATGGCTGCTTCTCGTTTAGGTATCTATTCCCTATCCTGCTCAGCTCCATGAAGGTTCGTGCAGCGTCTTGGAGCTGGAAGCGCTCTATCCTCTCCGATATGCTCTCAACCTTCTCCTTTATTGAGTTCAGAACATTCTCGTCTAGTTCATCAAGTTTTGTTGGTTCTGGAACAACTCCGCCGAAGTATCTATTTATGAAAGTCAGCGTCCTATGGATGAAGTTTCCTAAGGTGTCGTTCAGGTCTGAGTTAACCTTCTCGATGAATACTTCCCATGTGAAGTTTGTATCCTTTGTTTCGGGTCTGATCGAGATTAGGGTGTACCTCCAATAGTCCGGCGGGAAGAGCTTTAGGGCTTCATCTATCCATACGCCTATCCTCCTACTCTTGGAGGACTTCTTACCTTCAAAGACTAGAAACTCATTCGTGCTGACGTTCCACGGTAGGTTGTAGCCCTCATGGGTTGCTAGGAGGAGGGCTGGCAGGATCAGGGTGTGGAATGGTATATTGTCTTTACCTATGAAGTATAGGGTCTTCGCGTCCTTATTGAACCAGTAATCCTTCCAGCCATCGGGCTTACCCAACCTCTTGAAGTACTCGATCGTTGCGGAGACGTAGCCGAGGACGGCCTCAAGCCAGACGTAGATCGTCTTACTCTCAGCGCCCTTGAAGGGGGCGGGTATGCCCCACTTATTATCCCTAGTTATCGGCCTCGGCTTCAGCCCCTCCTTCAGTAGGTTTAGGCTGAAGTTCCTGGCGTTGTCAGGGAGCTGCCTGTTATTCTCTATATACTCCAGCAGTTGATCCGTGAACTTCGGCATGTCAAAGTACCAGTGGGTGACCCTCCTTATGGTTGGCTCTGAACCGCAGATAGTGCAGTAGGGATTTATGAGCTTCGTTGGTTCCAGCAGCCTCCCACACCTCTCACACTGGTCTCCACGCGCACCTTCATATCCACAGTATGGGCATGTTCCCTCAACAAACCTGTCAGGTAGGAAGCGCTTACATTTTGGGCAGTAGGGGAGCTCCGTCTCCATCGTGAATACGTAGCCGTTCCTCTCTATCTTTAGGAAGACCTCCCTAACGAAGGCTTTATGGTTTGGACTCTCGGTGCGTGTGTAGTTGTCGAAGGATATCCCCCATTCTCTGAAGAGTTCGGAGACCATCTTGTGGTTTCGGTCTGTGAGCTCCTTCGGGTTTATGCCCTGCCTTATGGCTTCGACCTCTATTGGAGTTCCATGTTCATCTGAACCGCTTACGAAGACTACATCCTCACCCTTAAGCCTATAATAACGGGCTATAACATCAGCTGAGAGTATCGGAAGTAGGTTTCCAAGGTGGGGAACGTGGTTTATGTACGGCCATGCAGCCGTGACGAGAACTTTCCCGAGCGTGGTACACCCCCAAATCTTCTAGAGGTAAGAGATGTAACTCTCATACTTAAGCTCAACGGGGCTCCATATATCCCTTACGCTTTACCCTTCCACTCATACCTCACGGCCAGCTTAATGGTCTTCTCCGGCTCCTCATCGATAAGCTTGTAAGCTTCTATGACGTCCTCAAAGTTCACTATCGGATCGAGTAAACCGTCGACCGTGAGTTTCTTTCGGCGGAGTAGGTGTATAACTGTCCTGTAGATTCGCTCCCTATCCCACCTCGGATGATCGCGGTATGGTTCGCTCTCCACCCTAGCACCGGACACCATGATTTGGCGGTTGAAGTGCCACTCCTCCCCGAGATTTAGGCCTTCAGCCTCCCCGTGATACCATGAAACTGGAACTACTGTTCCCCCGTAGGCTGTAGCCCTTATCGCTTGATGTAGGGCGTTGTAGGAGCCGCTGGCCTCTATAGATATATCCACGCCCTTCCCTCCGGTTAGCCTCCTAATCTCCAAGCCAGCGTCACATTCCTCCGGATTGAGCGTGATGTCAGCCCCGTATCTCTCAGCAAGTTTACGTCTCTTCTCGAAGGGTTCAACCCCAACGATTAGGGTAGAGCCTGATATTCTAGCCATCTGGGTTGCCATGAGCCCTATCGCTCCAAGGCCGAATATGGCCACCCTTTCACCCAGTTTAACATTCCCCTCACGGATAGCCATCAAAGCCACAACCATGGGGTCTATGCAGACAAGTTCCTCATCGCTCAGATCCGGGGGCGCCGGGTAGATCTCATCCTCAGGAACCGTGTGGGTCTCCCTCAACCCGAGGTATCCGTAGACGCGATCTCCAACCTTAAACCGTTTGACTTCCCTTCCAACCTCAACTATCAAGCCGACCGTCATGTTTCCCATCAGCATTGGGAAGGGTGATGGCCACATCCTTCTTGAACCCTTCTGGAGGAATATACCCATCTTGGGGTCGAAGACCTTCCTGACGGTTGGGGCGACGCCTCTATAAACCGCTAGGTTCGTCCCGTGCTTCTCGGATGATAGCATACTCCTAACCCTAACCTCATTCGGCTTGAGCGGTGGTTCCTCATATTCCCTAACGACTAGGCGTCTCGGGGCTAAAGCCACAACCTCCCTTGGCATAGAAAGCACCAGCCAGATTATCCATCGTATAACTGATGTTCCTCCTTGATTTATATATTACTTAAAGAGCTTGTGGACGCTGCCCTCTAGAGATTTAGAGAAATCGAAGGATGATGTAGGATACCATTAAATATTTGAAGGGATCCTCTGTTATCGGCAATAGACTATACCTTGGTAGGGAACAAGAATGGATAAGGTAGCCTACCTAAAGGATAAGGCCAACATTTTGAGGCTTCACACCATACGTGCAACGAGTAAGGCTGGTTCAGGGCATCCAACAAGCTGTCTATCCTGCGCTGAGATCGTGGCAACTCTCTTCTTTAAGGAGATGAACATAGACCCGAAAAACATAGATTACCTTGACAATGACGAGTTCATCCTCTCGAAGGGACATGCAGCACCTATACTATACGCAGCCTTAGCAGAGCTTGGTGTGATAGATAGGGATAAGATCCTAACCCTCAGGGAATTCGCATCTGAGCTTGAGGGACACCCCGTTCCCAGGGTTAAGGGCATAAGGGTCGCTACAGGTTCCCTCGGGCAAGGCCTATCTATAGGGGTCGGGATGGCCTATGCCAAGAGACTTCTAGGCATCGATAGGAGGGTCTACGTCCTTCTGGGAGATGGGGAGATGGCTGAGGGATCGGTTTGGGAGGCGATAAACTTCGCCGGGAAGCTCCGCCTAACAAACCTAACGGCGATATTGGATATGAACCGTCTTGGACAGAGTGGACCCACGATGTATGGCTGGGACTCAGGGGAGTATGAGAGGAGGATTAGGGCATTCGGTTGGCAGACTTACGTATGTAACGGACATGACGTCGAGGAGCTGATAGATGTACTGGACGGGGCTAAGTCATCGGACCGGCCGACCTTCATAATAGCAAAGACCGTTAAGGGTAAGGGGGTCAGCTTCCTCGAGGATGCGGAGGGGAGGCATGGAAGAGCTTTGAAAGGGGAGGAGTTTAAGAGAGCTGAGAGCGAGATCTCTCCTAGAATTAAGAACCTGTATTTCAAGCCGACAAACTTCATCGAAGCGAAGTTCAAGGCTGAGGAGAGGAGAGCTAAATTCGCCATAGAGACCGACTATAAGCTTGGGGATATGGTCGCTACTAGGGTAGCCTACGGGAAGGCCCTCGTTAAGCTTGGAGAGATCAACGATAGGATGGTCGTCCTGGATGGTGACGTCAAGAACTCGACGTTCACTGAGTTCTTCTTTGAGAGGTTCCCCGAGAGAAGCCTCGAGTGTTACATAGCCGAACAGAACATGGTCGGTATAGCCGTGGGCTTGCAGACCCAGGGCTTCGACGTTTTCCTCGCAACCTTCGCCTGCTTCCTAACCAGAGCGTTCGATCAGATAAGGATGGCTTCTTACTCAAGGGCTAACTTGAAGGTAGCCGGCTCCCACGGTGGCACATCAATAGGTCAGGATGGGCCATCCCAGATGGGGCTTGAAGATATAGCCATGTTCCGTTCCATATTCAACAGTATAGTCTTATATCCATGCGACGCCGTTAGCAGTGAGAAGCTGACATGTCTAACAGCAAATTACCGGGGGATTTCATACATCAGGACTACACGCCCAAAGACCCCTGTGATATACGATAACGACGAGGAGTTCCATATCGGGGGTTCAAAGGTCCTTAAAAGAAGCGGTGACGATGTAGCCACGGTGGTAGCTGCGGGCATAACCGTCCACGAAGCGTTAAAGGCCTATCAGATATTGAGAGAGGAAGGAGTGAAAGTCAGGGTTATAGACTGCTACTCGATAAAGCCGCTTGATGAAGAGACGTTGAGGAGAGCATACCTGGAGACCCGGCATATAATAACCGTTGAGGATCATTACGCCCAAGGTGGACTCGGAGAAGCCGTAGCCTCCCTAGGCTTAAAACCGAAGATCTTGGCTGTTAGGAAAATGCCCCACTCGGGGATGCCGGAGGAGCTCATGGCCGAGCAAGGTATAGATGCGGACGGCATCATTAGGGAGGTTCGTAAGGTAACAGATAAAAGACAAATCCGTTGAAAGGGTTGAATATCCCTTGCCTAGACAGGGTGAAGCTCCAGAAGATAGCAGGATATGGGAGATACGCGACAACAACAAGCATTATGAGATGCCTAGATACAAGACCAGAGAGGAGTGGTTGAGGAGAGCTGAATACCTACGTAGGCATATACTAATATGTTGCGGGTTATGGCCGCTACCGGAAGAGAACCTATTAAAACCGAGGATCTTCGGTAGGGTTGAGAGGGAAGGTTACGCTATAGAGAAGGTTTACTTCGAGAGCTATCCAGGCTTCTTCGTCACCGGAAACCTCTACACACCCCTCGAGGGTGAACCCCCATTTCCCGGGGTTCTATGCCCTCATGGACACTGGAGATACGGTAGATTGGAGGATTCAGAGATCAGCTCGGTTGTTGGGCGTTGTATAAACCTCGCGATGCAGGGCTACGTTGTCTTCTCTTATGATATGGTTGGCTATAACGACAGCTTTCAAGTGGATCATAACTTCGCTCAGGATAGGGGGTCGGCTCTCTGGGGCGTCAGCTTGGCAGGGCTACAATTGTGGAATAGCATACGTTCCATAGACTTCCTCCAAAGCCTCGATATCGTAGACCCAGATAGGATCGGGTGTACTGGGGCTTCTGGTGGGGGAACACAGACCTTCCTGCTCACAGCTGTAGATAGCAGGGTATCCGTATCAGCCCCCGTATGTATGGTATCAGCCCACTTCCAGGGTGGATGCCTCTGCGAGAACCCGCCGAACC
The DNA here is from genome assembly GCA_964499825.1 of uncultured Candidatus Bathyarchaeia archaeon. Taxonomy (GTDB): domain Archaea; phylum Thermoproteota; class Bathyarchaeia; order Bathyarchaeales; family B26-1; genus B17-G17. The sequence goes on from CAZCOP010000021.1 coordinate 11,884, forward strand.
TGAGGGTTGAGACATTCAATGTTGAGATAGCGGCCTTGGCAGCCCCGAGGCCCCTACTTCTTGTCTCGGCTACCGGGGACTGGACTAGGGATACGCCGGTATGTGAGTACCCGGCTATAAGGGAGATCTACAAACTATTCGACGCTGAGGATAGGGTTAGATACGTCCACATAGACGCCGGACACAACTACAACAGAGCGAGAAGGGAGGCGGTCTACAAGTGGTTTGGGAGGTGGCTGCTGGGAGAGGAGGATGAGCGGTTATTCCATGAGAGGCCGTTTAAGATGGAGAATCCCAGGAACTTACTCGTATTTTATGGAACCCCCCTACCGGAGACCGGGATGAGTTCTAAAACCCTACGGGAATACTTGATCTCAAAATCTAAGGAGATCCTCAATGACTTGGAGCCGAGGGATATGGAGACGCTAGAACGGTACCGAGATATCATCGGGGAGATATATAGACACTCACTCCTCTCATCACAACCAGGGTTGAGCGAGGTTGAGTCATCAGTTATTGAGGAAATGGATACTGAAAAAGTGAAGATGAGGAGAATCTTCATAGGGCGTAAAGGTGCGGGCGACAGAGTTCCAGCATTTGAGGTTGAACCTAAGGATAAACAACTGAAGGCTGGGACTCTCATAATCGATGAGAAGGGTAAAGAGGCAATCCTAAAGGGTGAAAATAAGCCGAACCCGCTCGTTAAGAAGCTTCTCGAACTCGGCCATAGAGTTCTCTCCATAGACTGCTTCGGAACAGGAGAGTATCTAAAGGTTGAAGACATCCTGAAAAGGGAGGAGAGCGTGAAGTTTTACACAACTTATAACAAGACCATCCTAGCCGAGAGGGTTCAAGATATACTCACAGCCGCAACATACCTAAACGGCACATCCAAGTTTGGTGGGATAAGCCTCATAGGACGAGGAGAGGCCGGCCTCTGGTGCCTCCTTGCGAGGGGGCTTGCCAGAGGAATTAAGACCACAATCGTGGATCTAGCAAAATTCAACCAGAAGGAGGATGAGTGGCTGAGTAGGCTCTACACGCCGTTGATATTGCGGGCTGGAGGGTTGAAAACATCGATAGCATTAACGGCTCCCTCTAGGCTCTTTATTCATAACTATGGTGAAGGCTTCAATGTGGATTTCGCAGTCAAGATCTATAAGATTCTGGGCGCCGATGAAAACTTGAGGGTTAAGGCTGAAAGAGCTGGTGAAGATGAAATCTTAGAATGGATTAACACTTAAAGGATTATTACTAAATCCTTTATCACTCTTACGCCTAAGAGTGTAACCAATATTGAAAGAGGATGGCGACCATGCGCAGATTGAGGATAGGGATGATCGGTGCCGGTTTACATGCGAATAGGGTTCACTATCCATCCTTGGCCTCTATAGAGGAGGCTGAGATATCGGCTATCTGTGACATGAATAGAGAACGCCTCCATAAGACGGCGGAGAAGTACGGAGTCAAGAGTCGATATGTAGATTATAGAGAGATGCTCGAGAAGGAAGAGCTCGACGCAGTATACGTCATAATGCCGCCGCACCATCTATACGATATAGTCGTGGACTGCTTAAGAGATGGATTCAACGTCTTCATAGAGAAGCCGCCGGGTATAACAACGAACCAGACGAGGAGCTTGGCATGGTTCGCCGAGAGGTACGGTTGCAGAACGATGGTCGGCTTCAACAGGAGGTTCATACCCCTCATGAGGTTGGTTAAGGCCATAGTTGAGGAGAGGGGTAGGATAAACCAGTGCGTCTCAGCCTTCTATAAGAACCGATATCCTGAGGAGCCTCCATACTATAAGGGGGCCGTCGATGTACTGACATCAGACGTCATACACGCCGTTGATACATTACGTTGGATGGGCGGCGGCGAGGTTAGGAGGGTCTGCAGCTCGGTTAGGAGCCTCTTCACAGAATACCCGAACAGCTTCAATGCCCTCGTGGAGTTCGACGGCGGGGTTGTGGGCTTCCTGATGAGTAACTGGGCTGCAGGTTCGAGGATACATACCTTCGAGATGCATAGCAAGGATATATCAGCCTTCGTAAATCCAGATGATAAAGCCATAATATACACGGATAATAAACCTGAACCTAGGGTTATATCGACCTTCGAGGCGGCTGGGGGGAGCAGGGAGTTCTACAAGTATTACGGCTTCTATGATGAGAATAGGCACTTCATAGAGTGCATCTTAAAGGATGAGGAACCGGAGACATGCTTTAGTGACGCCGTGAAGACGATGGAGCTGGCAGACCAGATATACAGAAACTCCATCACGTGAATGGATTCTCCACCAATCTCTAGATCTAGATTTTTAAACCCTCCATTGAGAAACCGAGGCCAATAGGCTCTAGGGAGTCCGTCCTTATTCTACCATCCCTAACCTCGAATAGGCTTCTATGCCTCCTCTGTACATCCATGAAGGCGAAGGGCAGATACTGCCTAGCATTATATTCTAAACCCATTATGGGTTTAGTTCTCGCCGCGAAGCTCGCCGAGTGGATGAAGGCTAGACCTGGGCACGTCAGGTCCTGTATCGAGTATGGTATCCCATAGTGCTCCATTCTAGCTATATACATCAAGCTGGATGAATGCCATTTGCACATCTTAACCGCAACCCCGGACCAGCCGAGCCTCAAAGCCAGTTCAAAGCTCTCCATGTCGGTTATGCTCTCATCCGCTAGGACTGGTTTTATCTTGGCTACCTCCCTCATTGAGAACATGTGGCGTTTAAGGTCCCGCTCGGTTGGCTGTTCCAAGTATAGTAGGCTATCGAAGGCTAGTGGCGACTCCCTCTTAAGCTTCCTTAGGTATTCAAGCGTTGCGTCTGGGTTCGGGTTCATCTCGTTTGAGTCGACCGAGAGGTAAAACCTCTCCCTGCCAAGCTCCCTTAGGGTTTGGTGAGCTATTTCAGCCACGGCCTTGGTCCTCTCGACATCCCAGTCTATATCCTTACCGCTCAACTTGACCTTCAGGCAGAATATCCCATCACGCCTTATCCAGTCATCTAGGCTTACAGGTAGCCCATCCCTCGGGTCACTGGCGTCAACCTCGTCTCTAGTTAACTTGTCCAAAGCTCCAACGAGGTGGAAGATCGGAAGCTCCTTAACGTAGCTGGGGCGGAGGTAGTCTGAGATGTATTTCCCCCTAAACTCCTCTCCTAGGTAGGAGCTGAGGTCGTGCTCCATGTACTCGGGCCCGTATCCATCGAAGGAGCATATACCATTAACGCGCCCAAAAGCATCATGAAGCGCTGCATCTATAGGCGATGTAGCGACTAGAACCCCCAACTTAGGCATGGGCTTGGACAGTCCAACCTCCTTGTCTACCTCCCTCGCCAGCTTGAGTACGTTTTCCTTCTCCCCAAGCATTATGTCGACGGGGTGGGCGTAGATGCCCTTCAAACGCTTCTCTAATAACCTGCATGTCCTCTCTCCGATCTCCATCATGGCCTCAAGCTTCTTCTCGTCGGGAACTGAAGGGTCTGGGAAGGCCCACTTTTCAGCTAGGGGCATAGCTCCAAACCCCTCGGCGACCTCTCCATTCTTATTCTCGACAGTCGCCTTCACTATGAGGCTCGTTGAGTCGGTAACGGTGACCGCGCCGAACTTGAGCGGAACCCGCAGCTTCTCCACCCTGAAGTAGGGCTCAAGCTTCAATATTGTGATATCTGAATCCAACCCATGATTCCCCAGCTCTAGAACATTTCATCACTTAACAATAAGCAAATAAAAATTTTTATTGATGGTTATTTCACCGCTCCTCAAGTTCTGAGATGGTCATTCGAAGTGTGGAACCTTCAGCCAGATGCTTCCCCTCATCGCAGCCTCATGTGCAACCAGCCCTGGAACCGTCATATCCACACCCCTTACGACGTCGATCGGCGGCTTCTCATCCTTCTCTATGGCCTCTACGAAGTCCCTGACGAGGTAGTATTCACTCGTTCCGTGTCCACCCTTCTCAGCCTCTTCCGGGGCTTCTGGATCCGAGATTGGGCAGTTGATCCTTCTAACAGCCTCGTCCTCGCCTTCGATGTAGATTACTCCCCACTCCTCCCCAACACGGAAGCCCGTGTTCTCTATGCAACCCTTAGTCCCATAGATTGTGTAGTAGTGGAAGGGCGGCTCCCTCGTAACTACAGAGCTCCTCAACACCTTTATTGTTATACCTTTCTCTGTCTCGAATAGGGCGACTTGCATATCGATCGCCCCAACCACTTCTAGATCCGGCATCGTATGCCTCTCCCTACCGGAACCGGTAGCTCTGACAACCCTGTCGTCGAACATCATCAATAGAGGGCCGAGGCTATGGGAGATATAATGTATAGGCGGACGGTTCGCCCTCCACTTGAGCTCCCCGGTGGCAGGATCCCTCAACAGATGCCTGATCTGATGTATATATTCTCCTTCAGCGTAGTAGATCCTCCCAAGCCTACCTTCACGTATGAGCTTGGTCCACTCACGGATGAAGTGGAAGTAGCACGCATTCTCAGCTAACATGTACTTCATGCCCGTCCTCTTGACCGTATGGACGAGTCTCTCACAGTCTTTTATGTTATCGGCTGCTGTAACTTCGGAGAGGACGTGCCTTCCGCTCTCCATCGCCTTTATGGCCTGCTCAGCATGGAAGGGTATGGGCGTCCCTATGACTACTATGTCCAAGTCGGTCTTCCTCAGGAACTCGTCGTAATCACGGAAGCACTGTGACTTGTTAAGCCCTAGGGCTACCCTAGCCCTCTCTAGGGCTTCAGGGTTTATATCGCATACGGCGATGGTCTCAGTTTTAGGGTGGATTTTAAATAGATACGCGTAACTCGTCCTACCGCCTACGTGGCCTACCCTCAGCTTTCTCATGGCTTATCCTTCCCATGGCCTGCTCGAGCCTTCCATCAATCTTCCCCTTGATAAGTTTTATCTTTTGGTTGATTATGGTTGTGGGGGATGCGAACTTGAGGGTGTTAGTAGTGTAACGGAATTTGAGGATAGGGATACCAGCGCCTAGAACGCGAATAAGAGGGTATCTTACAGTCGCCTTCTGACAGAGGAGTAACGCCGCCTGTTAGGGAGAGGAAGCTCATAGAGGAGGGGTGAGGGAGCCATCTCGAAGGTTGAGGAGATCACGCCTTTCAAGTTGGAGGGCCTTATGTTTAGGGAGTATATCTTCAAGGCTCCTAGAGATGACGTTTAGTTAGCGATCCTAGGATGCTTCCGGAGGATTATGAACTTCGGAGGGAGGTTAAAGCCAGGACTGCTTAGGAGCTTGTAAGGAAGATCTTCCCTAGGAGAGTATAACAACGTCACATTCATCTTCATATGTTGAATTCTGGGGCTTTATAGACGACCTCGCCGCCGATCATCGTCATTAGAACTCTTATCTCCTTTATCTCCTCTGGCGGTATGGTGAGTATGTCTCTATCTAGGACTATCATGTCCGCAAGCTTACCGACCTCTATTGAACCCTTCAAGTCCTCCTCGAAGGTTGAGTATGCCGCGTTTATTGTGAAGAGTCTTATAGCCTCCTCAACCGTAACTTTCTCCTCCGGCCCCAACACCCTGCCGGTTTGAGTTCTCCTAGTTACGGCTGCATACATCCCTAAGAATGGATTGTAAGAGACGACGGGTGCATCTGAGCCGCCAGCGACCATAACCCCGGAATCTAAGTAGCTCCTTATCGGCTTAAACCTTGACGCCCTCTCCATTCCCAGGTTCTTTATCAGGGTTTCACCCCAACTGTGGATGTACTTCGGTTGGATGGCCTCGATTATCCCATACTTGCTCATCAATCTTAGGGCTTCACTCGTCGGGAAGTATCCATGGATTATGCAGTGTCTAACTCTAACGTCCGGCATCTCATCCATGACCCTCACTATGGCCCGGACGGCGAAGTCCTGAGCTCTCTCACCGGTACAGTGGATCCCGACGGACCAGCCCCTCCTGTGAGCTTCCAGTATCCACCTCTCAACCTCTTCGGGCTTCATAACCGGCCTCCCATAATTATCTGGCTCCCCTCTGT
>CAZCOP010000022.1:0-5789 GCA_964499825.1 uncultured Candidatus Bathyarchaeia archaeon
CCGGGGTCCCGAGAGCCCGAGTCTCGGAGCCTAGACCAAGCTAGCCGACAGCCCCCTTTTAATTGTGTGCATTTTATCCCTTATCAACCTTACTTCGTTCTCGTTACCCCTGTCTACCGTAGGGGTATATGTATACGCACAGCCCGCATAATCCTTCTCCGAGTTTATCTTGTTCTATGGTCTGGGATGCCGGTATCTGGTAGGCCTATAAGTGAAGATCACAGCTGGGTTGTCATGCCTATACGGTTCATCTACAACGGCGTCCGATAGCCTCATACCTATCGATATACCCCTCGGGAAGGCTCTCAGGTAATCCCACCCTGCCTACAGATGAAGTCTTGGGCGACCGATAGGTCGGCAACCCCGAATAAGTCCGCCCTAAGCTTCCTAGCCGTCACCTCAGGTTCAACCCGTAACTTCGACGACGCCGACAGGGACGCTTGGAAATAATGTCTAGAAAGCGAATGGGATGAAAGAAGTCTAAAGACGGGAAGGGTAATCCATAGATGCAAAGAGGAAAAGATTAAAGACCGAACAGCAAAGCGTAAACACCCATCAACAGGCGACGAAGCTCATTTTCGTTACACGCTGGCGTAGACTGTCATATTCCAAAGCAGATGTTTCTCTAAAGAAGTTTACTGTAGATTATCATGTCTATTCCGCGTGTGTGCTTTCTTAGGAATCCTTCTGGTATGAAGCCGTTTTTTATGTAAAGCCTTCTGGCGGGGATTAGGCTTGGAGATGTGAAAAGCCAGATTTTATGTGCTTTTCTCTTTTTCGCCTCATCTATAAACCTATTAAGGAGTTTTGTTCCCACTCCTTTTTTCCTGTATTCCTTTTTCACGCCTAAGAATCCGAGATGGCACACCCCCTCAGACACGCCCCCCAGGGCGACGCCAATAATCTTACTATCTTCTTTAGCAACTAAGACTATTCCACGCTCACTTCTTATCATCTGCTCAAGCCATTCTTTTCCTTCAGATTTAAGCATTCTGTCAATTTCAGGGTTAACGAAAGATTCGGGAAGCCATTCACGAAGGCTTTCCCATATCTCAACATAACACTCGGTTAATTCCTTAAGATCCTCAATTATGCCAGATCGTACATTAAACATACATCTTCCACGCAGTAAACTCTTACTGAAAAGGTGATGCCAAAGTATAAAATATCTTTTTTGGAGCACGCCAGCATGTAACGAAAATAGTACTTCGTTGAACATTCTTACTTCTTCTGAAGTTCACATCGATGATCTTCTAGATTGAACCCTTAATTGGTTAAGGGGTAACCATTATAAAAGGGGCCTCCATTAAAGGGTTTATAAGAGGGAAAAGCAGGATGAATCAGTCTGAGAAGAGGGTTATCGCCTCGCTTCTACTACTATTGGGCTTAACCCTCCTCGCGATAGGCCTAAACACCGGACAGGTGGAGATGATAATGAGACTTCTGAAGGAGACCTTTGGACCTGCCATCGCCGGTTCATAACCCGAACCGAGGAATGGAAAAGCTTATCTTTACGGCGTATCCCGTTCAGATGGAACGTCATCCCTTTAAAGATGGGAGGATAAAATAGGTAGTTAAGCTGGTTGATGCGGAAAGCCGGGAAGGAGAGGGATGGGATGGGGAAGATCAAGATTAGGGAGGTCGACGAGTCGGAGATAACCAGAACCATAATAAGGGAGGCCCTAGAGGACTGGCTCAACCTAACCGAGACCGATGTGATAATAGTGGGAGCCGGCCCGTCGGGCCTAACAGCCGCAACATACCTAGCTAAGGCCGGGCTCAGAACCCTAGTTCTGGAGAGGAGGCTCTCACCCGGGGGAGGGATAGGCGGCGGGGGTATGCTCTTCCATAAGGTTGTGATACAATCCCCGGCTGATGAGATAGCTAGGGAGATGGGCTGCAGACTTGAGGAGGTTGGGGATGGACTCTACACCGCAGACACAGTTGAGGTTATAACCAAACTCGCATCCTCAGCCATAGAAGCTGGGGCGAAGATAATACTAGGCGTAACTGTTGAGGACCTAATCTACAGGTCGCCTCCCCCAAAGATAGTCGGAGTTGTGATACAGTGGACGGCCGTTGTGGAGTCAGGTCTACACGTAGACCCGATAGGGGTTAAGGCCAAGGCCGTCATAGACTGCACGGGACACCAAGCTGAGGTTATAACAGTAGCCTCAGAGAAGATACCAGAGCTTAACTTGTTTGTCCAGGGGGAGAGGTCGATGTGGGCCTCAAGGGCTGAGGAGCTCGCCGTGGAGAAGACGGGTGAGGTCTGTGAAGGGCTATACGTAGCCGGGATGGCGGCGGTATCGCTCCACCAGACGCCTAGGATGGGGCCGATATTCGGCGGTATGCTTCTGAGCGGGAGGAAGGTAGCCGAACTTGTGATAGAGAAGCTCCTTGGAAGGCAGGGCTGAGAGGGAGGGAACCCGCAGATAGTTTTACATAAACCATAAAGGATGGATTACCGTTGAGGCTGAGTTTGAGCATCTGGGTAAGGTGAAGGGTTGCCAGTGAAGACTGACTAAGCGAAGGCCTCACACTGTTCCTCACACTGTTCGAAGCACCTCTCTATCACCCACATAACCCTACGTACACTCTCAGGGGTGACGCCTAGAGGTGCACCATGCCTCAAGGTCTTGTAAAGCTCCTCATAGAAGGTGACCATTCCAGGCTTAGAGTTCCCATCCATCTCCCAGCTCCCCTCCTTCCAAGGTATCTCCTCCCTATTATAGCTCCGATCAGGAGTTGGCCTCGTCTCAACCTTCCTTGGAGGGAGATCCTCCGGATTGAAGTACCTCCACCTCAGCGATGTTTGGGTTCCGGTCAGCCCGCCCTGGGTTCCCATAACGAGCCACTTATTCTGAGGGTAGGCGCAGGCCCTCGTTATCTCGATGTCGATGAGTGGTGATTCCGGAGCCTTCAGGACTACCTTGACATGGTCTTCGGCGTCGCCTAGGGTTAGGGTTCTCCGGAGGTCACAGAAGACCTCCGGCTCTCTCTCACCGAGGAGTTGGAGAGCTTGGTCTATGTAGTGGGGTCCGTTGTTCCTCAACTCCCCACCCCCAAACCTCCTAAGGGTCTGCCAGTCCCACCTCCTACCGAAGGAGTGGCCGTATATCTTAACGAGGACTATGCGCCCCAGTATGCCGGAGTCGACCACCTCCCTAACCTTCAAGAAGTCGGGGTCATATCTCTTGTTCTGGAATATCGTTAGTATGTTGCCGGTTTCCCTCGCAGCCTCAATCATCGCGTCTGCCTCATCGAGGTTCGTGGCCATAGGCTTCTCGCAGACCACATTCTTACCGCACCTGAGAGCCTTTATAGTCTGCTCGGCGTGTAGATAGCTCGGGGTGGCCACAACAACGAGCTCGACGTCGCTATCCTTAACCAGCGAGTCGAAGCTCTCATAGGCTTTGCATCCGAACCTATCTACAGCCTCACTCCTCCTCTCCTCGATCAGGTCTGAGACTGCCACAACCTCGTAGAGGTCTGAGAGCATCTGGAAGACTCTCGCATGTATATCCCAACCGCTCCTACCCAAACCGGCTATCCCAACCCTAACCTTATCAGCCATGCCTAAACCACTCCGCCCTGAACTTTCCATAGCGCTTTTTATAAATCTATTCATCAATCCCCTGAAGGGCTGGCTGCCACGAAGTTTAAAATACGACTGAGCGGCAAATTGATAAACATAAGCCAAGCTGGAGGTTTCAAAGTCTTGGACAGGCCGAGGAGGGTCTTGATAATAGGTTTGGATGCGCCCATAGCCCATAGGATCCACGACTACGCCAGACGTGGGTTCCTGCCGACGTTCAAGAGGCTCATGGACGGAGGGGTATACGCGGAGAATTACCTCGTTCCATACCCAACTGTGACACCTGAGAACTGGACGACGATAGCGACGGGGGCGAATATAGGAACCCACGGGATAACCGGCTTCACCATACACCTCCCAGGTGAGGACCTAGACAAGGCAAGGTCAGCTTGGGATACATCCCTATGTAAGGCTGAATACATATGGGAGTCAGCCGAAAGAGCCGGTATGAGGAGCATAATAATAAACTGGCCTTGCAGCTACCCTGCCACCGTTAAGGGCGGCTGCCAGCTCGGCGGAACAGGCTTGGCGATGAATGAGTGGAGGACTGAGAGGGGGATACTGTACAGAGCCGATTTGAGCGACGGCCAGCTCTTCACAACAGAGGACCTACCCTTCTCGAACAAGATAACCGTGAGGAGAGCCGCCGGATGGAGGGGGGTCAACCAGTCGGCTGGAGACTTGGAGGCCGAACTTAAGCTCAGATACTCCATCTGCAGGAAGGCTGGGAAGGCTGGTGAGGAGTTATCTAAGGTCAGGTCCCCTGAGAGGTGGTACATGCTCATCCAATGTAGGGACGGCTGCTATGACAGGGTTACAGTCTCAAGGTCTAAGGATGTGGGTGAGGCCCTCGCGGTGTTGCTGGTTGGGGAGTGGAGCGAGACCATAATAGAAGAGTTCGAGACGGAGGATGGGGTGGTGAGGGGAGCCTTCAAGCTTAAGCTCCTAGAACTCAGTAGGGATGGACGTAAGGTCAGCCTACTAGTAACCCCAATATGCAACCTCAACTTCTACACCCACCCGAAGGATCTATCCGAAGAGGTGGCGAAGGTGAACCCGCTGGCCCTACCGAGCCACATATTCTTCGACGGCTTCAGCTGGGGATGGTATGACGAGGAGACATTCATCGAACTCGTGGATATGGAACATAAATGGTTTGTCGATGCGGCCACACACCTTATGAGGAGTAGGGAATGGTCCCTACTACTGATCCACATGCACGCCCCAGACTGGATGTACCACTACGCCGCCCCACTGGAGAGGTGGGATCCATCGAGTATGGAGTATGAAGGACGGGACAAGGCTGAGGCATACGAGAGAGTGGAGTTGATGGTCTATAAGAGCATAGATAGGGCTATAGGTAAAATCCTGGAGGAGGCTGGGGAGGACGTCCTCGTTGTGATAGTCTCAGACCATGGGGCGCGGGCTAAGGGTTACAACTTCTCCCCGATAGAGCCGCTGAAAAGGGCTGGACTCTTAACCCTCAAGGAGACGCAGGGAGGCGTATCCATAGACCTTGAGAGGTCTAAGGCCATACCGGCCTATGGACCGTGGATATACGTAAACCTGAAGGGTAGGTACAGCCATGGCATAGTCGACCCATCGGAGTATGGGAGGGTCCAGGATGAGATAATCGACGCCCTATATAGTTACGTAGATCCAGAGACCGGGGAGAGGCCAGTAGCCCTAGCGGTCAAGAAGAGGGACGCTAGGCTCCTTGGATTGTACGGCGACAGGGTTGGCGATGTCATATATGCAGTTAGGGATGACTACGGAGGCCACCATGGACAGCTTCCAACGTGCGAGTATGGAATAGGCTCGCTGAAGGGGCTCCTGATAATGGCTGGACCTGGAATAAAGAGGGGTTACACCTTGAAGGGAACCGTCCACGCCACGGATATAGTTCCAACTATCTGCCAGCTCACCGGCATACCACTACCTAGAGATGCTGAGGGAAGGGTGATATACCAAGCCCTAGAGGATCATCGAGCAGCAACTGCGGGGGGAGAAGAGGCTGAAGAGGGGGGTAGAAAGCGCCCCGGAGAGGTGTTAGGAACCTTCCAAGTTGAGAGCTGAGCCGGCTGATGGATTACTCAACTCGAAGCTGTAGTAGACATCGGCGTTCTTATAGAGTAGGGGATGTATGAACTCCGCAGCCTTACCAGTTAGGTCAGCTATCTGATCCGCCTCA
>CAZCOP010000022.1:5889-17499 GCA_964499825.1 uncultured Candidatus Bathyarchaeia archaeon
TCAACTTTAAGGATTAATCCCTCCCAAATATTCGGGTGTGGAGGCTCCTGATGTCGGAGACAGATGTCAAAGAGGAGATCATGCAGATTCGTGAGAGGCTTTCTCTTTAGAGGCCATGTGAGAAGAGTTCTACAAACGCGTAGAGTCCCTGCCAAGCTACTTGAAGGGGATTAATATAACTATCTGCAACGGGAGCATCGGATCCCTATTTTGAATGTTGATCTAGGTAGCCTTACCGAAGAACTCCTTAACATGAGGCCTAGTCAGGTAGTAGATGATCAAACCGTTAATTAAGATGGTGATCACCCCGGAAGGGAGGGAGATAAGCCCCCCAATCACCCCCAAAACCGCGAATATTAACCCAATCGTCCAAGCCCAGCCCTTACCCTTAAGATAACCATAGGCTATAACGAAACCGAGAACCCCTAGGAATATGAAGAGCCCCCCGATCAACCCGAAGAGCCCCGACAACATGCCCATGAACTGGGGAACCTCATGAGGAATCATTCCGCTGATGAGCGTATACATAAATATGAATACCAAGCCCGCTATGATGGTAATGACCCCGTTGATAACTTGTAGGATCGCTAATACAGTGACCCCCGTAGGTCTCACCTTAGAAGCGGCCTGATAAGGCTTTAAGTTATAGCCACAATTCGGACAGAAAATGCAGTCCTCCGATACCTCAACCCCACAATTGGGACAAAACGGCATCTCTCTCCCTCTTAAAAGAGGAAAGATCAATAAATATATAAATTTTTCCAGAACCCTCTAAATTAATTGTTCAAAATATTAATAGAATCCTAACTTAATCTTGGATGAACAGTTCGAAGGCTCAGGGGAGAAAACAGCTGAGATAATGATCATGGATTCTAACAGCTTTCTCCATGTTCGTGGCGTTCTCGCCGATCCTCTTCTCTATTGAGGAACCCCCTGAGCCTGACGGGTGGATGTAGAAACACAACATCATAATGAACCATCAGGTTTGAGCCCCTTTCGTTAGGTTCTCCTCGATGTATGTTGAGACAAGCCTAATACACTCCTGGAGCTCCTTCCATCCATCCCTCAGGGCCATGAGCCTATGTCCCGGTAGGAGTATATCGGGCTTAACGGACTCCCGAAGCCTCCTCAGGGTTTTAAGGTATAGTTCGGCTTCCTCCAAGGTTGCGGAGCCCAGCCAAGCCGACACGGGGTGTCCACCCATCAACCCCCTCCAACACTTGAAGGCTATATCCCCCGTGAAGAGTATAACCTTCCCATCCACTACAATCTTGTAGCATAGATCCCCTCCCTCCCTCGTATGTCCAGGGGTGTCAAGAACCTCAACCTCGATATCCCCGAAGATTAGGGTCTCTCCTCCCCGCAGCTTCAACTCAACCTCGGCCGGTGTGAATGGTCCTTGGCTTCCTTGGAAGCCCTCCTCTATAGCCTTGGCCGTCAACTCATGGGCTGCGAGTCTGCAGTTGAAGGTCTCCTTCGCCTTGGCTGCCCCTCCGGCGTGGTCCAGGTGGGAGTGCGTTATCAGGAGGGTCGAGACATCCCTTGGGTTCATGTCCTCATCGGTTATATTCTCCTTAACATACTCCACGTCGCCCTCATGCCCTACATCAACTAGGATGAGTTCACCACCGGCATCGATCATGTAGACGTTGCAGCCTCCGGAGAGGTTGTATCCAGCTCCACCCACAAGGTAGATCCCATCAATTATCCTCACGGACAACCCCCAAGAACAAAGGATAGAAACCTCCACGCATATAAGTTATTGTTTTACTGTTTAAAGGTTGGTGGTGGGATGCCTACATAGAGTATAAGCGGAGGGTCCCCTTCCTCATACCAAGACCCTGGAGGCGTAGGAACGGGTAGATTGAGCCTCATAAACCATGCTGGGGTTCAGCCCTGCCTAAACTTTATGATGTTCACTGAGTGGGGTTTAAGCGTTATCTCCGCCCCGTCGTCGTAGAGTTTGACGGCTCCGCCTTCAATACCCACCACATCCGGCTCGTCCAGTGTGTTCCGGTCCTCCAATGATTCCCCGGCAACGTATGTGTTGTATGCAACCTTGGGCTTGAACCCTCTAAACTTAACTTTAAGGTTGGCATCCTCCTTCTCATGCCTATTCACGGCGTGCACGTAGAGGGTTCCTCCACCCTCCTCAACGGTTGCGGATACATCTAAGAAGGGTACGTACTCATCAACCTCCTGCGATTTATAAGTTGGCGAGTCAGCGATCGATCTAACAACAAGGTCTCCAGTGTTCTCCCCGTACATCTTGAAGACCAAGTATTGAGGGGTTAAAGCCATCCTCCCATCATCTGAGGCTATGATGAGGGGTAGAACGTTCACGGTCTGGGCGAAGCCGCCTATCGAGACAACCCTGCAGAGCCTATGGAGTGCGTTCAAGACCAGACCGGTGAAGACGGCGTCCCTCACGCTTGTAACCTGTTCGTGGAGGGGCGGCTTGGCCTCCGGATACCAGACGTTCCACTCATCGAAGGCTATCTTGATCTCATTCTCGATCTCATACTTCCTCCTCACAGACTCTATGAGGCTGTAGACCGCCCTCAGCCTCCGCTCTATATCGACCGGAGCTGAGGCCAACTCCCTGTACGAGTCAACCCCCTTAATGTATATGTGAACTGAGAGGTGGTTGAAGTATCTACCAGCCCCCTTGACCATCTCGATGTTCCATTCCGGATCTTCGCATCCTACGGCGACAAGCTCTATTCCAGGGTCAACCTTACGCATCTCGTTGGCGAACTCCACGGTTCTCCTTGCACACTCCTCCCCATCCACGCAGAAGCCGACCTGCCACCTTCCATATAATTCGTTCCCTATCCCCCAGACCCTAACCCCATATGGCTCTGGGCGGCCATTACTCCGCCTAAGGGATGCGTAGTACGTGTTCCCGGCGGAGTTGCAGTACTCAACCCAGTTGGCGGCCTCCATTGGAGTTCCGTTCCCGGCGTTAACAACTATGAAGGGCTCAGTGCCGACGAGCCTACACCACTCGAGGAACTCGTCGGTCCCAAACTCGTTCGGTTCCTCAGCGCCCCAAGCCAAGTCCAGCCTCTTAGGACGTCTATCCCTAGGTCCAACTCCGTCCAGCCAGTGGTATCCGGATGAGAAGTTTCCGCCGGGCCACCTCACGATGGGCGGTTTCAGCTTCCTCACAGCCTCGAGGACATCCCTCCTGAACCCCCTAACGTTCGGTATATCCGAGCCCTCCCCAACCCAAACCCCGCCGTAGATGCACTTGCCGAGGTGCTCGATGAACTGGCCATAACACCTCCTGTCGAGCTTACCCAGCGTTGAGGTTGCATCTATAAAGACTCCGCAATCCAAAGGGGACACCTCAAGGATAATTGAACAAGTCGTTATTTAGATTTAACCATTAAAGGGTTTCAGTGTGGTCCAGATCTAACCCTAACAAGACATTAAATTCTCCGCTTCTCCTCATTAAGAAAAACACTGTCGTAGTGTTAACTGTGGATGGAACATTGATGAGCAATCACCACAACCGTGAATTCCTCGGTTTTGAACCACCGCGCAGCCCAATGTCATTCCAGAGTGGCTACAAATTCTTATTTTTCCGTCTATAGAGATTTATTGAGAGGAAAGCAAAAAGTCTAACACTTCCTCCATTCCAAAAAGCTTCAAAAAGCAGGGGCAAAATGTATGAAGGTTTGTTTAATATCACCTCCCTATAGTTCAGCTGTAGAATACGCTATTGGAACAACCTCCCCACCGCTTGGACTAGCCTACCTCGCATCTGTTCTAAGGAAACATCACAGGGTTAGAATAATTGACGCGAACGTTTTAGATTATAACTTTGAGGATGTGAGGAGGGAGCTGAAGAGTTTCCATCCAGAAGTTGTTGGAATAACTTCAACAACTCCATCTATCCCCCAAGCATTCACAACGGCGAAGATAGCTAAAGAAGTTAGGGAGGACTGCATAGTGATGATGGGAGGCCCCCACGTAACCTTCCTCCCTGAAGAGAGCTTGAGGGAATGTAGGCATGTAGATGTGATTGTTAGGGGGGAAGGGGAGAGAACAGTTGAGGAATTGATGAAAACCATTGAGGAGGGGGGTTCCCTCAGA
This sequence comes from uncultured Candidatus Bathyarchaeia archaeon, assembly GCA_964499825.1. Classification (GTDB taxonomy): domain Archaea; phylum Thermoproteota; class Bathyarchaeia; order Bathyarchaeales; family B26-1; genus B17-G17. The sequence continues at coordinate 9,991 of CAZCOP010000022.1, forward strand.
AAGGTTAAGGGTATAACATTTAGGAATGGAGCGGAGATAGTTAGCACAGAGCCGAGGCCCTTTATAAAAAATATCGATGAGATACCATTCCCGAGCAGAGATTTACTTCCAATCTACAAGTATAGGGCTTATGGTGTTGTATACACAACGATGCTTACAAGCAGGGGATGCCCCTTCGGATGTTCCTTCTGCGCCTCCTCTAGGTTGTTCGGCAAATTTTGGAGGGGGAGAAGCGCTGAAAATGTTCTCGAAGAGATGAGGATGATCCGTGAAGAATATAAAATCAGGAATATAGAGTTTGTGGATGACACATTCACCCTTAACAGAAGAAGGGTTGAAGAAATATGCGACGGAATAATTAAGGAAGGGTTGGATGTATTCTGGGGAGCCTCCTCGAGAGTTGATGCAATAACAAAAAAGCTTGCTGAAAAAATGAAGAAGGCAGGATGCTGGATCATATATTTAGGGGTTGAATCGGGATGCCAAAAAATTTTAGACGAGATTGGAAAGAGAATAACCCTAGAACAAGTAAAGAAAGCCGTAAAGATTCTTAAAGAAGCTGGAATTCAAGTTTTAGGATCGTTCATACTGGGTTTCCCAGGAGAAACCGTTTCAATGATCGAAAAGACAATAAGTTTTGCGAAAAGGTTAAACCTGGATTGGGCTCAATTTTCAATACTCACCCCGTATCCGGGCACACCGCTATTTGATTACGCCGTGAAAAATGATCTTCTGCTTACAAGGGATTGGAGCAGGTTTACAGCTGCTGAACCGGTAATGAAGCTTAAAAATGTGACCGAAGATCAGCTTAAACGTCTATTCCGAAAGGCATATGTGAGCTTTTATCTAAAACCAAACATAATTTGGAGATGGATAAGGAATGGGCAGTTTACACTCCTTAAAAATGGGATAAAACTTGCAATAGATTGGGTGTTCAGTCGATTACCGGTGTTTCCGGAATTGTGAGAGCTGTCCTTAATGATTATTTGGCTGGTAAGCTGGCTGGGAGCCTTGAGTCAGCTGCAAAGGCATAGGGTACGGCGGTTATGGTAGATACCGTAGTTCTCACTAACTAAGATCATAGAGCTTTCACCCCAAAGAGTGAATATTTCAAGATAGTAAAACTTTAAATCTTATAGCATCCTAAACAGCTGTGTGAAGCCTGAGAATTGAAGCGTAAAATTCATCTAATTCCAACATTTCATTACGACTTGGCGTATCTGCTGAGCTTCAAAGAGTACTTTCCCAGACTTAAGTACATCTTCACAGAAATGCTAAACATTATGGAAAGTTTTCCTGACTATAAATTTATGTTCGAACAGGCTGTTCTGCTCGATTTATTTAAGGAGATCTGTCCAGAACACTTGGATAAACTGAAAGCCTTAATCTCTCTTGGGAGGTTAGAGGTTACGGGTTTCTACGTGCAGACGGATACCAATATACCGTGTGGGGAATCATTGATCAGAAACGCCGTCTTCGCTAAGAAGATTACAAGCGAGATGGGGGGAGAAGCGAGAGTAGCGTGGATGGGAGACGTTTTCGGCCTGAACGCCCAGATCCCGCAGATAACAAAGTTGTGCGACTACAAATATATAGCGTTTTCACGCGGCCTAAAAGAGAATGTCAAGTGCTCCGAGTTCCTCTGGGAGGGGCTTGATGGAACGCGTATACCTACACACTACGGCAGCTATGGCGGCGTTCAATTTACAAGAGAAGTGGACGACAATATTAAGAGAATCCATGAAGCATTGGATGAACGCGTTCCCTTAGCATCCACCTCTAATGTTCTTCTCCCGAATGGAGGAGACTGGGCGATTCCGTCCAGAAGCGCGCCGGAAGCCATAAGGGCATGGAATAGGCTGAGTGAGGACTGCAAGATCTCATTTTCCACGGCAACTAGATTCTTCGATTCCATGATGGCTGAGAGGCCTAGACTGCAGGTTTTGAAGGGAGAGATGAATCCGGTCCTTCAGGGATGCTACGGGAGCAGAATTAAACTTAAGAAGATGAACCGGGAAGCTGAGATCAAGCTTATTAACGCCGAGAAGATTTCCGCCATTAAATTCTTAATGGGCGGATCCTACCCGGAGGAATACTTCGAGAAAGCTTGGAGGAAGATCTTGCTAAACCAATTCCATGATGTTATATGCGGAACATGCGTAGATAAGGTGTTCGATCAAGCCGTTAAATGGTATGAGGAGATCTCAGAGATCGCGGATGAGAGCATATCTTCAAGTATAGACTTCATCACACAGCATATAACTGACATTAGAGACGTTGAGGAAACCTTAGTCATAGTCTTCAATCCATTATGCTTCGATAGGAGGGATGTTGTAAAGTTAAGGGTCACCGTGATCAAGCCTGGCGTTAAGGGACTGCGAGTACTAGATGAAGATAACAGGGAGATACCAGTCCAGCTCGTGGATGAAGTTTATTACGGCGGCCCGCCGCCGCCCCATCTCCCGGTGAGAAATACTCATCACCGCGGAGGAACTGGAGAGGTGGAAAGCCTTGATGAGGAGGGATCATTCATATCAGCAGGTCAATCGTCCGCTGGAGGCTCTACGGATCTAAGGGAAGCTACTTTAATCTTCGTTGCGGAGGTTCCAGCTTTAGGCTACAGAATATTCAAGATAGAGGAGGCTGACGGGGAGGTTTCCTATCCTACCAGCATTAGAATAAGGGGGAAAACCATTGAGAATAGATTCTACAGTGTAACCTTCAATGAGGATGGAACAATACGTAGCATAATTGATAAGAGGAAAAATTTCGAATTTGTAAATCCGAGTTATCCCTTCGCAAACAATCTGCTCTTACAGATTGACAGGGGAGACCTCTACACAGTTATGCCTTTGGTGAGCAGTAGGGATCCCCCTCCATACAGGCTTTATGATGTAATAAGGAGAGCTTTCAAAGGGCGAAGGGAAGTCAAGGATCTCACAGTTGGGGAAAGGTTTCTACTGGAGAGGATAAAAAGCGGAACTGAGGATCTGAAACTTTGGGGCTTCGCGGAGTCTAGAAACGCACCTAACAGGGTTGAGATAATCGAGAATGGGCCTGTAAGGGCCACTGTGAAGGTTGAGGGAACCATAAGATTCTGGACCGGCATACGTGTACGCTTCATTAAGTATGTGCATGTATACGATGACATACCTCGAATTGACTTTGAAACGCTTCTCCTGCCAAGCGGGAGAAACTATCGAATAAGGGTATGCTTCCCAATAAATGTTGAGAAAGGGATCATTCGGCATGAGGTTCCCTTCGGTTACGTTGAGAGGCCTGAGGGGGAATATCCCGCCCAAAATTGGATAGACTACAGCGATGAGGAAAAAGGGGTATGCCTAATCAACCGTGGGCTTCCCGGCAATAATGTAGTTGACGATGTAGCCATGATAACGCTCATGAGGTCGGTGGCATTTGAATATAAAGGTGAGAGCAGGAAGGGGTTCGAGGAAGGAGTACATCACTCCTTTCAATATTCCATTATTCCATTCATAAAGGGAGATCCCGAATATAGGCCTCACATACACGGCTTAGAGGTTAACGCTCCACTCATAGCCAAAGTGGTGATCAAAGGTTCTAAGGATGCCTCCAGCAAACGATTCAAGCTGCCGTTAAAATACAGCTTCCTCAGAGTGGAGCCGCTTAACGTCATTCTTTCAGCGATGCTGGTGGATGAAGGCTGCCCTATACTGAGAGTTTACGAGGCTGAAGGAAAACCTACAGAGTGCAAAATCAGCATTAAAGCTGACGTTAAGAGAGCTGTAGAGGAGAATTGTGTAGGGCGGAGGATCAGGGATTTCGAAGTGGCAACCAGCATGGAGGGCTCCATAATCAAGATGGACTTGAAACCTTTTGAGATAAAAACCATAAGGCTATACTTGTGACCGCTTATTCTCAATGGTTTAAAAGGGCTCTCTGAATGTCAGAAGTAGAGATGCTGAAGCCCCGGCGGGATCCTACATTTCGGATCCGGATTCCTTCCACATCTACGGTCTTTTCTGTTCCTACCGTTACTTCGTTTCTGCATAAATCTTTTGGGAATTCGAATCTCCAATTTTTTACCATTTTAGGAAGTGGCGATTTTATTTATAAGGTTTCCGCCGTCCAGTATAGGTATTCCTTATCGATTATGATGAGACGGTCAGTAAGCTTCTCTCCATTAAAGGGGGATTAGAAAAAAGTTTCATCCACTTTCGTTAATGGTGAGATTATTTCTGAAGATGCTCATTTAGAAGAGGAGAAAGTATTTTCGTTTAGTTATTTTCGTTTAGTATGCGATTATGTCAACAATTTTTCCACTGGGGCAGAGTTCATAGCACTCCCTGCACAATGCGCATACATCGGCTTTCTCTGGCACGAGGGCGACCTTTCGATCAGCTCCTCTACCGACGAAGGTTATAGCGTTTTCTTTCTTGATTTCCGCGCAATATCGAACGCATAGACCGCATAGGATGCAGTATGTGCGTTCACCGGAGAATCTGGATTTTTCAACTCCGTATTTTTTAGCTAGGCTCATTATTGGCCCTGTCGGCGATATTGGAAGAAGCATCTCTATTATAGTTCTTCGAATCTTCTTAACTTTTTCAGAGTTTGTCTTTACCTTCAGTCCTTCCTCCACCGGATAGCAGCATGCCGCCACTATTCGGGTTCTCCCTTTTCTTTCAATCTCTACGCTGCAAATTCTACAGGCGCCATAGGGTTTTAGCCCTTCATGATAGCAGAGCGTCGGTATTTCTATGCCGGCCTCCTTTGCCGCTTCTAGGATGGTTTTTCCCTCTTCTACCTTAACTTCTTTCCCATCAATCTCTAAACTAACCATCTTCTTCATTTATCTCCCTCCCTTCACTCTCCTCTTTTCCGGACGGGTTTCATACCTTTTGGCGGTGGCGGAATGGGCTCTCCCGAAATCTTTTTTACGGCGCCGAATCTGCAGACTTCGTAGCAGGTTCCACATTTTATGCATTTCTCCTGTTCGATCCAATGTACATGCTCCTTATCTCCATGTATAGCTCCAACTGGGCATTCTCTCAGGCATAACGTACAAGCCTGGCATAATTCTGGGTCTATGTAATAGTTTATTAGCGCCTTACATACTTTAGCCCGGCATTTTTTGTCCCTTATGTGCTCATCCCATTCCTCTCTGAAGTATTTTAGTGATGTTAAAACTGGATTTACCGCTGTTCTGCCAAGCGCGCAGAGAGAGGCCTCCCTCATAGTTTCGCATATATCCTCGATCAGCTGTATATCTTCCTCTTTGCCTTCTCCCCTGCATATATCATTCAAAATTCTTGAAAGCTCCTTCAGTCCTTCACGGCAGGGAACACATTTTCCACAAGACTCCTCTAGGAGAAAATCTACGAAGTATCTTGCCGCGTCAACCATGCACATGTCTTCGTCCATGACCACCATCCCGCCTGAACCCATCATTGAACCGACCTTTTTTAGCTCATCAAAGTCTACAGGCGTATCTAGTAGCTGTTCTGGAATGAAGCCTCCTGAAGGCCCTCCCGTCTGAACCGCTTTAAACTTTTTCCCTCCTCTGATCCCGCCGCCTATCTTAAAGATGATGTCGCGGAGTGTTATTCCCATCGGCACTTCCACTAGACCAGTATTATTAACCTTCCCTACAAGTGAAAATATCATTGTGCCGCTGCTTCCCTTAGTTCCTATACTTCTGAACCATTCCGCTCCGCGCAGGATTATTAGTGGAACGCACGCCCATGTCTTAACGTTATTGAGGCAGCTTGGTTTGTTCCATATTCCCTGAACGGCTGTGTGAATATACTTCGGTCTAGGCTCGCCCACTTTTCCCTCTATAGCAGTCATTAATGCACTGGATTCTCCCGAAACGAATGCACCAGCACCCCTATGAACTGTAACCTTGAAGCTGAAGCTTGAACCCATGATGTTTTCTCCCAGCAATCCGTACTCCTCCGCTTGCTTTATTGCAAGGGAAATGTGCTCCGCAGCCATCGGATACTCCTCTCTCACGTAAACGAAGCCTTCATGCGCGCCGATAGCGTAAGCACCGATTATTAACCCTTCAAGAACTGAATGTGGATTACCCTCCACCAGTGCTCTATCCATGAAGGCACCCGGGTCGCCTTCATCGCAGTTAACTATTACATACTTGGGTTCTCCCGGAGCGTTTCGTGTAGTCTCCCATTTTATCCCCGTTGGGAAGCCGGCCCCTCCCCGCCCTCGCAGGTTTGAAGCCTTTATTTCCTCGATTATTTCTTCTGGTTTCATTTCAAATAGGGCTTTGGCGAGCGCCTTATATCCACCCACGGCTATATAGTCCTCTATGCTCTTTGGGTCTATTCTTCCATTGTTCGCTAGGAGCAGTCTAAGCTGATGTTTGTAGAACGGGATCTCCTCAAGCTTCGATATCTTTTCGCCTGTGTTAGGGTCAGTGTAGACTAGCCGTTCAACAATTTTTCCTTCCACTAATGTCTTAGAGACTATATCTGGGACATCTTCAGGTTTAACTTTAAGGTAGCAGATTTCTTCAGGATATATAATTATTATGGGTCCCTGCTCACAGAACCCGACGCAACCAACCTTTTTAATTTCAACTTTGCCCTTCAAACCATGTTTCTCAACTTCTTTTTCAAGCACATCCATCATCTCATCTGCGCCGAGGGCGATGCAGCCGGTTCCTAAGCAGACGGAAACGATGCGCTTCTCAGCCTTACTTTTAGCCATAATTTCATTTCGAAGTTTTTCTAGATCTTCTGGAGAATTTATACGTTTAACCATTCCTTTTCACCTAATCATATTTTGACAATATTTCATCTATCTCACGTATCTTTAGGTTTCCGTAATATTTCCCGTCGATAGTCATTACAGGTCCAAGTGCACAGCATCCTAAGCAGTTAACCGTTTCAAGTGTGAATTTACCGTCCGGAGTGGTTTTACCCCTCTCTATGCCTAGAATTCTCTGAATCCTGTCAAGAATCGCCTCTGCACCTCGAACTTTACAGGAGGTTCCCATACACACTCTGATCAGGTGCCTCCCTCTTGGAGCTAAGGAGAAAGCCTTGTAGAACTCTGCGATGGTGTATATCCGGGCTATCGGAACCTCTAACCTCTCTGATATCCACATTAAAGAGAGCTTTGGAAGCCAACCGTACTTCTCCTGAACGTCCAAAAGAATTTGAATCAAACGGCTCTTATCTGTATTGTGCTTATCTATAATTGCGTCGATATCACGTAACTCTTGAATCACAAGCTTTATAGCCCTTCCTTTCTGTCTAATCTGCCTCATAACCTCAGCGTAACGTAACGCTTCCATCTCCAGTCTTCTAAGTTCAAGGCTTAAAGCAGGCTTATCGAGCTCCAGCGAATAATATTCGCTGAGAATCTCTAAACCTCTCAACAGCAACTCAGTTTTACTTAAACCTGAAGTCTTCTGAAGTTTAGACAAAATCCTCTTGTGTTCCTCATTTACCCTTAAGCCCACGAAACTCGATTTTGATCTTTTCCTTTTATTCCTCTCCAATTAAA
>CAZCOP010000023.1:0-17077 GCA_964499825.1 uncultured Candidatus Bathyarchaeia archaeon
CTTGCGGCGGTGGATGGATACCTCGGAGCCGCAGCCATGAGTGAGAGTAGACCGTTCGAGTATGGGGGAGGCCACGTGATAGAGGATCTAGTCTCAGGGAAGGAGGTTGAACTGAGGGCTGAGGCTTATGGAACCGACTGCTACCCGCGCAGGCGGGTTGAGACCGTCATAACCATAGACGACCTGAACCAGGCTATACTGGTCAACCCTAGGAACTGCTACCAAACCTACGACGCTGCGACAAACAGCACAGATAGGGTTCTATACACCTACATGGGCACCCTCCTCCCAAACTATGGGAATGTAACCTTCTCAGGGGCTGGACAGTTGAACCCCCTCTGTAAGGATAAAAACTACGAGACGATAGGGGTGGGGACCAGGATCTTCTTAGGGGGTGGGGTAGGCTACATAATCGGTGAGGGAACTCAACACAACCCTAGGGGGAACTCCGGGACGCTCATGGTTAAAGGGGACCTGAAACAGATGGACAGCCGATACTTGAGGGGTGCCTCCCTCTACAGGTATGGGACAACCCTATACGTCGGCATAGGCATACCTATACCGATAATCAACATGAGGGTAGCCGAGACTGCGGCCTTGAGGGATGAGGATATATTCGTTGACATACGAGATTACGGCGTACCCCTAAGGCCCGACTTGAGGCCGGTTGTGAGGAGGGTCTCCTACGCAGAGTTAAGGTCGGGAAGGGTGACTATAAACGGTAGGGATGTGCCGTCATCCTCCCTGTCGAGCTACAAGATGGCGAGGGAGATATCAGAGAAACTGAAGGAGTGGATCCTTGAGGGTAGATTCCTCTTAACTAAGCCCGTTGAACCTTTGCCAAGACATGGGGAGTTCAAACCCCTCAAGGTTAGGAGGAGGGAGCCGAGGGTTAGGGATATAATGGAGAGGAAGGTCGTAACCGCCAACCCGGAGGATGACATCCGAACAGCAGCGAAGAGGCTCATCGATAGGGGGGTTGACCACCTCCCGGTCATCGATAGGGAGACGGGGAGGCTCCTGGGCATAGTGACCTCCTGGGACCTAGCTAAGGCGATAGCCCAGGAGAAGAGGATCATAAGGGAGATAATGACCCGGAGGGTTGTGACGGCCATGGAGGATGAGTTGGTCGATGTAGTCGCTAGGAGGATGGCTAGGCACAACATATCGGGCGTACCGGTAATCGATGAAGCAAGACGGGTCATAGGTATAATAACTACCGATGACATATCGAAGAAGCTGGTTGGAGGTGGAGCAACAAGTTGAGGTTAAGGCTCATATATTCACCAGATGTCGTGGAGAAGCCGATACTGGCGAGCGTAATACTGAAGACAGGTATACCGATAAACATCCTAGAGGCTAAGGTAAACGCACAGAAGGGTGAACTAATAGTCTCAGTACCCGTCAAGGACAGAGAGCTGGAGAAGGTTGTAAACCTTTTCAAGGAGGCAGGGGTTGATGTCCAACCCTTCACGAAGACCCTCCAGATAGACTACGAGAGGTGCATAAGCTGTGGAGCGTGCATCTCACCATGCCCAACCAAAGCCTTAAGGTTCAAACCGGACTGGACAATAGAGTTCGACGAGGATAGATGCGTAGCCTGCAGAACCTGCGTAAACGCCTGCCCAGTGGGGGCTATAACGATACCATGAGAACGCCGTAGGAGGCCACGCCGATGGAAAGGTTGAGGGGAGGGCTATACGAGTACGGCGTAACGATAGGCGAGGCGGAGGTTCACGTGAAGAGCGACTTGAAGAGAGCGGTAGAGGCAGCCATCGAGAGCGTAAAGAGGAACATGGATGAACTGGTCAGGTATATAAAGGAAAACCCGGAGTTCCAATACTCCTTAAGACCGATAACCGTCAAACCGGACTCGCCGAGGATAGTCAAGGTGATGGCTGAGGCTTCAAGGAACGCGAATGTTGGGCCTATGGCATCGGTTGCCGGAGCCCTAGCAGACCTGGCGGTTGAGGCCATGGTCAGATGCGGCGCCAAGGTTGCGGTAGTCGAGGATGGGGGTGAGATATCAGCCCGAACCGACAGACCCATCTACATAGACCTATTATCCAACAACCCCTTGATCTCGGGAAAGTTGGGCTTCGAGGTTAGGGATGAGGATACCCCCATCGGGATGGCTACAAGCACCGGGAGGGGTGAGCACGCGATGAGCTTCGGGGAGGCCGACTCGGCGACGATCGTGGCCGATAGGGCTTCCATAGCAGACGCCGCGGCGACTGCGGTCTGCAACTCCGTGACCGGTACAGATGTAGAGGCCTCCATAAGGAGGGGTATAAGGACCGCCATGGAGATCGATGGGGTCAGGGGTGTTATAATTATACGCGGGGGATACGTTGGAATGGCCGGCAAACTCCCCAAGATGGTCAGGGTTACCGAGGGAAGGACGAAGCGTCAAGTTTAGACCATTATTTAATTAGGTGTTTTTGGATATTATCTTCCATGTTTGTGTGCATGTTCGGGTTGTATGATCCGGTTTGGGTTTGAGGAGAGAGTTAGGTCTCTTCGCCGCCGTCATGTTGGGGATAGGTGGAACCCTGAGCGCGGGTAACTTCGTCATCTTAGGGTATGCAGCCGGGCTCACAGGGACATCCATCGTCGTCATAGTCTTGATCTGCGGCGTCATCAGTGCGCTCACCATGCTGAGCTACTGCGAGCTGAGCACGGCCATCCCCCTAGCTGGAAGCGAGTACACATGGTCCAAGGTTGCCTTCGGCGGCTTTGTAGCCTTCATGACGGGATGGTTCCAGTGGACCAGCAACGTATTCTACGCAGCCCTATCCTCGCTCGGTATAGCCTACATGCTCAACTACTTCATACCGGTGGATGTAACACTGACTGCCATACTGATAGCCCTCGCCTTCACCGTTGTGAATATCAGGGGCGTTAAGGAGGCTACATACATCGAGGGGTTGATAACGCTGCTCGTCATAGTGGCCCTAACCTTCTACGTTGCGGGCGGCCTAGGTTACACCCTAGAGGCTGGAAGCTTCAGGATATACGCATCCAGGGGTTTGCTTGGATGCCTAGAGGCAACAGCCTACCTCTTCGAGCTGTACTTAGGAGCCGAGGCCATAGCTGTAGCCCAGGCGGAGATAAAGAACCCTGAGAGGAGTATACCGAGGGCCATGATAATCTCCTCAGCCGCCTCGATCGTGCTATACACGAGCGTCACCTACGTGACCGTCAGGCTCGTCCCGATAGAAACCCTCGCTAAACAGACATCCCCAATAGCCTTCGCCATGGAGAGGATGGCGGGTAAGGTTGGGGCAACCCTGATCTCAGCTGTCATAATAGTCGCCGGTTTGGCCTCGGTCAACAGCGCCGTAATGGCCCAATCCAGGATACTCTACGCCATGAGCCGTGATGGATACCTACCGCGGATACTATCGAGGATCCATGGTAGGTATCAAACCCCATACTTCGCCGCGGTGGTAAGCTCCATCTTCACGTCAGCCCTCATCCTTACAGGGGCGATAAACTTCGTTGTATACGCCGTCAACTTCGGCTTCATAATAGGCTTCGCCCTAGTGAACCTGTCCCTAATAAGGCTCAGAGGGAAGAATCCGGGGTTGAGGAGGCCCTTCAAGTCGCCGATGTTCCCAGCCTTCCCGGTTATGGGGATCCTAGTCTCAATCCTCCTCCTATTCTTCATCGAGGTTGACGCCTTAATGCTCGGAATTGAGCTTATACTGTTCGCCCTACTGATATACTACCTAAAGATGGTCGGTTACGGCAAGATCCGCCTAGCCTTCGCTGGGATAAACCTTGGCATAGGCTCCGCCGTCCTCCTCTCAGCCACCCTTATAGGGTACGGGTTCATCCCAATAACGTGGATCCCGGCTCAATCGAGGGGTAGAATCATGTACGGACTGATCCTACTCGGCGTGATATACTTAATCGCCAGCCTACACCACATATATACCCCAAGAAAACGCTAGGAGGCGAAGCTTCAGCAAGAGATATTAAGGGTAAATTTAATAGCATTTTTGACCAAGAAGGTTCTGGAGAAGCGTGGTTCACTTGGAAATTTTCGAGGTGATGAAGTCTAGGAGAAGCATACGAGCATACAAGAGGGACGAAATCCCAGAGGAGATGGTCAAGATACTGATAGACTCGGCGCGTAGGGCTCCCTCAGCCGGAAACGTCCAACCATGGGAGTTCGTTGTGGTTAGAGACCGAAGGATAAAGAGGGAGTTAGCCAGGGCCGCCCTGAACCAGACCTTCATCGAGGAGGCCCCTGTGGTTATAGTCGTATGCGCCGATGAGGCTAGAGCCCGCATGAGCTATGGGAGTAGGGGTGTAAACCTATACTGCATCCAGGATACCGCCGCCGCAATAGAGAACCTACTCCTAGCAGCGTGCGCTCTAGGTTTAGGGGCGTGCTGGGTTGGAGCCTTCTACGAGGATGAGGTTAAAGAGGTCTTGGGTATACCTAGAGATGTTAGGCCTGTTGCGGTAATACCGATCGGTTACCCCGCTGAGAGGCCTCATCCTCCACCGAAGCGTTCAGTTGAGGAGATAACCCACTATGAGACCTTCTAGGTTGCTGAGCAGGTTGGAGGTCTAAGTGTAAATGTACAGGGAGGAAGGACTAGAGTCGTCAGGGAGGCCGAGGGGAACTAGGGGTAAGGTTTCAGCTGCGATCGGCGGCTTCCTCATAGTTGTGAGCGTGATCCTGTTAGGCGTATTCGCCTTATCCCTCCTGAATCTTTTTGATCCAAACCTGCTCATGAGGGGTAGCATCCAGTGCATCTCGATGTGGATTCTCTTGATAGTAGGGATACTCGACCTCTTGTCCGGTATAATACTCCTATTCGGATGATTGTGGGTGAGTTCAACCGTGGGTGTTAGGGGCGCGTTTGCAACTCTAATCGGGGCTCTCCAGAGCGTTGTAGGGTTCCTAACCTTCATACTTGCCTATCTGATCTACTACAACCCGGACATACTGAGGGTTAGGGATATCCTGAACATTCAGGAGGGTTACATCCCCCTCTTCATACTGACCTTAGCCGTTGTGAGCTTCTTCTCGATAATAAGCGGACTCCTGATAATATACGAGTGGACATCAACAAAGGAAGATAGGAATGAGGAAGATAGAATTTAAGAGGGAACTCGGGCTCTTCTACGGGATAATAATCGGGTTAAATGGAGCCTTCGGAATAGAGTTCTTCGTATTGTTGGAGCACGCAATATTCCTAGCGGGTCCAGCTGTGGTTCTCTCACTCTTCCTATGCGGGATAATAACGATGCTAACCCTCTTCAGCTACTGCGAGCTTGGAGCAGCCATCTCAAGGGTTGGCGGAGAGTACACCTTCGCCAAGGTAGCCTTCGGCGGATTCACATCCTTCCTAACTGGTTGGCTGAGGTGGATAAGCAGCGTCACAACGGTCGCCCTCGCATCGATAGGCCTAGCCCAGTTCATCTCGTACTTTTACCCGGTCAACATACCCATAGTATCGGTCTTAGCCATAGTGATCTTCACCTTCACAAGCATAAGGGGGGTAAAGAAACTCGACGTGTTGACAGTCTTCTCCTTCATCGGGATATTCACCCTCCTAGTGACGCTCGGACTTTACGACCAATCAAAACTGGTGAACCTCGCATCCTTCAGTTCTATAAGAACCTTCATGCCGAAGGGGATCTCGGGGATCCTAGCGGGCATAATGTACACCTTCAACATGTTCGTCGGTGTACGGGCCCTCATCGCCGGCAGTACACAGATAAAGAACCCCGAGAAGAACGTCCCCAGGGCTATACTCCTATCGATAATAATAATGATAATCCTCTACTGCCTAGTCGCCTTCATAGTTGTTGGTGTTACACCGCAAAATTATGAGGGCTCCGAGCCGATACTGACCTACGCGGCTGAGAGGATTATGGGTCCGATCGGTGGAACCCTCATAACAGCCGCCGGGATCTCAGCGGCCCTGATGTCCCTCACAACGGCCATGATGGTCCAGAGGAGCATAATATACGGGTTGAGTAGGGACGGTTACTTCCCAAGGTTTATATTCTCATCTGAGCATAAGTTCGGCCGTCACCTCTCGGTCATAATTGGGTCAGCCCTAGCGATCGTGCTTGCTGCCTCCGGTTTGATCGTCTTCATAGGGTACATCGCGGGTTTCGCCTCACTCCTAGTCTTCGCCCTAGTGAACCTATCCCTGATAAGGCTTAGGAGGGTCATGCCGAGGCTGAGCAGACCCTTCAAGGCTCCGCTCTACCCCTACGCATCAATAGCCGGGGTGGTTATATCCCTACTCCTGATACTCTTCATAGAGCGGAGCGCATTGCTCATAGGCTTTGAGTTCATAGTGGCGGCTGTTATAGTCTACCACCTCAAGATGGTAGGCTACCATAGGCTTAGGTTGGCGGTTGGCGGCATAAACCTTGGGATAGGAGGCTTGACCCTCTTCACCCTCTACCTGATGAGGAGGGGTATAATAACCATAGACCTACCTCAGAGGCTCAGGTGGATGTTCCCCTACCTGCCAGCCTTCATCGGGGCGACATTCCTCCTAGCTGGAATCCTTAACATAGCCGGTAGGGGAAAGAGAGAGGAACAGTGACGAAGCGGAGTCCTCGTCGTCTATCACGTACTTCAAGGGTTGGCGGTTGGTTGCGGAGGGGATAGCCCGCCGCGTCCACGCATTTTATTAGTACATCCCTAGGTATACTTCCCTGCTGGAACTTCCTACATGTCCAGCGGCTTATTATCTTCCGTAGATCATGGAGATTGCAATCCTCCCCTAAACCCGTTAAGGGACAATACGCCTTAACGGGTGAATGGTTTATTTCGGATCGTTCAATCTCTTGGGGCTACGGATGTAACCCTGATCCTTACGGTTACCCTTCCCCCCTCCCTTATGTTGAGCCTCTCAACGACATCCGCTGTGGTTGTGGATTTAACCGTTTGGGGCGTGTCGATCCTTATCTTCAGGGTGGCCCCATCCCCAGCCATCTCTATAGACTCAACTGTACCCTCAAGGCTGCCTGTTCCCATAGCCGTATAGGGCTTGTGTAGGCATATCTCTGAGAGCCTACTCTTTATCTCAGAGAACTCCTCTAATAGGCGGATCCCAGCCTCGGTCAGTTGGGCTCCCCCACCACCAGCTCTACCGCCCTTACGGGTTCGGAGTATCGGCTCACCCAACGCCCTCTCAACCCTCTTGATCATCCCCCATGCATGGCGGTAGGACATGCCCATGGAATAGGCCGCTTGGCTTAACGTTCCGAACTCCTGAACCCTCTTGAGGAGTTCGAAGGGTCCCTCCCCGAAGATGTAGCCGCCCTCGGTTTCGAGCCACACCTTAAAGGATGGCTTAACCTTCCTCACCCGTCATCCCGTCCTCGGTGGTTTAGAGATGTGGATCGATGTGGCCTTGAAGGAGGCGTAGACGGTCCTCCCGGGTTTAAGCCTCATCTCCTCGGCTGACTGCTTGGTTATATAAACCTTCAGTCTCCCATCTATCTCGACGTTTACTAGGGGTCCGAGGTTTGTCATCCCGGTTATCCTCCCCTTTATCGTGTTCCTTGCGCTGCTCCTCATCGGTCTCTTCGAGAGGACTATGCTCTCAGGCCTTATGAACACCTTAACCGCCCCCTCCGTTATGTCGGTGACGGCGTATATCTTGTAGTCTTCGGTCTCTATCAGGGCTACCCCGTCCCTGTTTGATACAACCCTTCCATCGAGGATGTTCTCCACACCTGTGAAGCTGGCTATCCTCTCATCTACTGGTTTATTGAAGACCTCCTGAGCTGTCCCAACCTGGATTATCTCCCCATCCATCATCACGCCTATCCTGTCCGCCAAGGTTACAGCCTCAACCTGGTCATGGGTTACATGTATCGTCGTTATGTTCATGGTCTTATGTATCCTCCTCAGTTCATCCCGTAGGGTCTCCCTCGTTCTCGGGTCTAGGGCGCTCAACGGTTCATCCAGGAGGAGAACCTTCGGGTTTATAGCTAGGGCCCTAGCTAATGATACCCTCTGCTGTTCGCCACCGGATAGAGTCTCGGGATACCTACCCCTAAGGTGGGATATACCCATAGACTCCATTATGGAGTTAACCCTCTCATCGATCTCCTCCCTAGGGAGCTTACGCATCCTGAGGCCGAAGGCTATGTTCTCCTCAACCCTCATGTGGGGGAATAACGAGTAATCTTGATAGACGAAGCCTACACCCCTCCTCTCCGGCGGCGTATGGGTGACATCGACCCCATCTATGAGTATCCTCCCACCATCCGGGGTGTGGAGTCCAGCTATCAACTCGAGGAGGAGGGTCTTCCCGGCGCCTGTTGGGCCGAGGAGAACGAAGTACTCACGCCTCCTAACCTTGAGCGATATATCCCTCAGGGAGAAACCCTCAACACGGTAGTTCACATCCTCTAAGGTTATCATCTCGAGGCCTCCAGGTGTTTGGAGAGAGCTCTGAGGGCTATGAAGGTTACGAAGCACACCAGTATCAGTAAGACAGCTATGGGCTGGGAGCCCTTCAAGCCGTGTACCGTGAACCTGTAGTAGATAAGTATCGGCGCGATCATGGGCTGGAAGGAGAAGGCTATGAATATTATCGCCCCGAACTCGCTTATACCCCTAGCCCAGGCCATGAGCGCCCCGGAGAAGAGGTGGCGGGCTGCCAAAGGAAGCGACACCGCGAGGAAGGTTCTCAACGGACTTGCGCCTAGGGTTCTCGCAACATACTCAAGGTGTGGGTTGACGCTCTGGAACCCTTCCCTGGCGGCGTTCAGGTAGAAGGGTAGGCTTACGAATAGCATGGCTGCAACCACACCCCAGAGGGAGTCCTCGAACACTATGCCGATATTAGCGAAGGCCGACCCTAAGAGGCTTCTACGCATCAGTAGGGCGTACAACGCTATACCTGCCACGCTGTGGGGTATTATAACCGGCACATCGATTATCGACTCTATCAGGCTCTTCCCCGGGAAACTCTGTCTGGCGAGCACGTATGCTAGGGGGGTCCCAAGCGTTACCGCTATCATGGTCGCTAGGAGGGAGGCGTACATGGTCGACCATATCGAGCCGAGCACCGTGGGATCTCCCATAGTCTCTAAGAGCTTAGATGGGTTTAGGAGCAGCTGCTGAGCTATCATGTTGAAGAGTGTAGCTATCACGAAGATTATCAAGGTTGAGCCTATCATTGAGAAGGTTATGGTCAGTTTACTCGGTCTCACCATCTTCAACCTCCACACAGTATGGTTTGAGTATATCCGGAACATCCTTCAGGTTGTATGCTAGGGATGGCTCTATAGGCGGCTGCCCCATCTCTCTGAAGACCTCCCTGCCATGCTCGTCTATGATGTACCTAACGAACTGTTCAGCCAGCTCCCTGTTTGGGGCATCCTTCGGTATGGTCAGCCCGTAGATTATTGCTCCCCCGGTAACGGTTTTCCCCCCGCCTAATCGAACCTCAACCTTACGGTAGGCCTCCTCGAACGTTATCTCGCTCAGGTCTATCTGCGACGGTAGGGTTACGTAGTTTAGTTTATGCTGGACCGCCACACTCAGGTACTCGAAGGCATAGTCTATCCCGTGGCTCTCCAAGAGAGCGATGAGATCAACGGACTTATCCCTAATTATAACATCATCGGTGTCTAGGTGGATATCCTCCGGACATAGGATCCGGTACAAACCAGACTCCACAATCGATTCTATATTCGAGTGAAACCCCACCAGGTCATCGAAGATTTTTGTATCGTTGTAGTATAGTTCAGCCAGCTGGATCACCATTAAGGCCCGGTACCCACACGGGTCTAAGTTTGGGTTTGAGAAGCCCCACCTAACACCCTTCCTGTTCAGGATCTGGTACCAGTTATCCTTGTTTATCTCATCCGCATATCTGCTGCTGTTTGTGTAGGCTATGACCATCCTGTTCCTCGCGAACATCAGGTACCATGTTGTATAGTTTGGCATCATCATGCCCTTTATCAGGGAGTAGTCGGCTACCGCTAAGACGTCAGCCCTCCTACCGACGTCGATTATTTTGCGTATGCATGCTACGCTTCCGGCTGGTTCTAGGCTGACCTCAACTCTGTAAGGGATTAGGCTTCCAGGAGGCCTATAAATCGAGAAGTCCCTCTCAAACCTCGCTTTCACCCTCTCTAGGGGGAGAGTTAGGCTTCCGGCGTTGAAGACCCTCAGAACCACTCTGCTTCTGGACATGATTTCAAGGAGGAAACCTCCCAAGATCATCGCTGAGATCACGCCTACTACTAGCAGGATTCCCCTGTACTCCCGCCAGCCCACTTCCAGACACCATTTATGCTCCGTTGAGCATATCGATATCTATCGGACTCCATATAAAACTTACGGGAAAACACTAGCCTAAATAACAAATTGGAAAAAGCCTGAACAACCCTTCACCAGAGGAGAAAGCCGGATAAACCCTGAGATTGGCCGTTGAAAGGGTTCTACTCGAGCTGTAAAGGGTTACATCTTCCTTGCGTGTTGTTTAAGCCACCTAGCAGCCTCTGATAGAACCGGATGCTTCGACACATCTATCACCGGTATCTCTAAGCCCGCAACCTTTATCGATGGTGCATACTTGGGCATGAGGGCGAAGTTCACCGAGCTCCAGAAGACCTTACCCTTCATGTAGTTCTCCATTAGATGGTCCGTGTCGGGTTTCAGTGGGAAGTATACGAAGAGTACGCCCTCAGCCCACTGAGCCATAACCGGAAGCCCGGAGTGTATTATCCTTGCGAACATCTGGGTCAGTGTGTCCATCGAGAACTGGAAGTAGTCCATGATGATGACTTGCTTCACCGGTCTGTAAACTATCTCAACCTTTTCATCCTTCTCCCTCTTCCTCTTGCCCTTCCTCAAGTGCACCTCCCTCCCCTACGCCACCAACGCGGAACACCATGCAGACCTTTGAATGTTCCTTAATAATTCCATCTTCCAAAATGATGGTGAAAAACCTTTCTATTCCGCTTGACCCACTATATCGAACTTTGGAGGAATATTGATACTGTTAAGATAAGGGCGAATAATCATCCAGTTGAATGCTTCAGCTACTTACATGGAGGAGAATATAAGGGACCTCAGGGGAAATGGGTTGAAAACATGAAGATCAGACGCCGAAAACTTTCTTAACCAGTCAATTACAGACTCCTATCTTAACAGTATCCAGATGTTCTAAAGGTTAGATTTAAATCGCCAAGGTTTGTTAATAACTTATTACCCTTCAAGATACTCACGTGGAAGACCGTTATGAGCATTCCATTTACCATCAAGCATACAATCGGATCGTGGAGGATGTTCATAGCCCTACTTCTGGGTGTAACCTTGGCCTCAACCTTCTTCTCAGGGATAAATATAGGAGCCGACATGGTGGTTAGGCAAGCCCTAAACAAGGAACTCAACCGCATCCTTGTCGATATGCGCATCAACCTATACGGCTTCCCCCTATACTCAACCCAGAACGTGACGGACATAATGAGGGCTATCTCAGAGGCTGAGGTTGAAGGGTTAAAGCATATGGAGGTCATGTCGAGTGTTAGAGTCTATAAAGATAAGAACGTCAACTTCACCTTCCGGGTGGTTGGGGTTCAGAATAGCTCCAACATCCTCAAAGGCTTGAACCTCGGGGCCAATGAGAGCTACATCTGGTCAGGTTCACCCAACGCCTCGGAAATTAAGGTTGGCGATGTAATAAGGTTCAACTTTACAGTGAAGTATTATAGGGATGTCTATTCGCCGCCCGTAGAGAAGGTAACGGTGAAACTGACGGTTAAGGGCTCCATAGAACTCGATGAGAGAACCTATGAGATCCTCACCGGGGGCACCCAGATGCCTTATGGGTGGAGGGAGTGGAGGGGGCGCCGACTCCACGGGGAGAACCTACTCATCGTCGACTGGAATAAGACATTGGCCCCTGTTATAAATCTACTCTACACATCTAAGGAGGTTGATGTTTGGGTTAACCCCAACCTTGAGACGAGAATCCTCATATTCATCGATAGGGACCTCCTCATAAACCCGTGGGATATAGACGGGACGATAAACAGGCTGAGGATAATCGAGGAGCAAATAAGGAATATAGTCAGCACAATTCATCTCTCATCCCATGTTTGGAATAGCTTATACTGGACTCTATACCGCGTTAGGATGGAGTTTCAAGGTATGAGAATGGTGTTCCTCATGGTCTCCCTCCCGGTCTTCTTCATAGCGTGGTACATGGGAACAACGGTCTCAGATGTCTCCTACAACCTCAGGAGAAGGGAGATAGGCCTACTACTCAGCAAGGGCTTCTCGAGGCGTCAGCTATTGGCGATGTTTCTCACGGAGGCCTTATTGATAGGCTCAGCTGGCGGCTTGATCGGGATAGCCTTGGGGATACTACTCGCACCCATCTTCACCCAGGTTTATGGCGGGGGAGCTCCAACCTATGATCTCACCGCAATCGTCGGGGGTGATACGGCGCTCATGACCTTCGGTTTCAGCGTGATCCTAGCCCTTCTATCGGTTTTCCAACCGGCTAGGAGGGCCTCCAAGCTCGATATAGTCGAGGCTCTGCAGGAGTACCGTTATGTTGAGGAGGTTAAGCCCTACAGGAGGCGTTGGCCCTGGGTTGCCTTCCTGCTTGGAGCCTACAAGATGGCTGTCTGGCTTCTCGGGGTTAATACCTTCACCATATTAATGAGGCCGCCTCCCACCACGAACGTCCTCCTGTTGATAATCCTATCCGTCTGGATAATCTTCGACAACTTCGTCTTGAATTATATAGGTCCCTTCCTCTTCCTCTGGGGGGTAACGAAGATTCTGATCCGGGGATCACTGAAGTTTCAGGAGTTCATAACCAAGGTTGCCAAGTTTACCGGTGACCTTGGGGTTCTCGCCACCAAACAGGTTAGGAGGAACCCGGCTAGGGCAGCGTCTGTGGCCTTCTTGGTCGCCATGATCGTTGGCTACAGCTTCCAGGTTGTCGGCTCCTACGCGAGTGAGAGGGACTTCCTGATACGCCACGTTAGGTTTACCGTTGGGGCTGATGTGAGCGTGTCCTTGTCCGGGGAGGCTTCCGGTTCGGCGGAGTCGGTGATTGAAGCCATAATGGGGAACGTGTCTGGGATATCATCCGTGACTGTTGAGTATAAGTTCGGCGTGGACGTTGGGGGTCGATGGGTGAGTGTGGTCGCCATAGACCCAGACGAGTGGTTTGGCATAGCCTACTACGAGCCGGATCTCTTCACCGGTAGGGACGTTGCATCCGCAATCCATGAGATGGAGGGTGACAACTACACGATAATCCTCGAACGTGGGGTTGCGGGGAGGCTGAAGCTATCGATAGATGACCCGGTCGCCGTCACCCCCAACTCTAAGACTCTAAACTTAAGGATCGTCGGGTTCTTCGGACCTAAATCCGTAGCCATGCAGCACCCATACTATTACCCTCATACACCCTCTTATTGGTCTTACATACCGGTCGGTTTATACCACATTATTGAGGATGAGGTTAAACCGCAGGTTAAAATATTAATTAAGCTTGAGCCCGGGGTTGATGGGAAGCTTGTGGCTGAGGATATACGGAACCTCAGGTTGAGTGAGGTTGACTCCGTCTACTCGGTGGCTGAGATGTTGGAGGCTGGGTTTGGAGGTTTATGGATGCATAGTGTACCCTACGTTCCGTTCAGCGGGGTTGCACCGTCGATCTCGATGGAGATACAACGCTTCGGCATAGCATTCATGATCGTGGCTGCTTCTATAGGGGTGGCTCTCTCATCCATAGTTGGGGTGAGGGAGAGGGTTAGGGAGATAGGGATACTCAGCGTTAGGGGGTTATCCTTCAGGCAGATAGTTGGCATGCTCCTCACCGAGAGCCTAGCCGTGAACGTGTTCTCCATACTGCTTGGAGCCGCTGTAGGCTTAATAGTCGTCCATGGAAGCATATCAGCCTCAAACTCGATCTGGATATTCACAACACCCATCCCCCACAGAATGGTCTTCCCCCTAGACGCCGTCTTAACGCTCACATCATGCTGCTGTCTAGTTATAATCTCAACAGTAATCCCAACCGTGATATCGGCTGGAGGGTACATGAAGGAGATCGAGAGGATAGTGAGGGAGGTGTAGAGATGGGTGTAAGCGTACTCGTTAAGAACCTCGTTAAGGTTTACCGCCTAGACTCGATCGAGGTTCAAGCCCTGAGAGGGTTGAACATGGAGGTTGAGGAAGGCGAGGTAGTCTCAATAATAGGGCCGAGTGGAAGCGGCAAGACCACCCTACTCAACATAATCGGCGGCCTAAGCAGGGCTACGGCGGGCGTGGTCAGGGTTGGGGATGTAGAGGTTACATCCCTAGATGAGAATAGACTCATCGAGTACAGAAGAAGAACAGTCGGCCACATATTCCAGACGTTAAACCTGATACCAACCCTAACGGCGGCTGAGAATATAGAACTCCCCATGATAGCCCTCAGGGTTCCCAGAGGGGAGAGAGCTAGGAGGGTTAGGGAGCTACTTGAAATAGTGGGCTTGGAGGATAGGGCGAGTCACAAACCCGGTGAGTTAAGCGGTGGGGAACAGCAGAGGGTAGCCATAGCTGCGGCTCTAGCCAATGATGCACCCCTGATACTCGCCGATGAACCTACTGGTGAACTCGACACAGCTAATGCCAGGATGATCGTGAACTACCTATTGAAGGTGAATAGGGAGATGGGTAAAACCATAATCATGGTCACACATGACCCAACAGTCGCTAGGGAGGCTGATAGAATCCTCAAGATCGAGGATGGAGTCATCAAAGCCTCACTCACACCAACCCAGATATCCGAGGGCGAGAGAGCCGTCACATTCATAGACCAGATAAGGATAAGAATGAGCGACCTAAACGCCGAGTTGGAGAGGCTTGAGGAGGACTTAAAGGTGGGGCGGATAAGCGGGGATGAATACTTCGAGAAGAGGAGAAGCATAATGGAGACCTTGAGGGTTTACAGGGAGGAGCTCCACCGTCTCGGGGTTGTATCCTAAACACCATGAAGGATGAATCATGGATTACCGCATCACTGAAGCCTCCATCATTTTTATAGGGTCATTATGAAGAGAAGCCTCTCAGTCAGCTCCTTATACCGGTTCCTGATGGTTACCTCCGTAACCTGAGCTATCTCAGCTATCTCCCTCTGGGTCTTCCTCTCACCAGTCAACATGGATGCTATATAGCTGGCTGCGGCAGCTATCCCAGTTGGACCCCTACCCGATGTAAGCCTCAACTCACCCGCGACGGATAGTATCTTGCTCGCTATCTCCTCAACCTTCCCCCGCATGGTCAACTGGTTCGAGAACTTTGAAACGTACTGGCTCGGTTTTAACGGGGGGATGAAGTAACCAAGCTCCCTAACAAGGAAGCGGTAGCTGCGCCCTATCTCCTTCTTGCTCACGCTTGAGGCTGCAGCTATCTCATCCAAGGTTCTCGCGAGGCCGCACTGCCTACACGCGATATAAACTGAAGCCGCACTTATCCCCTGGATCGACCTACCCCTTATAAGGCGTTCCTTCACCGCCTTCCTGTAGATGACTGAGGCCGTCTCGAATATGCTCTTTGGTAGTGAGAGGTTGTTCGCTATCTTCGTTATCTCCGAGAGTGCGAAGGCTAGGTTCCTCTCTATCGCGTCTGAAACCCTTATCCTCCTCTGCCACTTCCTGAGCCTGTATATCTGGGCTTTCTGGCTTGGGGAGAAGCCCTTCCCATAGGCGTCACGGTCGTGCCAGTCTATCATGGTTGATAAGCCCTTATCGTGTAATGTGAACGTTATTGGGGCCCCAGCCCTAGCCCTCTTCTCCCTCTGCTCGTTATCGAAGGCCCGCCACTCTGGACCTCTATCCTCAAGCTTCATCGCTATCACAAAACCGCAGTCCATACACACAATTTCTGCGGTCTCGTAATCCCTCATCAGCCTTGTGCTCCCACACTCGGGGCACTTCTGGACGTCCTCAACCTTGGGGTATGAGGCTTGACTCTTACTCATCTACCTTTTCTCCTCTTCCCCTTCATCATCTTACGTCTACCCTTAGGTTGGGAGACGTATAAGGTCCGGTTGATGAGCTTCCGGGGGTTCTTACAGTTCTTCTCATCGATCTTCACCTCCACATATGGGGAATCTACTGAGCCGAAGATGTCGAAGACCGTGCCCACCAACCTCAACTTCTCATCCAAAACTTTATCACCAATCCTTGGTGTATTCTCAGCCTTAAGAACCGCCATCCCACTTGGAGTTAGATGGAGGACACGGCCAATCCTTATCAAGCTTTCACCCTTTTCAGGATAAAAGATATAGAGATACATCTTACCATATTATTTAAACATTTCTGAGGTGAATATTTCCGTGAGGGATTGTGTTGAGTGGTAGGGGTAGGCTCATAGTGATCATGGGCTCAAAGAGCGACTTCGAGTTCGCTAGGAGGATCGGGGGGTTCCTAGAGAGCGAGGGCTTCACCGTTAAATGCGAATATGACGTGGCGTCAGCCCACAAAACCCCAGATGTACTCCTGGAGAAGTTGAAGGAATACGAGAACAGCGGGGAGAGCCTAGTCTACATAACTGTGGCCGGACTATCAGACGCCCTATCCGGAGTTGTAGCCGGCTACACTAAGCATCCCGTGATAGCTTGCCCACCGGACTTGGACAGGTACGGATGGATTAAGGCCTTCTCATCAGCTATGACCCCAAAGGGAGTGGCGGTCCTACTCGCTACAAACCCGGAGAACGCAGCCCTAGCAGCGGTTGAGATCCTAGCCTTATCAGACAACTCGTTATATACGGAGGTTGAGAATTATAAGCGGAGGAGGAGGGAGTCGACGATAAGGGCGGCTGAGGAGGTTAAAAGCTTGGAGGGAAATATATAGTTGAGCTCGGATTTGAAGCTTGATGACGTTGAGGTCATACTTGAGACGAACCTCCCGCTTCCACTCTTCAAGAGGGGTAAGGTTCGAGACCTATACGACATTGGAGACAAATTGCTGGTTGTCTCAACCGATAGGATATCAGCCTTTGACAGCGTCCTCCCAAACGGGATACCCTACAAAGGTGAGGCCCTAAATAGGCTCT
>CAZCOP010000024.1:0-2652 GCA_964499825.1 uncultured Candidatus Bathyarchaeia archaeon
TTAATTGTATTTTTGATTCTTTCTAATAGAAAGAATAGCCCCTGTGATTGTGGGTTATCATTTCTATATAACAAAAATGATACAATAATTTACAGTTTTTTAAAAGAGAATTTCAGGCGAAAGAGGAGAAAAGTTAGAGCCGGATTTGCACATGACCTCTCCATCGGAAATTGGGGGGAGGGGGATCTGAGAGAAAAATGAACCTCTTTTTTCAGAGATCCAGTCCATAAGACCGTTAATCTCAAACCTCTAGTTTGTTTAGACCAGTCAATACAGGCTCTCTACATGAACCAGTTCCATGACTTGTGAAAAGCTGTTATATTTACCTTTTAATGTCTCTTCAAATCTCTCCTATCATTAAATTTTTCAATTTTTGAATCTCTTATCGGTGAAAAACTTACCCCTACGTTTCTACTGGAGATATCAAAATAAATCATAACAAATATAAATATTCAGATAAAAAGCAGAAGTGAATTTTGTGAATTAAAATAATGAAAATTTTCTCGTTTTATTCAATTTTATCCATTTTTCAAGAGAATTACAAATTCACAATTCACCATACTACTTATAAATTGTGAATATACTAATGTAAAATATAGCTGTATATTAACAGTTTGGCTGTTCTAAGCTTGGGTGGTCGCTGGTGCCTGCAAGGAAGATGCGGGTAGAAGTCTACGATGAGCAAGGTAACCGTTACACAATAACCTTTGAGGGTAGAGTAACTAGGGATAAGGCCCTACGTATCCTCGATATCGTTGAGTTGCTTGGTGGTATGCCGACAGCCCAGCCTGAATGGGAGGAGAGCGAGGAGATGCCGAAGATCGACAAGGTGAGATTTATCCTAGAGAAGCATTTCCCGATAGTCTGGTTCTCAGCCAGAGATGTCCAGAGAGTCTACGAGGAGGAGGTCAAGGAACCAATAAGCCTAAGCACTGTTTCAACATACCTATCGCGTCTCGCAGATAGAGGCTTACTCGTAAGGTCAAGAGAGTCAAATAGAGTCCGTTACAGGGTTGCTCCTAGGAGTATCCAGAGAACCCTTTACAAATAAGGGTGGACTATAACTTAAGCCAAAATCTTATTCACCTTTCAATATGTCAAACATCTCTTTCTTTATACGGTAGACGTAGGGGATCCTTTCAGTACTCCTCTCAACATACCCCCGAGTGTACAACTTCTTCATTAAACGTGCTGTATGCTCTCGCGTGAGTTTTATTCTCTCACGGATCTGGGAAGCCGTCTTCTCTCCTTCATCGGCAAGTATTCTCAAAACCTTCAGCTCAGTCTCAGTTAAGCGGGCAAGAGCTCTCTCCTTCACTATGGGGATCACGGTTTTCACACCAGCCCCCTCAACCTCCAACAGTTTAGGTCTAGCCCTTTCCAACTCTGAGATCCTCTGGGCCAGATCCCTCTGTTGTTTGGTTATTTCCTCAACCCTTCCAGCCAGTCTCCTAACCTCCTCGGCACCTAGTCTCATCTCACTCTTAACGCTTAAGAGATCCTCCAACTCACCTCTGATCTGAGTTATATTCTTCCTCATCTTCTCAAGCTCATCGCCATATCCGCTAGGTGGCATACTCTTAACCCTACTAGTGAGGCTCTCAATCTCTCTCTCCAACCTCTCAAGGTCCCTATTGAAGCTTAAGATTATATCACTCAGAATGTTCTTAGCTTCTACGTATTCATCATGAACCCTCCTTAACCGTCTATAATAAAAGATGAGTATACCAGAAGCCGTAACCAGAAGGAAGATCGAGGTTAATAGCGTAGGGTCGATCAAATCCTGAACTCCTCCTAAATCAATCGTGACATGTGATATCACAAATCACATATCATAAAATCATAGATAAACCTTTCGCAAAACACCATCGATAAGTAGTCTGCACGGAAGACTAGGAGATCGTCAATACCAATAATGTGGTGAATTTATTAGAGAATAAAAACATAAATCTCCTTTTTTACACCGTTTCATGTTCTTTATGCGGATAAAAAGGGATCAATCTCACGGAGACGACGTGTCAGCAGTTATAACGTGACATCATCTTTTGTGATGTGTGACATCACACCTACCCTGATAAACTTCTAGGTTTTGATAGATTTTTCAGGCCTTCTTCTAGCTCTTTTTGTAGAATCTCCATTATCCTCAGGTTTTCTCTACTCTTGAGATCCCCCTCTAGTATGGTTTTGTAGGTCTCCGTATAGGTGTGCAGTTTATTTGCGATCTCGACGTATGGATCAAGTCTCGGAGTCTCGAATATTCCTAGGTAACCGAGAAGTATGACCGTATATATGGCCTTTATTATGTTCTTTCTGGCCTGGTTTAGGGTTCTATTGAAGGCTCCACGGCTTACTCCACCCTTTAAAAGTCTTAGTTTTGCTTTTTCTTCATATATTATCTTTTTTTCTGCAATATTTTCAGATAGTATGTCTATTAGAAATGTCTCTAACTGAGTTTTTGTTAGATGGCTATTCTTTATCAGTATTTTTGTTATTGGGTCGTTTAGTAGACCTATCAGCCATTTCTGGATCTCCCTTCTGAAGCTCAATTTTCCAGATCCACTCCTCATCAAAATGGATACAAAATTGTATACATTTAAAGCTTAACAATTACCTTTGGAGGTTTGAACTCCACCACCCACCGATGAATTATCA
>CAZCOP010000024.1:2752-16971 GCA_964499825.1 uncultured Candidatus Bathyarchaeia archaeon
AGCTTAACAATTACCTTTGGAGGTTTGAACTCCACCACCCACCGATGAATTATCAGCTCTATTATAAGAGCGTGCAGATATATTTTAACATTCTAAAATTCAGTGTGAGCTGTGATATCCTATGTGATTTTGTGATGATACGATCACAATCTCGTGTATCACGGAAGTATCACGATCGTTGGAGGGAAAAGTTTAAACAATGGATTTCGAAAAGAATTTGGGTAGACGGATGGTGGAGAGTTGGGTAGGAGAAGGAGAAAGGTAATTCGCATACCGAAGAAGAGGTTGCCTAAGGTATTTCTATGTCCAAAATGTGGAAAAGAAGCTATAAAAGTCTCTATTTTGAAGAAAGAAGAGAAAGCTTTGATTTACTGTGGCAATTGCGGATTGTCCGACGAGTTATCTATTAAACCCTACTTCCAAGAGGTCGACGCCTACTGCGAGTTCACGGATAAATTCTACTCGGCAAGGTAATTTTTAATTCAATAAAAAGGAGTAAACCGTCAATTCTTTAAGCGATTAAATAATAAAAGATGATCTACTGGATGAGGAAAGGGAGAGGGATTGATAGGCAAAGTTGAGAGGTACATAATAGAGAAGATACGTTCAGAAGGAGCTATACATATAACACTCATCGACCCTGAAAACGTAACCCCAAAATCCGCTTCATCTCTGGCTAGGGAAGTTGAGAGCTGCCAGACATCGGCTATAATGGTTGGAGGTACAACTCTAGTATCCACGACACACCTAGATAGGGTTGTGAAGGCCATAAAGAAGGTGGTGAAGATACCGGTCATACTATTCCCGAATAATATAACCGGGATAAGTAGGTATGCTGATGCTATATGGTTCATGTCCCTACTGAACTCCGCAGATCCATACTTCATCGCCGGGGCCCAGGTCTTGGGGGCTCCCTTGATTAAGAAGTTTGGCTTGGAGCCCATCCCGTTAGGGTACATAATTATAGGTGAAGGGGGATCTGTAGGCGTTATAGGTAGAGCCTGTCCCATACCATATAATAAACCGGAACTGGCCGCCGCCTATGCTCTCACAGCCCAGTTCTTCGGTATGAGGTTCGTCTACTTGGAGGCTGGTTCCGGTGCTAGGCGTCCTGTTCCTAAGGAGATGATAAAGACCGTCAAGACGGTCGTTGATATACCATTAATAGTTGGTGGTGGGATTAGAACTGGAGTTCAAGCTAAGAAGGCTGTGGCGGCTGGCTCCGATATAATAGTCACGGGGACAATAGTTGAGGAGAGTAGGGGACAAGAGATTAGGGATAAACTTATAGAGATAATACAAGGTATAAAAGAGGGAACGACTACAAAGATATGTGATTGGAAGGGTTGATTATGACCGCGTTTGAGCATTACTTCGAGGCTCTAAAGAAGGCTCTGGGTAGGGAGGACATCTACGATATATGGCCAGACTTTGAACCTGAATATGACGAGAGGGAGTATACATGGACAACCTTCCGAGGGTTAGGTGAAACATTACTTTTAAACTGTGGCCGTTGCGATGGCCCTTCAGACCTCAGGCATCCCAGATGTGAGGCCTGTGTAAAGAAGAGGGAAGAAATGGCTAGGAAGACCTACCAGAAGGCTACTGGACGTTCAATAGAGAAGTGGCCCACGATAATCCTATGTCGGATCCACACCGAGTAACTGTCTCCCGTTCTATATAGGCCGCTAGAGGGAGAACCCTGCTTGGAAGCGAAGATGAGTATTGAATATCAAGACTACTTCTCCATGTTAAAGGAGGAATTAAATAGACTATATGAGGTCGCCAAGGAGGCTAGGGCTAAGGGTTTAGATCCAAAACCATATCCAGAGACTGAGGTAGCTGAGGACCTAGCCGGGCTCGTCGAAGGGTTCATAGGGCCCCCCGGAGTCGCCGAGAGGATAAGGGAACTGAGTAAGACCATGCCTAGGGAGGAGCTGGCCTTCAAGATAGCGGAGGAGATAATCTACGGAAGGTTTGGGCATATGGAGGGTCAGAAGGCGGCTGAGCAGGCTATAAGGACTGCTCTCGCCATACTGACCGAGGGTGTTACAGCGGCCGTCTACTCTGAGGGGATAACCAAGGTTCTGATAAAGTCTAATCCGGATCGTTCTAAGTACTTGGCCATATATCTCGCCGGACCTATACGCTCAGCCGGGGGGACGGAGACCGCCCTAACACCCGTCATAGCAGACTTTATACGTCGGATGTTGGGGCTGGACCGTTACAAGCCAACTAAGGAGGAGATTGATAGGTTCATTGAGGAGTTGAGGCTCTATGAACGCGAGGTCAGCCGCTTCCAGTACCACGTTTCCGATGAGGAGTTGAGGAAGGCCCTCCAGCACCTCCCAGTTGAAGTTACCGGGATACAGTCAGACCCGGTTGAGGTGTCTTCCCACCGTAACTTGCCGAGGATAGAGACGAACCGCGTCCGCGGTGGCGCACTAAGAGTTGTAAATGATGGTATTATAGGTAGGGCTTCGAAGGTTTGGGCCATAGTTGAGGAGCTGAGACTTCCAGGTTGGGACTGGCTCAAAGATATTAGGAGGATCCAGGAGAAGAAGACCTCCGGCTTCATGGAGGATGTCCCAGCTGGCCGTCCAATCCTATGCTTCCCATCTGAGAAGGGAGGATTTAGGCTCCGTTATGGGAGGGCTAGGAACACCGGGTTAGCGGCTGTCGGGGTTCACCCTCTCACGATGAGAGTTCTCCAGAACTTCCTTGCTGGTGGAACTCAACTCAAGATTGAGGTGCCTGGTAAGTCCGGCATAGTTATGCCAGTAGATTACATAGAGACTCCTGTGGTTCTGTTAAGGGACGGCTCGGTCGTCCGGGTTTCAGATGAAAACTTCGATAAGGTAAAGGATAAGATCCATAGGATCCTATTCCTAGGGGATATACTAATCAGCTTCGGGGATTTTCTATATAACAATAAGCCCCTTCTCCCATCCGGTTATACCGAAGAGTGGTGGTGTGAAGAGCTAAGAGAGGCGATAGAGAAGCGGTTCAACGGCTCAGTGGAGAGGGCAGCGAGATCTATCGGTATATCCCAAAACCGACTCAAGGAGTTTTTAAATGACCCCTTCAAGAGTAAGCCGACATTCCGGGAGGCTTCAGCGATAAGTCTGAGGCTCGGTATACCTTTACACCCAAGATATACCTACTTTTGGTCAAATATAACGCTTGAAGACTTAGAGAAGCTTAGGAGATGGCTTCTATCATCTGCCATGCACCTTGATGGAGGGGACTCCTCCAAGATAATCGGGGTTCTAAACCCGGCGATTAAGATTATACTGGAGGAGATATGTATACCTCACAGGGTTATGGGAGACGAGTTGATAATTGAGGGTTTGGACGCGGAGGCCCTCGCCTTCACCTTAGGGGTTAGAGATCCAGAGAAGGGTGTGAGGGACGGCAGCTCGATTCTGGATAACTTAAAGGAGCTAAGTGGGGTGATTATTAAGGATAAGGCCCCATCCTTCATAGGTGCCAGGGTTGGGCGCCCTGAGAAGGCAAAGAAGAGAGATATGAAACCCCCCGTCCACGTCCTCTTTCCAGTCGGGCTTAACGGAGGTTCCCAACGTAACCTCATGGAAGCCTCTAAGAAGGGTCTCATAGGGGTTGAGATAGTCAAGAGGAGGTGTCCAAGTTGTCAAGCTGAAACCTTCATGAGGGTCTGCCCGAAGTGTGGTTCACAGACTGTGCTGGAGACCGTATGCCCCAGATGTGGTAGGACTTTGAAGGGGGGCGAGAAGACATGTCCGGTATGCAAGGTTCCCACGCAAAACTTTGAGGAGCAGATGGTGCCGATAAGAGAGTTGGTTGAGGAAGCCTGCAGAAGGGTGGGATATAGGCCATCCGTCTTGAAGGGCGTTAAGGGTTTAACGAACAAGACGAAAACACCGGAATCAATAGAGAAGGGTGTTTTAAGGGCTAAGTATGGCTTGTCGGTCTATAAGGATGGAACAATAAGGTTTGATGCGACTAACGCTCCCCTAACCCACTTCAAACCATCCGAGATTGGAGTATCGGTTGAGAAGCTCCGGGAGCTTGGATACTACTATGATGTAAATGGAGATCCCCTAGTTAACCCCGACCAGATATGTGAGCTTAAGGTTCAAGATATAATAATACCGTATGCGAGTGTAGACTACTTCATCAAGATAGCAAACTTCATCGATGAACTACTCGTAAAGTTTTATGGCCTTAAGCCTTTCTATAATGTTGAGCATCTAGAAGACCTAGTTGGTCTTCTGGTGATAGGTCTAGCCCCTCATACCTGTGCCGGAGTTTTGGGGAGGATAATAGGCTTCACAAAGTTAAATGTCTGTTTCGCCCATCCCTTCTGGCATTCGGCCAAACGTAGGGACTGCGATGGGGATGAAGACAGCTTGATGCTCGCCCTAGACACCCTACTGAACTTCTCCAGGGAGTACCTTCCAGCTAGGATAGGTGGCATAATGGACTCCCCCTTCTTTGTGATAAGGTGCATTAACCCGCAGGAGGTTCAAAGGCAAGCTCATGACTTCGACGTTGCCGCCGGATATCCGTTGGCCTTCTACGAAAGTACGCTGATGAAGGCCTCGCCACGGGAGGCCAGCCGTCTAATAGACTTGGTTAAGTATAGGTTTGGTTCTGAGGCGCAGTATCAAGGTTTCAGCTATACAGTTCCGGTCTCGAATATAAACTCAGGTAACCGGGAGAGCGTCTATAAAACCCTTAAGAGGATGACTGATAAGCTGGATGCTCAGCTTAGGTTGGCTGAGAAGATAAAGGCGGTTGATGCCCAACAGGTTGCACAGATAGTTCTCAATACGCATTTCATCCCTGATATAGCCGGGAATTTGAGGGCCTTCGCAACCCAAAGCTTCAGGTGTAAGACCTGTAATAAGCGTTATAGGAGGATGCCGCTTAAGGGTAGGTGCCTCCAGTGCGGGGGTGAGGTGACTCTAACGGTCTATAGGGGCGGGATAGAGAAGTACCTAAAGGATGCACGTTGGCTGATAGAGAAGTATAAGCTCCCAAACTATTACATACAGAGGCTCTCACTAATCGAGGATGAGATAAATTCCCTATTCGGTGGGGATAGGGAGGGTATGAAGCAGAGGAGCCTAGCCGATTTCATCTCGAGACGTTAGGGGACGGCTGATCAGCAACCAAATAATGGGGGCGGGTTTAACTAGTTGATAATCGATGCTCACGTCCACCTATATCCCTCCAAGGGGATCGAAGATAATGAAGAGCTGATACACCAGGCTGAACTGAGCGGCATAGATGTTATCTGCGTCTCCTCCCTAGGGTGGAGGTGGAAATACACGCCAACCATGGAAGAGTGTAGATGGGCGAATGAGAGCGTCTTAAGATTCATGAGGATGCACCCCGACCGGGTCTTAGGATGGTGCTATGTCAACCCAAGGGAGGAGGGGGCGTTAGAGGAGGTTGAACAACGGATAGGGGAGGGGATGATCGGCGTTAAGCTGTGGGTCGCATGTAAAGCCAATAAGCCACCAGTCTTCAAGGTTGTCGAGAAAGCCATAGAGCTTGATGTCCCAATACTCCAACACAGCTGGCTCAAGGCTACTGGAAACCTCCCAAACGAGTCCACACCGTACGATGTAGCCGAACTTGCGAGGAGGTATCCGGACGCCAAGATATTAATGGCCCACCTTGGAGGGGATTGGGAGATCGGTATAAAGGCCGTTAGGCCGTACGAGAATGTTCTCGTCGATACATCCGGCAATTACCCGGAGATGGGGATGATCGAGATGGCCGTTAAGGAGCTTGGAGCTGAGAGGGTGGTCTTCGGCTCCGACGCTCCATGTAGGGACTTCCGTGTCGAGGTTGGTAAGGTGATGGCTGCTGAGATCGAACCAGAGGAGAGGGATCTAATCCTAGGTGGGAACATGCTCAGGCTCCTCGGTGGCAGGCTCAAAACCATCAGGAGCGGTTAGAGGTGATTATAGACCTCAACGTATACGTTGGGAATTATCCGTTCCGCAGGCTCAAGTACAACACCTTGGATGGAATCTTAAAGCTTATGGATAGGGTTGGGGTTGATAAGGCTCTAATCTCAAGGTTCGAGGCGATCTTTTATAAGGACTGGTTTGAGGCGAACATGATGCTCTTCGAGGAGTTAGCTGGCTCGGAGGTTTCAACCGAAAGGTTCATGCCGTGCGTGATAGTTAATCCATCCTTCCCCGATTGGATCAGAGACTTAGAGAATTGCCTAGATGATGCTTACGCTATAAGGGTTCACCCAAACTATCACGGATATAACCTCCAAGATGAATGCTTCAAGAGGCTTGTCGGGGCGGCATCCTCCCGTGGGATACCTATAATAGTTACCGTTAGGGTTCAGGATGAACGTTCCCATCCATGGCTCATGAGGGTTCCTCCGCTTGATGTCAGCGCGGTCCTGAAGGTTGCTAGGGAAAACCCTGAGGTTAAGTTTGTGGTGAGCAACGCCTACCTTGGGGAGGTTTTAGGTATGAGTAGTCAGATCAGGGAGTGTGATAATCTATATGTTGAATTATCCTTCGCATCAACCGTGACCCTCAACTCCGTCGAGAGGTTATGCGCCGAGATTGGCAGCGGTAGGGTTCTCCTCGGGACGTATATGCCCTTCTTCTATCCAGATTGCATCGTGAATAGGGTTAGAAAGGCTGAGATAAGTGAAGAGGATAAGGAACGCATACTCTGGAGGAATGCAACGGAGCTTCTAAAATTGAGTGTTTGAACTTATTACCTAATCCTATATATATTTGCTTTGCTTCTTAGTTGCAGCTACCATAACCTTATGTATATGGAAAACTAAATAATCCTCTTCGTTAATTAATTTAGTTTATTTGCGGATGGATTATGCCTTGGGTAAGTTCGAGGATGACATAAACCTAATCTTTGAGAGGTTGAGCCAACACTCAACAGAGGATGTAAGGGAGAAGTTGAGGGGGTTAAAGGATAGGCTGATCGAGCTCCACAGGAAGAACATGGTCAAGATAAACCATTCAGTTATGGAGCTTGTCTGCGCAAAATACTTAATTCTAGCAAACTACGATGTTAAACTTGAGTGTCTCTTGGACGGGGTCTCATGCGACATATACGCCGTTAAGGGTTTTGGATCCCTAATCGTCGAGGTTGAAACCGGATACGTCCCCCCGGAGCACGCCTTAGATCCCCTTACATACTCAAGGGCAAGGATAGCCAGCAAGATAACACGATACAGCGGATACGCCGATAAGTTCGGACTGGCGGCCCCGCCCCATTACGTCATGCAGATCCATCCAGCCCTAACGAAGCCCCCAAGGTATAGGACTGAGGATGAGATAATGGAGATAAAGGGGCTGTGTGACCTCTATTACAGTAATCCACCGGTCAGCTTAGAGGAGATAAGGAATGCACGCCTCCATGTGATCTACATCCTAGATGTGGACAGGGCTATCGTATTGGAGACGGACCCAATAAGCTACATTGAGAAGGCGGCTGAGTGGAGCCCCTATAGAGCTGAGGAGTTAATTACACCCTTGAGGATTGGGCGTCAACTGGCCGGTAAATGATTAATAACCTTTTAATAGATGTCATCTCAAGGTAGGTTTATAATGTCTGTGGACTTATAGAGGTAAACCTTAAAGGAATGTTGGGGGATGAGGAGGACAATTGGGTTAATCATAGCCTGCATCCTAGCTAGCGTATTTTACTGGTATGCAAAGTCGGATATGAGTATACTAAACCCCTACATAGACCGGGAGATGCTGGACACCCTACTAATCTTTAAGGGGGAGAACTTTATAAGGGGCTACGTATGGACGGTTCTAACTTCGATATTCATCCATGCAGGCTTAGGCCACCTCGCCGGGAATATGGTTTTCCTATACGTATTTGGCAAAGCCGTAGAGGACGAGCTCGGCTCGAGGAAGGTTCTGGTTGCCTTCTTTACTGGGGGGATCCTAACATTCATCCTAAGTCTTCCATTCTATGGCTTTAAGGTTATGATGCTCGGCGCCTCAGCTGCGATATTCACATTGATAGCTGTGGTCATGTTGACCAAACCCCTAAAGTTCTCATGGTTCTTCTTCATGCCCCTTGGCCTCGTGGCGATCTTGTACTTCTTCTATAACGTTGTGGCTACCCTATACCTTGAGAGTGGAGGCATAGGCTACCTAGCCCATGTAATCGGTTTCCTAATCGGTTTCCCGATGGGTATAGTCTGGAGCCGCCGTAAGTGGTTTAGGAACCTCATAATAGCTACGGCTTTACTGATCATATACTTCATCGTGATGTATTACCTAGGTGAGTTCTTAAACATACGCCTCTACTGATAGGAGGAATTCCCATCTTTCCAAAATCGTTAAGAAGATCACGGATAACCATAGATAATTGACCTAGAAGAGGTTGGCATCGTTATACGGTTCAGTCTTAAAACCGTTGAGGCATGAACAGATATGAGGGTATACTTCGGGGTCTGCGGAATAGGCCTCGGACACGCTGGGCGTTGCGTCCCGATAGCTAGAAGGCTTCAGGAGATGGGAGCTGACGTCCTCTTCTCAACCTACAGGGACGCTATAGATTACGTTCTCCAAGAGGGCTTTCCACTGGTAAAAGCCCCCTCAATGGGCTTCATGGTAAAACCCGACGGAACCGTGGACTTCAGACAGACCGTCGTTAACCCGGGTCCCTTCTTCGCATCCTTCACGCTGCTAAGGCAGGTTGAGGCTGAGATAGAGTTCATAAGGGCCTTCAAGCCTGATGTCGTGGTCTCAGACTCAAGAGTTTCACCACTCTTAGCTGCAAAGATGCTCCACATACCGGACGTGTGCATACTTAACCAATTCCAGATAATAATCCCCAGAAGGAGGAAGTTCCTAAGATTAGCGAAGTTGGTGGATACAGGGGCCCTAGCGATGATAGGTAAGATATGGACCAGCGGGGCCCACCTGATGATACCCGACTTCCCGCCGCCATGTACCCTCTCAGCCGGAAACCTGAGGATCCCGAAGTCATACCAGAAACGTGTCAAACTAATTGGGCCGATACTCCCAGTTCACCCGGATAGTCTGCCGAGTAAGGAAGAGATTAGGGAGAAGCTCGGTCTAGATAACGACCTCCCATTAATATTCATCCCGATAAGTGGACCCTTGAACGAGCGTATTTATCTGCTTAATGTGTTGAGGAGGATCCTGAAGGATTTCCCTGATGACTACCAGGTTGTTATGTCCTGTGGTGATCCTGATCCATCACCTAAGCCGGTTAGGTTTGGGAGGGTTGCCATATATCCATGGGTTCCGAACAGGTTTGAGTACCTGAAGGCCTGCGACCTTGTGGTATCTAAAGCTGGCCACGGGACGATAGCCCAGGCGATCTGTTACGGTAAGCCAATGATACTCATCCCAACGCCAAGTCACACTGAGCAATTAAATAACTCTAGGAGAGTTGCCGAGATGGGTATAGCCGAGGTTCTGGACCAGGAGACGTTAACGAAGGCCGTTCTGCTTGGAGCTATAGAGAGGATGCTCAATAATAAGGAGTGCACTGACGTTATGAAGGAGATACACCAGTTGATCTCCGGGTTGAATGGGTTAGAGACCGCGGTTAAGACTATAGTGGAGGTCGCCCAGAATAGGGAACTCAACAGGTAATGAATGTCATTTATCCTAACTGGATCGTGGTGCCTCCCCTCTATAATTCAGTCCTAGAACATATATCTCGGCGCTCTCGGGCCTGCTCGCCCTAGGCTTTATCAACCTAACCTCAAAGAAATGCTCCCTAACCATTTTCAAGAATCCCCCTAGCATATCGCCTTGGAAAACCTTGACGAGGAAGTTTCCACCCCTCCTCAGGATGGAGGTTGCAATCTCTAGGGAACGCTCTGCAAGCTCCATCTGCCGTGCATGATCGAGTTCCCAAACCCCTGAGATGTTCGGCGATAAGTCTGAGATTAAGACATCTGCCGGTCTTGGTAGTAGGGCGCTTATCCTCCTCACTATGTCCGGCTCCCTGACGTCGCCCACAATCGTGTGTATGTTCTCCTCCTCGAAGGGCTCTATCTCTCTCAAGTCTACCCCAAGTATGAATCCGTCCTCACCAACAACCTTCCTAGCCGCCTGTAGCCACCCTCCCGGCGCAGCCCCTAAATCGACGATGACATCGCCGGGTTTTATAAAGTTATATCTCTCCACGGCTTGAAGGAGTTTGTAGGCTGCACGTGAACGGTATCTTTCTCTCTTAGCCTTCTTGTAATAGTAGTCCCTCTTCCTCCTCATCGCCCAAGATTTGGTCAAGTTCCTATTCACCGGGGTTGGAAGGGTCAGCCTCCTCTTTACTGGCTGATTCAAGTATCCACTGGGTTAGCTTGTCACAGTTGTTTGGTGAGATCGTTCCTCCAGGTTCACACTTCGAGTTGTCGGGGCATGTTAGGCATGGACATGAAAATATGGAGTCTATGGTTATCGGTTTTCTCTTTGAGTATAGTCGGTATGTCCACCTCCCCTTGTAGAGTTCACGTTCACGGTAGATTAAACCCTTACTCTCCAGCTTGATCGAGATACGGGAGCCCTCCCTACTGCTGGCGTTCATCTTCCTCCAAAGCTCAGACTGCAGAACACCGCGGCTTCCCATATTCATAATTAACTGGAGAGCCTTCTGTTCGAGATCGTTCCGTTTGGGCATAGGAAGCACTCCTAAACTTCACATATAATATTAGGGATCCAACACATAAAAATCTACGTTCCGAGAATATTAGATCACCAATCCGGAGAGGAGACGAGGGAGAACTCGGAATGGTTAAGAAGCCACCTCAAAAGGCTGAGGAGTTTTACTGTCTAGGTATAGAGAGCACAGCGGACGACTTCAGCGTTGGGATACTCTCCTCCGAAGGTGAGGTCTTAGCAAACGTGATAAGCGCCTACATACCAGAGAAGGGTGGAATACACCCTAGAGAGGCAGCCAGACACCACGCAGAGGTTGCGGGGAGGGTCATATCGGAGGCATTCGAGAAGGCGGGGATAAGGCCTAACGAGATCGAAGTGGTAGCCTTCTCTCAAGGTCCTGGGTTAGGTCCATGCCTGAGGACGGGGGCAACGGCGGCTAGGGCTCTAGCATCGTACTTAAGAGTCCCACTCGTCGGTGTGAACCACTGTGTGGCCCACATAGAGATAGGCAAGTTGATAAATGGAGCTAGGGATCCCGTCACCCTATACGTTTCAGGGGGGAACACGATAATCTCAGCCTTCGAGGCTCGCAGATATCGGGTCTTCGGCGAGACCCTCGACATAGCCGTAGGGAACTGCCTAGACGTCTTCGCTAGGGAGGCCGGCCTGAGCCAGAAGAGCGGGAAGCCTCTCGGATTGCTGGTTGAGGAGTTGGCTAGGAAGGGTGAACACTTCATCCCGTTACCCTACGTGGTTAAGGGCATGGACCTATCCTTCAGCGGGCTCTTAACGGCGGCGGTTCAGCTGCTCCATGAAGGAAGGTATCGACTTGAGGACCTATGCTACAGCTTCCAAGAAGTAGCTTTCTCCATGCTGACAGAGGTCACAGAGAGGGCCCTCGCCCACACCGAGAAACCTGAGGTCCTACTAACAGGTGGAGTAGCTGCTAACAAGAGGCTCCAGTCTATGATACGGCAGATATCCGAGGAGCATGATGCAAGGTTCTGCGTCGTTCCGAAGGAGTACGCCCTAGATAACGGGGCTATGATAGCGTGGACTGGCGTACTTGCGTATAAATGTGGCCTAACGATCCCTATTGAGGAGAGCCTCGTGAAGTTGAAGTGGCGCCTAGATGAGGTGGATGTCCCCTGGGTTGAGGGGTGTAGGAAGGAGGTATCCACGTCATGTTGATAAAGAAGGGCGCCGAGGCAAGTCTATACCTCGAGGATTGGCACGGCCGGAGGGTCGTATTTAAACGCCGCCTACCCAAGAGGTACCGCATACCGGAGCTTGATGAGGATATAAGGACCAGAAGGACGAGGCATGAATCCCAGATAATAAGTAGGGCAAAGAAAGCTGGCGTTCCAACGCCGGTGATATTTATGGTTGACCCGGTTGAGGCTACCATAGTTATGGAGTTCATCGAAGGGAGGCAGGTTAAGCAGGTACTCGGCGAACTCTCCAGCGAGGATAGGGTTAGGCTCTCTCGTCATATAGGGGAACTTATAGGTAGACTCCACAAATACGGAATAATACACGGAGACCTCACGACATCAAACATGATCTTAACCCCCGATGATAGGGTTGTCTTCGTCGATTTCGGCTTGAGCGAGTGGTCGAAGGAACTCGAAGCAAGGGGTGTAGACTTACACCTGATGAAGAGGGCCCTAACAAGCGCCCACCATCAATACGCAGAGGAATGTTTCAGGGCGGTTATGGATGGATACGCATCGGTGATGGGTAGGAGGATGGCTGAGGAGGTTCTCCATAAGATACGTGAGATAGAGACTAGAGGACGCTACATAGCGAAGGAGGAGAGGCTCTAAATGAACCCCCTTAAGGGTAAAGCCATATTCTTCGTGACGAGAAACATAAATAAGTTCAATGAGGCGAGGAGGGTGCTGGCCGAATACAAGATCGCTGTCGCCATGTTAAGGCTGAAGACTATAGAGATCCAAGACGACGACGTAGAGAATATAGCCCGAATGAGAGCTGTAGATGCCCTAGAGAAGAGCAATCTACCCCTCATAGTTGAGGACGCGGGTCTCTTCATAAGAAGCCTTAACGGTTTCCCAGGTCCATACTCATCCTATGTATATAGAACCATAGGGAGCAGGGGTATACTAAAACTCATGAGGGATACGGATGATAGGTCAGCACAGTTTAGATCGGTGGTAGCTTACTGCAGTCCAGAGGAACAAATAAGACTCTTCAAAGGGATAGCGGACGGGAAGATAGCAACAGAAGCCAGAGGAAGTTCGGGCTTCGGGTTCGACCCAATCTTCGAGCCGGAAGGTGGTGGAGGGAAAACATTCGCAGAGATGACGGTGGAAGAGAAGAACAGACTCTCCCACAGGTCAAAAGCCTTAAGAAGATTCGCAGAATGGTACAAGAGGACTGGATGAACCCATTCCTCAACCCGGGATGGAAGATTAAAGGTTAATGCTATCCTCAACGTTTACGTCATATAAGGAGGGAGAGTTGTTTCTTTAAGCCTCTCTCCTCTCCACCGTTATATTGCACCTTGTTACGAGGGCTGCTATCACACCCAGCGCCGCCAGCCATGGTGCTAGAACGGTTCCTATGAGGCCGACTGTCACCGGCATCTCTAGGAGGACCTTTCCCTTCTCGTCCTTAACTATTATCTTTGTCACGTTTCCCTCGCGTATGAGTTCCTTGACTCTCTTCACCAGATCCTCAGCTGCAACTGAGACCTCCTCGATCGTTCTCTTCTCCGTCGGCGTCCCACATGAGGGGCAGTACTTCATGTCTTCCGTCAGTTCTCTACCACAGCTTCTGCAGTATCGCATTCAATCAAGCCTCCAAGGTTACAGGTTAAAAGATGTAGGTGCGAGTTAATAAATTATGGGGTATTACCTGGTTTGTCGAATTGAAAACCTTTTACTTTAGCGAATCTTTAAATATTAGATTGAGTATCGAGAGAAGGTCGGATGGTCCTTAGGGGGGCGATGTATGCCTAAGAAGGAGAAGGGACGTTCACACGAGACTAGACCTGTAACAAAGAGACCGCCATTCTGGTGTAAATACCAACCTGAGGAGGTTGAATCCTTAGTCATAAAACTGGCTAAGAAAGGTAATAACCCGAGTATGATAGGGGTAATCCTCAGGGACCAGTATGGCATACCCCTCGTAAAGCCGATAGTTGGGAAGAGCATAACCCAGATACTCAGGGAGAATGGCTTAGCTCCAGCCATACCGGAGGATCTGGAGATGCTGCTCCGTAAGGCAGCCCGCCTCCATGCACATTTAGAGAAGCATAGAGGGGATAAACACAATAAGAGGGCTGCCCAGATAGTTGAGTCCAAGATCCGCCGTCTAGCTGAGTACTACAAGAGGAAGGGCATCCTACCGCCAGATTGGAAGTATACTCCCTCAGCGGTCTCCTTAAGGTGAAATTGGGATCCTTATGGTTGAGAAAGAAGGTTTGGATTCTCTCCTTATGGATATAACTGAAACGGCCGGGGTAATATCCGATTATGTCGAGGCTGGGAAAACAATCTGTGTAGAGTCCCACCTAGACGCCGACGGCCTAGCCGCAGCCGGGATTATGGGTGT